>CAXRAW010000071.1:0-24098 GCA_964228785.1 Flavobacteriaceae bacterium
TACTCTAAAATCAACAAAAATAACACTAAAGTCCTTCAAATATTTAAAACCAATCTTCAAAAATCAAGCAAAATCAAAATGGTAAAATTAAAAATCAGAACATCTTCAAAATTCTAGTGCCGATGAATAATGCGGGTTAAACACTTAACTTTGGGTTAGATATTACAAACATAAGGGCTAACGCGACATCAAAGATACATACAACAAAAACGTTTCATACTTCATTCTTTAGCAAAAGTTGGCACGTATAAAGCAAAATTTTACAGAAAGTGTCAAAATTCTTTTTCCTAGATACTTACAACCATTCAAAATTAACATTTCAGGTTTTAAGACAATAATTTGCGCCTACAGCTTCTTCGAATTTTGTGTGTAATTCCGCCATTTGTTAAGGCAAGCCTCCATATCTTTTGGAATGGTGGAATCAAATTGCAAGAACTCACCAGAGGTCGGATGAGTAAATCCTAATGTTTTTGCGTGCAGTGCCTGTCGTGGTAAGATGTTAAAACAGTTATCTACAAACTGTTTGTATTTGGTAAAAGTAGTGCCTTTTAAAATCTGATTTCCTCCGTAGCGCTCATCATTAAACAATGGATGCCCAATATGTTTAAAATGCGCCCTAATTTGATGTGTTCTCCCCGTTTGTAATTTGCATTCAACCAAAGTAACATAGGTGAGTCGCTCTACGACTTTAAAATGCGTAATAGCTGGCTTACCGTAATCACCATTGGGAAAAACATCCATTTGTAGTCTATTTTTAAAACTTCTACCTATATGACCCTCAATAGTCCCACGATTCTCGTCTACTGTTCCCCAGACTAGAGCATAGTACAATCGCTCTGTTGTTCTGTCAAAAAATTGTTTCGACAAGTCTGCCATTGCATATTCAGTTTTGGCAACCACAAGAAGTCCACTAGTATCCTTATCAATTCGATGAACTAAGCCAGGACGCTCATTGCTGTTAAATGGCAGATTTTTGATATGATAGATAAGTCCATTGACCAACGTTCCCGAATAATTGCCATGCCCAGGGTGAACAACCATATTAGAGGGTTTATTCAATACAATAACCTCGTCGTCCTCATAAACAATATCCAACGGAATATCTTCAGCAACCAATAAATTTTCGTGAGGTGGATGAGATAATACTACCCTTACGATATCTTTGGGTTTTACCTTGTGATTGGATTTCACAGGCATATTGTTCACCAAAATATTTCCAGCTTTGGCAGCTTGCTGAATCTTATTTCTAGTGGCATTTTCAATAAAGTTCATCAAAAACTTATCTACTCGTAAAGGAATTTGTCCATCGCTAGCAACAAAACGATGGTGTTCATACAATTCTTCGTTATCTGAGTTTTCTTCAATCATGAAGTTATTTTAACCACCTTTCCCATCACCCAATACCAGGTCAATTACAGAATTTTTTGGAAGCTTTTTACCAGATTTCAGTGGTTTCCCTTCAAATTTTAATCCACGAACCACATCCTTACCAATATCCCTTACTGTGGTAAATTCTCCAATTTTAAAACCAATAGATTGCAACTGAGATATCGCTTGACGCTTCGTACGACCGTTTAAATCAGGAATTGTAATATCTCTGTATTTGGAAGGGTTGAGTGTTAAATAAATTTTTCGTTTTTCCTTTACAAAATCACCAGCTTCAGGAAACTGCTCTATAACGGAACGTTTTGGATAATTTGGGTTATAACTCGCAGAATCTATGACAATAAAATCAAGATTAAGATTTTCTAACGTCATTTTAACATCCGATAGTGACATCCTATTCAAATTTGGAACTTCAATTTTCTGATTGTGATTTGTAGTGTAACCTAACCACCATTTGAGTAAAAAAACAAAAACCACCAAACTTACTGTGGCAATGACTATTTGACGCAAGAAAGATTTGCTTACAATAAAACGAAAGAAACTCATGATTCTTTTTTGGATGATAAAACAAAAGTAGTTAAAAATAGTATTCTTTGAATAGACAATTCTTCAATCTCCCAACGAAAACTAACGAAGTTTCTTATTAAAAAGCTAAATTCTTTTTTCTGTATAGAATGCAAAATTTTGAGTGATATCAAAAACTATTTTTGTCTAGCTCAATATCATTCGTCTAAATTTATACTGATCATTTGGTATTTAATCGTTTCCTTTTACTGGGGTACCGATCCTCGTTAAACAGATCCCTTTGAGAGGGTTTCATTTGATTTTTTAAGTACATTCTAGGGAAACCCTCACAAAGGAGTTGATGAAATATATACCAACGTGTTTTTGAAATTATATCACTGACTATCAACTATTTGAATTGAATACAAGCGTATCAAAAAAATCATGTACTTTTGTGTATCAAGCGAGAAAAAATGAAAAAAAACATTGCCATCATCATGGGAGGATATTCATCAGAAGTGGAGATCTCATTAAAAAGTGGGAATGTAGTCTATCAATCATTAGATAGGAATAAATATCAAGGCTATCAGATTCATATTTTAAAAGATAAGTGGATATATCTAGCGAATGAAAAAGAGTATCCTGTCAATAAAGATGACTTTTCAGTGACAGTAGATGGGGATCAAATTCATTTTGATTGCGTCTTTAACGCCATTCACGGAGCTCCTGGAGAGAATGGAGCTATCCTAGCCTATTTGGAGTTGTTAGGAATCAAACATACGTCAGCCCCTTTTTATCAAATGGCACTTACATTTAACAAAAGAGATACCTTGAGTGTGGTTAGAGCATACGGGGTTAGAACAGCAACTTCGTATTATTTGAACCGGGGAGATAAAATGAATATGGTTAGTATCATTGAGAAAGTAGGACTCCCCTGCTTTGTAAAACCTAACAACGCAGGCTCTAGCTTTGGGATTTCAAAAGTGTACAACACAGAAGAACTTCCAAACGCCATCAAAAAAGCATTCAAAGAAGATTCTGAGATACTCATAGAGTCTTTTCTAGACGGAACCGAAGTATCAGTGGGAGTCATAGAGTATCAAGGAGCCATCAAAGTACTTCCCGTGACAGAGATTGTCCCGAAAAACGACTTTTTTGATTACAATGCCAAATACGAAGGAGCATCACAAGAGATCACACCAGCAAGAATTTCAGAAGAAATAAGAGAAAAAGTTCAGAAAGTTGCGCAAAACGTTTACCAAATTTTGAATATGACTGGCTTTTCTCGCTCAGAGTTTATTATTGTTCACGGAGAACCTTATTTCCTAGAGATCAATACAGTACCAGGTTTAACAGCAGAGAGTATTCTGCCACAACAAGCCAGAAAAGCCAATATTAGCTTATCCGAACTATTTGATAATGCAATAACGATGTCACTTCAAGAATAATTTAAACCATTTCAGAACGAGATTAAAATAAGACACTCCATTGATAAAATTCTCAACAACACAGAGAAATAATGATACAGATTTTCTCTGCATCTAATTTAAAGATCAAATACTAACGCATGAAAAAAGCAGTTTTTCCAGGCTCATTTGACCCAATTACCCTAGGTCATGTAGACATCATCAAAAGAGGACTACCCTTGTTTGATGAAATTGTTATTGCCATCGGTATCAACGCAAAAAAGAACTATATGTTTTCCGTAGAAGAACGCATGAAATTTATAGGGAATACCTTTTTTGCAGAAGAAAAAATTTCCGTTGAGACCTATAAAGGTCTTACCGTGAACTATTGCAAAGAAATTAATGCAAACTTCATTCTTCGAGGGCTGAGGAACCCTGCAGACTTTGAATTTGAAAAATCAATTGCGCAAACCAACAGAAAACTATCAGGAATTGAAACCGTATTCTTATTAACAAGTGCTGAAACATCCTATATCAGCTCATCTATCGTTAGAGATGTGATGAGAAATGGAGGAAACGCGGCAAGTTTGGTTCCTAATTCCGTAGCTCCAAAAGTCGATTTTTAGGTATGAAAAAAGTATTATCGTTGCTATTTGTAATATGTTTCTTAGCATGCAAGCAAAAAAATTCCAGTACTAAGGATTTTAAAACCACTTTCGAAAAGTCCAACGGTACAGCAACAGCAACCTACAAAGAAGCAATCGAGTACTACCAGCAATTAGCTGATAGCTACCCAGAAATCACCTTAACGGAAATGGGAGAGACCGACTCAGGACATCCACTACATCTAGTCATCTTCAATACCGATGGAAAAACGGATATCAATACCGTTAAAAATTCACCCAAGAACAGGGTCTTAATCAATAACGGAATTCACCCCGGAGAGTCTGATGGAATCGATGCCTCTATGATGATGCTGAGAGATATCGTTCAATCTGACTCACTAAAAAAAAGCTATAAAAATACCCTAATTAACATCATTCCTATTTACAACATAGGCGGAGCACTTAACAGAAATTCCCATACCAGAGTCAATCAAAATGGTCCTAAAGAATATGGATTTCGCGGAAACGCTCAGAATTATGACTTAAATCGCGATTTTATCAAACAAGATACTAAAAATGCAGCCTCCTTTGCTCAGATTTTTCATACCCTAGATCCAGATGTATTTATCGACAATCATGTAAGCAACGGAGCTGACTACCAATACGCAATAACCCATCTATTTACGCAGCATAACAAATTAGGAGGAGCCCTTGGCAAATTTATAGAAACCCAAATGCGTCCCGCATTAGAAACGTCTCTAATCATTAAAAGAATTCCCATTACACCCTATGTGAATGTTTGGGGGAAAACCCCTAGAGAGGGATGGACCCAGTTTTTTGATTCACCTCGCTATTCCACTGGTTATACAACACTATTCAATACCTTCGGAATGATGGTAGAAACCCACATGCTAAAACCCTACAAGATTCGAGTTGAACAAACCTACGCACTGATGCATTCAATGTTAGAATTTACAGAAGAACGCTCAGTAGATATCAAGGCATTGCGTAAAAGTGCAGTACAAGAAATCTTAGCTAAGGAAACCTATCCCATTACATTTGAAATCAATCCCAAAAAAGAACCTGCAATCATTCAGTTTAAAGGTTACCAAGGCACGTATATAGACAGCAAAGTAACCACCGGAAAACGGATGTTTTATGACCGCTCCAAACCCTACCTAGAGCCTGTGGACTATTACAACGAATACCGACCAAAAAAAGAGGTGACTATTCCCAAAGCATACATTTTAAAAAATGGCTGGAGTAAAATTTTAGAGTGTTTAGACAACAACCAAATTCAATACAAAAAATTTGATAATGACACGATAATTCTCGTGGAATACATGCGAATTGAAAAGTATAAAACTCGAAAAAATGCATATGAAGGCCACTATTTACACTACGATACAGAGGTGTCTAAAGATACTGTAGAGCAGCAATTTTTTAAAGGAGATATATACATCCCTACCCAACAGAAAGGAATACGATATATCATTGAAACACTCGAACCTGAGGCAACGGACTCCTTCTTTAACTGGAATTTTTTTGATACAATTTTACAACAAAAAGAAGGGTATTCTGCTTATGTTTTTGAAGACATAGCAGAGCAGTTTTTAAAGGACAATCCAGAAATTCAGAAGGAGTTCGAAGAAAAATTAAAGAATGATCAAAATTTTGCTAAAAGCTCTGGTGCTCAATTGAATTTCATCTTCAAAAAGAGTCCTTATTACGAAAAAGCACACCTATTAATTCCCATATTTAAAGTCTATTAAGCAACAGCCTATTTTGTTATTTTAGGGCGTTCCCTTCGGGCCACGCTATCCGCTATATCTTTTTTGCCTGCTATTGCTGTATATAGTAGGGCGTGGTTCTCCAGTTCCCTATAAAATTAGCCATTGCAATCAATAAAAACAGCAAAAAAGGATGCCGCTCTTATCGCTAACGCGACATTTAGTATGCAATGTTCTAGAGCACTAATATATTCTTGGCCTATTGTTTTATCTCATTGATTTTTAATATATTGCGATACTTAAATAAATGTGTTACATTGATAAATGTATTGTGTATAATTTTAAAAAAATCATAACACGAAGTATATTCTAACCTTAGTTAATAATGTTAATGTTCCTTCACAGTTGCAAAGAATCAAACAAAAAAGAAAATATTGAACCTCAAATTGAACCTGTAACAGAAAAAAGTTGAGTAAAGTCAACCAAAAAATTCGAAATTTCAGTAGAAGGATATAAAGTAATTTTCTGTAAATAAAGATCAATCAAACTGAATGAACATAACTATTAAGTCTAAAATGAAATTCCTTTACACTAACCTATTGTGCTCATTTTTGTTTGCTAAAAATTTACTTTTCTCAAAAAAACTGCTTGTTGAACATTTTATCTTCATAACTCAATTAACTGTTCGAGGAAACAAAACAGAATTAAATTGGAAGATTTTTGGTTGTCATAAAATTTCAATAAAACTTACCGGTATTACCCGGAAACATATCTCATAAAAACTTAGAGTTAGGTGAAAAATTTAATAAGATAGAGATTACATTTTATGGTGTTGGTAGACAGAAAGAAATCAAGAAAATCGAAATAGAAACTACTTCACCTTCAATATCAAATACTTTCAAACCCAAAATAAATTCATTTAATTCAAATTCAATTTCTCTGGCTAGGGAAGATTTGGAGAAGAAGCTAGATGATTCATTTAATTACCTAGTTCCTCTAAAAATAAAGCTAAATAATAAGATCTTATATCAAAAATTAAGAGTGAGTTTTGAACCGTTCATAAAATCAAACTATATAACCAAATCTTAAAACATATGGAAAGAGACTTTTACAAAAGCCCTAAACCTTCAAAAACTATGTACTTCTTCTGGAAAGCAGCGGGTGGAGACAGTTATATTTTAGAACGCTCAACCTATTCTGATCAAGTAAAATATATGTGTCTTGGTGGAATTATAGTTGCAACTGGATTGATGGCCGCTTTAGCAGGAGGTTACGCATTCTATACAATATTTGAACCGAGAGGTTCTGCAATCGAAGCAGACACAGTAAGTTGGACAATATCGCTGCTTTCTATCATTTTTGGTGCTTTTTGGGGTTTAATGATTTTTAACCTTGATAGATTCATAGTCTCAAGCACTGGAGTAGGTGATGGTACAGAAGCAATTACTTGGGGAGAATTTAAAGGAGCTATTCCACGCTTGCTTATGGGAGCAATAATTGCTTTGACGATATCTAAACCAGTTGAAATTAGAATGTTTAAATCTGAGATTGATGCTGAGCTACACTCAGCACAAATGAAAAAACAGCAAGAATATATAGCTAGTATCGATTCTATCTATGCTGGTAGAATTCAAAATGAAAAAGACAGGATTTTAAAATGGGAAGATGAAATTCAAGTAAAAGAAAAACGTTACGTTGAGTTGGAAAATCAACTCACTAAAGAAATGAGTGGTGATGCTGGTCCAAGGGGTTATGGTCCAGAAGCTAAGAAGATAGAGCAGCAAATGAAAAGGCTGGATTCTGAAATTAATATTGTCAAAAACAAAAACACACCATTGATAGAAAAGTCGTATCAAAATATAGTCAAATTTGAAAAAAATAAGCAAAAAGATATTGATAGTGCAGAAATTATTGCATCTGGTCTTGACGGTTTGTTAGAAAGAATTAAACTCGCACACAAGATAGCTGGCTTTTGGATTTCCTTGTTTATAACACTACTTTTTTTAGCTATTGAATTAACACCAATTTTCTTTAAACTAATGCTTATAAAATCGCCTTATGACTTCTTAAAACAGAATGCCCAAGAATTAATCAAGGCAGAGCAAGGCATTTACATTCAATACAATTACCATAAAGATAAAAACGGTCAAGAACGGGACTTAATTAAGCATTTAGAATCTGAAAAACTTCTGCTAGAAAAGAAAGAATTACTAAAGATACAAGAGGAATTAACCCAATATGCAATATTGAAGTACAAAGAAGATATGATGAAAAAAATAGATGATAATCCAGAATCTTTCATCAAATCTGAAAGCTGATATAATTTGAATGCAATGAAACTTATAGAGTTTTTTTGGACGCTTTCTGGTGATGACAAGAATGTCATCGCAAAATGTAATAGAATGACGAGGATCCGTTTTATTGGAATTGGTGTGCTTGTTGCGATAATTTTTAGCCTGTGTTTTGCTAGTTGTTTTTTGGCATTCACAAGCTTACTTCAAGATTTATGGATGGGTATAATTATCGGATTATTTTTTGCGTGGATGATCACTAACATATATCTATTCTTACTTTACACATTATCCAAAACTGGATTTCCTTACATACCGAATAAAACTGCTCGTTTTGTATCTGTGAGCATCCGCTTAATTTTCATTGTCTTTATATCCATAATTGTTTCTAAACCAATTGAGAGTCTATTTTTTTCAAAATATTTAATCCAAGATATTCAATCCCTTAAGCAAGAAAGAATCAAACAATATACTCAATCAACAAATGAATATCTGAGTAAAGAAATAACTGAGTACAAAAAATTATTAACTGGAAGTAACGATGAATTCTATTTAAAATTAATTGAAGAAAGAGAAAAAAAGAAATTAACACTAACAACTTCTATGGAGAAGTTGGTGAGAAAGTCGAATTACTACATTCAAGGTATTATTATTTTAAACAGAAAGTATCCTTTAAGTTGGTTTATAACAGTATTTGTCTTGATACTTTTTACTGTTCCAACTTGTCTTAAAATATTTATTCACAAAGACAGTATTTTTTATAAGACTAAATATCATGCTGAATCACATCTTGTAAAATATCAATACGAGTTATTTAAAGAAAAGTATAATGAAATATTCAATGGTAAATATGGCCTCGATTTACATTACAATGAGTATTATTCTGATGCACCGTTTAACACAAAAAGAAGAAATAATAACAGAGAATTACTAAAAGAGGACGATTTATTAAATAGTCTATATGCCTAAATATGAAACTGTAGAGAACCATATTGAAAGGAGGACTTACATACAGGGTAAGTTCAAAGGTAAATTCATCGGCTATTTTGACCAAAGAAAATCAGATACTAGGTACGAAAATTTTTATGACCTTGAAGTGATCTTTGGTGAAATAACAACAGAAAAAAATGAATTTAACATAAGGCATTGGGAGACTGGAGAACCAAAGGAATTTCAAGAAATTGATAATTTCCTCACAAAAATTCTAGATAATCTACCGCTTGAAATAACTGATGAAAAAGGAGTGACTAAAACTTATAATATCAATTTAAATAATAAAAAATTAAGTGATTATATCCTTTCAAATCAGGTTTACGATGGTAACAAAATTTTTGGTGACATAAATGGTAAAATTTCTGGTTATTTAAAACATTATGATACTGAGTATATCAAGGTCGAAATTGAAGGTAATAAACCTAAAACTTTTTCTTTTCCTTCAAAAATAAAAACTTATAAGAGGACAGGTGAATCAGAAGTAAAAGGTGATTATAGACGTTGGGTAGAATTATATTCAGACGGTTCAATTTATTGGAGTTCTTGGGAAAAACAAACTAACAGAGACAATTCAAGTTTTTCTTTTTGGGAAATGCTGGGGTTTCTACTTCAAACAATCATCGGAGCAGTTGTTATCATCCCACTTTTAATTTTTGGTTGGAAAGTTATTTTACCTATTGCTATTTTACTAAGTATGGTCTACTTATTGTCTCTACTAAGTAATGTTGTTATTGATCTTTTCAAATGGATCCTTAGATTCGTTGGAATTATATTTTTATTTTTAATGGTTTTTGGAATTACATTATTGGTCACAAATACACTTAAATACCCTAACAATAAAAGAGCAAATGCCATTGATGATGTTAATGAGGTTACAAAAATAGAAGAAAATTTAGGTTTAAGACAAAAGAGTATATATACTATAAAAAAGATGAACTTTTAAGAGCTAGAGATGAAGAAATATTTAAAAGTTCGGAGAAGTTAATAATGCAAATGATAAATATCGATTTTGTGATTACTTATGACGATAATCAATACTACAATCTTGGAACAACTTATGCTATAACTCTCAAAAAAGAAAAAAACTTACTTCAAATCCTGGGTATTTTAAACAGTAAACTAATTGGGTATTATTATAGAAAAAAATACACTAATGACTCAACTTTAACCAATGCAATATCAACTAAAAACCTTTATACATTGCCAATGATAATAAGTACTGATGATAAGTTTATTAAACTCATAAATGATATTTTAGAACAAAATAAGGCTTTATCAAATGTAACAGATAATAAATTAAAGCTAATTTTATCAAAATTCAATATTTCAAAACCTTCTCGAAAACTTCAAAATTGGCACGAATTAAATTTTGGAGAGTTTTTAAAGGAATTAGAAAAAGCCCGTAAAAAAGAGGCGAAAAACGCCAACAAGGGGTTTCAACCCCTTGCATTATCCGAAGAAGCGGAGTGGTTGCAGTATTTTAATGAGCAAAAACAAAAAGCAGATGAATTAAAAACAGAAATTGAGAAAACGGACAAAGAAATCGATGCCATGGTATATCAGCTTTATGGTTTAACAGATAAGGAGATTGAAATAGTTGAGGAAGCTACCAAATAATAAGTATTAATTCACGAACTCACCAATTTAAAATAAAAAACTGGTGAGCTAAATAGACTAGACGGTTTACGGATTATACAGATTGACAAAAAAAGAGGTAAATATTGTGAAAGAAGCTACCGTATAAGCCTTACGTATGTACAATTCGCTAGAGCCAATAACTCAAAATCAAAAATCACAATGTATTAACAATCAATAAACTATTTTACAATGATTAGAATAAATAACGATTGGTCAAAATCTCTCAACTAGTATTGTTATTTGGTTCAAATACTGATTTTTACGTCGCGTTAGGGATAGCAGCGGCATCCTTTTTTGTCCTAATAAGGCAAAAAAGATATAGCGGATAGCGCGACCCGAAGGGGAACGCCCTAAAATAATATTGCTGGAAATTTTTAAAAATTGATATGCTGATAGGCTCCCAAATCTGGCGTGACGGTTCTAACAACACCAAGGATGTCTAGCGGTACCGATAGGGCAGTATTTAAGCTCCCTTGACCTATAGCGTCACTATCTTGACCGATGATAAAATCGTTTAAGGTGACGTCTCTAAAGTGGGAAAATCCATTGATGATGATGTTCTCATAGTAATTTGTATCTGTAAAATCAACTTCAGGAATTTCTGAGAAAGCGGCATTTACATCTTGAAAACGAAACATGGTATTGGTGAGTTTGAAATTAAAATCACTCCCGTCTGCTCGGTCGGGAAGAAACTCAATATTGTTGTTACCGTCAATTAGACAGTTGCTAAAGTTGGCCTGTGTTAATGCTCTTGTCTCTAAAATTTCCTGTCCGCTTGCGTCTGTATATGTAAAAAAATTATTGATTAACACTGCGGGTAGCGCTCGGATACTATTGCTCCAATAGTTGGCAAAGGTAGCGTGTTTGAAATCATAGGATCCTCCAACGATTCCGGCAAAAGAGGCCTCACCTGCACTCCCTATCAACACATTCTCACCAGCAATACTTGATTCTCTAGATAAAATGCCAAAATTTGAATGATTGAAAATCTCTGTGTTTTTTAAGGTTAATGTTGGTGTAGTACTTGAAGCTGTAGAATCTACTAAAATGCCGATGATTCCGTTCTTAATTTGTGCGTGTTGAATTTCATTTTCTTTACTGCCCGCTCGCATCCATATAGTACCCCATTGACCTGGAACGGTACTGAAGGCATTTTCTAAACGATCACCTTCAAATACAACTTTTTCGTTGAGAGTCCCATTGACTTTTAATGTTGCATCCTTGTCGATAATGAGGCCCGAATTATCGTGAAAATGGATCTTAGCACCTGCGTCTATTGCAAGTATTTTATTCGACGGAACTGCTGCATAGCCATAGATTACATAGGGTTTCATGTTTGTGAAATTCAATTCTGAATCTTCTAAAAAACGTCCTCGGATTGTGGTGGGTTCACCATTTAGCGTTAGTGAATCGATACTCATGGTTATGGGGTCTCGGTCTGGATAAATAAATGTTGCATCCTGCACAAGGGTGACCAGATCTACATCTTGCTGCTGTATCCCTGTGTCGAATAAAATTCGATCGGTGTATAAAGGATCTAGGACGGTGTTAAAATCAATGGTTGTTTCTACAAAAACAAAAATGCTGTCTTTGGCAAGGATGTCGATGTTCTCAAAAGATTTCCCTGGAATTCCGTCTACGTTAAGGCGGTAGTTAGACGTTGCTCCTCTTTCTAGAGCTATCGTAGGAATGGTAATATCTTCGCTGCTGCGATTATATACTTGTAGGTTATAGGTTGCAGATCCAATATTGGTAAAGACAGTATCTAGATATACTGTGTCTTTGGAAAATTCTAAATTCCCAAAACTAGGGATGGTGCTAAAATCTTTTCGGCATGATGAAATCACCCCTACAAGGAAGATAGAAAATAAAACCGCCAGATTTTTCATCAATGAAATTTATGTAAATATAACTTTTAAAAGGGTTAATTATTGCTTTATCAGCTCAATTTCAAAAATCTTACCCCAATTTTTTCCTGTAACGAATAAACGATTCGTGTCGGTATCAAAAGCGATTCCATTGAGTACCGCATCATTTCCTATTTTCTGAGATTTTAAAATTTCTTCTCTTAAGGATTGGAGATTGATCAGTCCCTCCACTACTCCATTATTGGGATTAATGATGACGATTAAAGACCTAATGGGCTTTTCGGTAATCCACCTATTGGCATAGAGCTTCCCGTTAACCATTTCAAGCTCGTTAAGCTTGTCAATTTTACCTTTGTGATAGTATGCTTGTATAAAACGTTTTTCCTTTTGTGTTTCTGCATCTAAAAACCAAATTTTATGACTTCCGTCTGATTTAATGAGTTCAGAACCATTGTTGGTGAGTCCCCATCCTTCTTTGCTTCTACCATAGGCGAACTCTTTCTCTTGGTTAAAGGTTTCAAGATCATAGATAAATCCCTTTTTCGCCTGCCAAGTTAATGCGTAAATCTTGTCATTTAAAATGGTCATTCCTTCACCAAAATACGTATCTTCTAGCTGAACTCTCTTTAAGACTTCACCTGTTTTTAAATTGATCTTGCTAATGTTAGATTGGCCTTTTTTTCCAGTACTTTCATAAAGAAAACCATCGCGATATTCTAAACCTTGTGTAAATGCTTTTGGGTCGTGAGGATAAAAATTAATGATTTTGCCTGTGTAAACAGTAGGTTCTATATTTGAAAATATTTCAACCGAGTGGTTGATACGCTTACTCTTCCCCTCTCCAAAATAGACCATCGCTGAAATGGTTTGTTTTCCTACACCGTGGTCATTGGTGTCTAAAGTAAATGTTCCGTTATTAGAAGCTACTTCTTTTCCGTTGACAAAAAATAATACCTTTTTGAAAGGCTGACCGTTTTCCTCTTTGATAGATACGTTAATTTCATCCTCTAGAATTACTTTTTTAGGGGTGTCTATCACAAATCTGTAAGCAGTTTCACAAGAACTTAACAGCATGAAGGTCAATAGTGTAAGTAAAATTTTATGAATAATCTTCATTCTATAAGTTTTGTACAAATAAAATAATTTATTTGCTTGTAAATTCAAAAAAAGAGTTAAATTTGCCTCCGCAAACAACTAAACTCAAGTCGTTTGTTGTTAAAAGAACAAAGCCTTACCAACTTTATTCTTAGTTCATTTAAAAGCAATAGTATTTAAACGTCAGAAAATGAGAAAAGGAATCCACCCAGAGAATTACAGAATGGTAGCATTTAAAGATATGTCTAATGGAGATGTTTTTTTAACGCGTTCCACAGCAAACACGAAGGAGACCCTTGAAGTTGATGGCACTGAGTATCCTTTAATTAAATTAGAGATTTCAAGAACATCCCATCCATTTTATACAGGCAAGTCTAAGTTGGTAGATACCGCAGGGCGTATCGATAAGTTCAAAAGCAAGTACGCAAAATTTAAGAAGTAATTTTTATTGTCACTCGACAGATATTAAAACGAATAATTTAGAGAGCCTCACAACACTATGTGAGGCTTTTTTAATTTACATTTGTATTGATGGGTTACCCTCTTACTTTTAATGGCAAAGAATTTTTACTAAGGCGCTATCCTAAGACTTCTCAGACTTCTCTAAGGCCTTTTAGCAATGCAGAGCTACTGGTATTGAGAGAGGTTAAAGAAAAAATCACCACAGAGAATATCTATCTTTTCAATGATCGATTTGGCATTTGGAATTGTGCACTTCACCAAGCAAATCTCACAACCATCTGGAACTATGCTAGTCAGAAGAAAGCGGTAATGCAGAACCTAAACGCAGATGAAACTCAAATTTTAGATTTGGGCTCAGGAAATGGAATTATTGCATGGGAAGCTTCTCGGTTAAACCCAAAAGCCCAACTTACCCTAAATAGACGATTCAATTCTTGCTATTGCATCTTCAACACAAAATGTAAAAAATGCTCATTTCTTATGTGACGATATCTTAACGCAGCTTCCACTCCGTCATTTTGACTTGGTGTTATCCAATCCACCATTTCACTTTGAGCATGAGCATAACATTGAGATTTCTTTGAATCTCTTTAAACAAGTTCGTTGGTGTTTAAAACCTAATGGCCGATTTTTATTGGTAGCTAATAAACACCTGAATTATACAACTCACTTACAGCGGATGTTTGCCAAGGTTTCACAACTAAAATGTAACCGCAGATTTGAAGTCCTTGAATGCACAGGTTATCTTTGAAAGATAAGCATCCAAGTTAGTAACATGTTTATAAAAAATCTTATGAGTTTAGACTTCTACGTAATCTTCGATCGGGTTACAGGAACAGATGAGATTTCGATCTCCAAAAGCTTCATCCACACGCCTAATGGTTGGCCAGAATTTGTTATCAGAAACGAACTCTAGAGGAAACGCTGCTTCTTGCCTAGAATAGGGGAAATCCCATTCATCAGCAGTTAACATAGCCAAGGTATGGGGAGCATTTTTTAATAAATTGTTTGGCTCATCTTTTGTTGCAAATGCAATTTCTTTTCTGATAGAGATCATCGCATCACAAAAGCGATCTAATTCTGCTTTATTTTCAGATTCTGTGGGTTCAATCATCATGGTACCACCTACAGGAAAAGACACTGTGGGTGCGTGGAATCCGTAGTCCATCAATCGCTTAGCTATGTCCACCACTTCAATCCCATTTTCTTTAAAATCTCGACAGTCGATAATCATCTCGTGGGCTGCGCGACCTTTTTCACCTGTGTATAAAGTTTTATAGTGACCGTCTAGGCGTTCTTTGATATAATTGGCATTTAAAATTGCTGTTTTAGTTGAATTTGTCACACCTTCTGCTCCTAACATCACGATATATCCGTAAGAAATAAGGCATGCCAATGCGGATCCCCATGGAGCTCCCGAAATAGCTGTAATTGCTTGTTCTCCACCTGTGGAAACTACGGGATTACTGGGTAAAAATGGGACCAACTGGGGTGCAACACAAATTGGTCCTACACCGGGACCACCACCACCATGTGGAATGGCAAATGTTTTATGCAAATTTAAGTGACAGACGTCTGCACCAATAGTTGCAGGATTGGTTAACCCAACTTGCGCATTCATGTTAGCACCGTCCATATATACTTGTCCGCCATTATCATGGATGATCTGTGTGATCTCACGAATTGCCGATTCAAACACTCCGTGTGTTGACGGATACGTTACCATCAAAGCAGCCAAGTTCTCTGAATGAGCTGTTGCTTTTGCCTTGAGATCTACCACATCGATATTTCCGTACTCATCGGTCTTAGTCACCACTACTTTCATTCCTGCCATGACGGCAGATGCTGGATTGGTTCCGTGCGCAGAGGATGGAATCAAACAGATATTTCTATGATAATCTCCATTGTTTTGGTGATATGCTCTGATAGTCATTAATCCCGCAAACTCACCCTGTGCGCCAGAATTTGGTTGCAAAGATGTTCCTGCAAATCCAGTGATTTGATTCAACTGCTCTTCTAATTTTTTCAAAACAATCTGATATCCTTCTGCTTGATCTAATGGGACAAATGGATGGATATTTCCCCAGTTTGCCAAGCTGAGAGGCAGCATTTCAGAAGCTGCATTTAACTTCATTGTGCATGATCCCAATGAGATCATCGAGTGGTTGAGTGCTAAATCTTTACGCTCCAATCTTTTGATATAGCGCATCATCTCTGTTTCTGACTGATAGGAGTTGAAAATCTTATGATCTAAAAATGAGGTATTCCTTTTGGCAAGGTCGGGGATAACATCAGCGTCAGTAAATTTGAATATTTCTCTAGGAGTAATATTAAAGGCAGTGGTAAATACATGAATAATGGCATTAATTTCTCTTAATCCTACAGTTTCATTGATAGAAATGGAAACTGTGTTTTCATTAATGTAATTGAAATTTATCTTGTGTACCTGAGCTACAGCTCTGAGCGTCTCTGCCTCAACTTTGACTTGAACTGTATCAAAATAGTGAGAATTGACTTGCTCAAAACCAACTGTCTCTAAAGCGTTTGCTAGAGTTACAGTACTTCTGTGCACTGAGTCTGCGATCAATTGTAATCCCTCTTTCCCGTGGTACACTGCATACATTCCAGCCATGACCGCTAACAATACTTGCGCAGTACAAATATTGGAAGTGGCTTTTTCCCTTTTGATGTGTTGCTCTCTTGTCTGAAGAGCCATTCTTAGGGCGTGGTTGCCATCGCGATCTTTAGTCACTCCAATAATTCTTCCTGGAATACTTCTTTTGTACGTTGATTTGGTAGCAAAATATCCTGCATGTGGGCCTCCATATCCCAAAGGGATTCCAAAGCGCTGAGTGGTTCCTACTACAACATCTGCCCCAAATTCGGCAGGAGCCTTAAGTTTTACCAAAGAGAGAATGTCCGCTGCTACAGCTACTTTAATCCCAGCAGCGTTCGCTCTGCCTGTAAAGTCTGTGTAATCATATACCTGGCCGTGTTTTCCAGGATACTGGACAATTGCTCCATAAAATGCTTCTGAAAAATCAAACTCTTTATGATTTCCAACTACTAGTTCGACGCCAATTGGAGTGGCTCTTGTTTTTAATACAGAAAGTGTTTGCGGTAGGATATCTTCAGAGACAAAGAATTTGTTCACTCCTGCCTTTTTCTGCGAACGTTCACGAACATCAAAGAGCAACGCCATGGCCTCAGCAGCAGCAGTTGATTCGTCTAACAATGATGCGTTGGCGAGCTCCATTCCCGTTAAATCACAGATCATGGTCTGGTAATTTAATAAGGCCTCTAACCTTCCTTGAGCAATCTCAGCTTGATATGGTGTGTAAGCAGTGTACCATCCTGGGTTTTCAAGAATATTTCTTTTAACAACGCTAGGTAGGATTGCTTCGTGGTATCCGAGTCCGATGTAACTCTTAAATACCTTATTTTTTTTCGAAATTTCTTCGATATGAATTAAATAATCATACTCACTTTGTGGCGCATCTAATTCAATCATTTTTTTCAATTGGATGTCTTCTGGAATGGTCTCTTGAATCAGTTGTTCAAGGGATTCAACACCAATGGCTTCTAACATCTCATTTTGCTCTTTTTCACTCGGACCGATGTGCCTTCTCTGAAACGAATTTGTATTCATGTGTTGATGTATTTATTCGCATTGCAAAAATAAGGAATAATTGATGATTACGACATTTGTGAAAATTGAAAAAAGGAAGTAAATAATTAACACAGTAATGTTAAAAACTATGTTGTGAAATACTTCTAGTCATTGCAATTGCTGCATTAGGGTAATATCAGATTAGATAGGCAAAGGAACTAATCATTACATTTGTATAATGACCTGTCTTAGAACCTTGTTTGATTTTTATATAAATGCCAGCATCCACGTTGCTTTATCTGTATACGCACTGACAAGAGTTACTGAGATTTATTTTGATATCCCTTATGAT
This sequence comes from Flavobacteriaceae bacterium, assembly GCA_964228785.1. Taxonomy (GTDB): domain Bacteria; phylum Bacteroidota; class Bacteroidia; order Flavobacteriales; family Flavobacteriaceae; genus Polaribacter. The sequence goes on from CAXRAW010000071.1 coordinate 17,941, forward strand.
GAAAATTTAAATTATTTCATTTTTTATGGTACCATAACAGGGTATAATTTTATAAAATACGCTGGAGTTGCAAAAGTCTATCACATGAGCTTGACAAAAAGATTACGTTTTATTCAGATTTTCTCTCTCATCTGCTTTTGTTTACTGTGTTATTACGGGAGTTTACTCCCTTCAAAAACACTTATTTATTTTATTCCTTTTGCTTTAGTCACATTGTTGTACGTTGTCCCTTTTTTGGGTGGTTTCCAGAAAAATTTGAGAGGCATTAGCTACTTGAAAATTTTTGTGGTTGCTTCGGTTTGGGCTGGTATAACCACACTAATTCCTCTTGCATCTAGAAAAGAGGCACTTGAGCTCGAAATGTTGTTGTTATTTGTGCAAAGGATACTATTTATTTTGGTGCTCATACTTCCTTTTGAAATTAGAGATTTACAATTGGATTTGAAAGACATAGGGACACTGCCTCAAAAAATTGGAATTGAACAAACTAAAAGGCTAGGGTTCGGGTTATTACTTTTAGTATTAACTTTAGAGTTTATCATTACAGGTTCAAATATTCTTCGGAATGTAACTTTGGTAGTGTGTTTTGTACTACTCTTTTTGTTGATGCGCTCCAAACAAGTACAATCTAAATATTACAGTTCATTTTGGGTAGAATCCTTACCCGTTTTCTGGTGGTGTATTCTTCTGATATTTTTTAAGTAATCGATTTTTGTCATCTATTTCCCAACTTATCTGAAGCTAAATGCTAAACCTGCGTTTAAAATTCCATATTCTTGTAACGTATAGCTTCCAAATAACTTAAAAAACCCTAGACTCAACCTAGCACCAACAGTAGTCGTAAAACCACTTGTATTAAAGTCAATGGATATAGGATCAATGGCTCTTGTGTATGTGTTATTAGGTGCGGCAAGACCTGTTTCATAGACCCCTGTAATGGTTCCACTAGTGTTTAATTGGGAGTTTCCACTACTGTATCCAACACCTCCAAAAAGATTAATTACAGGAAAATTTAAAGAAGCAATTGCTTGAATAGTATAGGCTCTCAGCTCAAAGGCTGCCGCTGCATTATTGGTGAGAATATTCCCAGAGGACGAATCTTTAATAGCATAGTCAATATCAACAGTAGTGTATGCTGCTAAAATAGATATATGCAGTGGTGTTTTTTCCATAAGACCAAACCATTTGGTAATTTCTCTTTTGAGTCCGAATCCCATCATTTTCACCTTACCTCCGTCATCAGAAATTTCTGTTTCTGGAAAGAACCGTAACATTACCTCAGATTTCCAAGGCATTCCCAGACTTAATTGAACTGCTGGTGATGGAATCGCTCCTAAGGGTAAATCACCTAAAATACCTCCGGGCGCAGTGGCGTTTGCTGTCACATCCTGACCTTGGAAAGTAGTAGAAATCACTAGGGGTGTTTCTGTATTATCACCCACTACTGTTGGTAAATTAACACCTCCTGTAGAAGTGACAGAAGTCAGACCCAAAGAGTTAATGTTAAACATTTCTTTTTCTGATGGAATAAACGTAGCATTGGCAGCGATAGAAACGTCAAATCCAAAAAGCTTGTGAGCTTTTGCGGTATGATACCAACCGTTGTTCATCCCAGAGGTAAAGCCCTCAAAAAATGGACTGAAATAAGCCTGAAGTAATTTTTCTGAATCACCTTGTGATGTAAGTAGTAAGTTTTCGAAGTTGTCTTGTGCTTTAGCAGCGAATGTAAAAGTAAAAGATGCCACAAGGGTTAGTGTAAATTTTTTCATGATAATGTATAACTTTATTACCAGTACCAAGATATGAAAAAATACAACCTTGTAAAGTTTGTACGTAAGGGAAAAACCCCTTATTTCAGTGATCTAAGCATCAATATTTGCATAAACCGCATTCTTTTCTATGAATGCTCTTCTAGGTGGAACATCATCTCCCATCAGCATAGAGAAAACCCTGTCTGCTTCTGTTAGATTTTCAATGGTTACTTGTCTAAGGGTTCTAAACTCTGGGTTCATAGTAGTTTCCCAAAGTTGGTCTGCATTCATTTCTCCTAAGCCTTTGTAGCGTTGTATATTAACCCCGCCACCCATTTTTTGAGCGATCAAATCGCGCTGATTATCATCCCAAGCGTACTCTTTTTTTTGACCTTTTTTTACTAAGTAGAGTGGAGGTGTTGCAATATAAATGTAACCTTGTTCTACCATTTCCTTCATGTACCTGAAGAAAAAGGTTAGTATGAGGGTAGCAATGTGAGATCCATCCACATCGGCATCACACATAATCACAACTTTATGGTAGCGTATTTTTGATAGATTTAGGGCTCTAGGGTCTTCCTCTGTTCCTATGCTTACTCCCAGTGCAGTAAACATATTTTTTATCTCTTCATTTTCGAAGACCTTATGCTGCATGGCCTTTTCAACATTTAGTATTTTACCACGCAATGGAAGGATTGCTTGAAAATTTCTATCTCTACCCTGTTTGGCAGTCCCTCCTGCTGAATCGCCCTCTACGAGAAAGATTTCACAAATCTCTGGGTCTGTTTCAGAGCAATCAGATAATTTCCCTGGTAAGCCTCTAATACTCATTACCGTCTTACGTTGGACCATTTCACGAGCTTTTCTTGCAGCGTGACGTGCTTGGGCTGCTAAGATCACTTTCTGAACGATCGTCTTTGCATCACTTGGATTTTCTTCAAGGTAATCGGCTAACATTTCAGATACCGCTTGCGATACTGCTGAAGTAACTTCACGATTTCCCAGTTTGGTTTTCGTCTGACCTTCAAACTGAGGCTCAGCTACTTTAACAGATACAATTGCGGTTAAACCTTCTCTAAAATCATCACCAGAGATCTCAAATTTTACATTTTTTAACAACCCTGAGGAATCTGCATACTTTTTTAGCGTGCCTGTAAGCCCTCTTCTGAACCCCGAGAGGTGTGTTCCTCCTTCATGAGTATTGATGTTGTTGACATAAGAATGTAGGTTTTCTGCATATGAGGTATTATACACCATGGCAACCTCAACTGGAATCCCATTTTTCTCACCTTCCATTGAAATTATTCCAGCGGTTAGCTGCTCGCGAGTACTGTCTAGGTATTTAATAAATTCAGGCAGTCCTTCTTCACTGTAAAATGTTTCTGCTATGGTATTCCCCTCATCGTCTTTTCTCCTTTTGTCTGTGAGGGTAATCGTTATCCCTTTATTTAGGTAAGAAAGCTCTCTGAGTCGAGTCGCTAAGGTATCATAGTTATATTCTGTGGTTTGGGTGAAAATACTTTTATCAGGTGAAAAGGTTACAATGGTTCCAGTAAAATCTGTTTCTCCAATTGTTTTTACGGGATATAAGGTTTTTCCTCGTTGGTACTCTTGTTGCCAAATTTTACCTTCTTTATGAACAGTTGCCGTTAAATGATCTGAGAGAGCGTTTACACAGGAAACACCTACTCCGTGGAGACCACCTGAAACTTTGTACGAATCTTTATCGAACTTCCCTCCTGCTCCAATTTTGGTCATAACCACCTGTAGTGCAGAGACCCCTTCTTTCTTATGAATCCCTACTGGAATGCCTCTTCCGTTGTCTTTGGTAGTAATGGAGTTGTCCTCGTTAATGGTTACTTCAATCCGATCGCAGTGTCCTGCCAATGCTTCATCTATGGAGTTATCTACTACTTCATAAACCAAATGATGGAGCCCTCTAACACCAACATCTCCAATATACATTGATGGACGCATACGCACATGCTCCATTCCTTCTAGAGCTTGAATACTATCTGCTGAATACTTGTGTTGTTTTTGTTCTTCACTCATGTTTTTGTTCGTTCAAAAAAATCGCTAAAAACTAGCGATTTTCGTTCTATAACAAAGATAACAAAATGAAAAGCCTGTTGGAATGACTTGCAACAGTTTGTTGTAAAATTATCAACAATTGTTGAAATGTAGAAAAGGGCTTAAAAGAGCTAAAAAGGGGCTTAAATCTAATGTCGATATTTTAGGTCAAAGTGTGCAAATAAAAAATATGACTTATTTCCTTGTAGCGCTATTTTTAAGTTTTTCATACTAGATTCAATAAGCATCTTCATGTACAGCTTTGATGGCGCGGCCACTTGGCTCGTTCACATTCTGAAAACTCTGATCCCAAAGTAAAGCAGTTGGAGTGCTACAGGCAATGGATGGAACCGAAGGAACTGTTAATGCAGCAGTTTCTGAAGGAAAATGTTGCTCGAATACTGAACGATAATAGTATTCTTCTTTGGTTCTGGGAGTTTGTACAGGAAATCTATGTTTTGCATTATGCATCTGCTCATCTGCTACAGAGGTATCTACTAAAGCTTTCAGAGTATCAATCCAATTATAACCTACCCCATCAGAGAACTGTTCTTTTTGTCTCCACGCCACGGAAGCTGGAAGATAACTTTCAAAAGCCTTTCGCAGCACCCACTTTTCCATCCGTTCACCATTGATCATTTTATCTTTTGGGTTGATATTCATAGCCACATCCATAAACTCTTTGTCTAGAAACGGTACACGCCCCTCAATACCCCATGCTGCCAGACTCTTATTGGCTCTTAGACAATCGTATTGATATAACTTATCTAATTTCCTCACAGTTTCTTTGTGAAATTCCTCAGCATTAGGAGCCTTGTGAAAATACAGATATCCTCCAAAAATCTCATCAGCTCCTTCTCCCGAAAGTACCATTTTTATTCCCATAGATTTGATTACCCGTGCCATCAAGTACATCGGGGTAGATGCACGAACTGTGGTAATATCGTAGGTTTCTAAATGATAGATGACATCTCTAATGGCGTCTAGACCTTCCTGAATGGTAAAGGTAATTTCGTGATGAATGGTTCCAATATGTTCTGAAACCTTTTGGGCAGCCACCAAGTCAGGAGACCCCTCCAATCCTATAGAAAATGAGTGTAACTGTGGCCACCACGCTTCTTGTGTGTCTCCTGATTCTATCCTCTTTTGAGCATATTTTTTTGCAATAGCAGAGGTGATTGAAGAATCTAATCCTCCTGAGAGTAAAACTCCGTAGGGCACATCGGACATTAGTTGTCTGTGAACAGCAGCTTCTAAAGCATCTCGCAATTCATCAATACAGGTTTGATTGTCCTTAACAGCTTCATATTCCATCCAACCTCTCCGATACCATCTTTTTAGCCCATCTTTTTTAGTCGTGCAATGTCCAGGAGGAAACACTTCAATGGTATTACAAATCCCCTCTAAAGCTTTGAGTTCTGAAGCCACATAATAGGTGCCATTTTTATCCCATCCGTGGTACAATGGAATAATTCCCATATGATCTCTTGCCACCAAATAATCATCATTTCCAGCATCATAGACTGCAAATCCAAAGATACCGTTTAGTTCATCTATAAAGGATGCTCCTTTTTTTTGGTACATAGCGAGAATTACCTCACAATCTGATTGTGTTTTAAATGTATAGGTTTCTTTAAATTTCTCCCTTAATTCTTGATGATTGTATATTTCTCCGTTAGCGGCCAGAACTAGTGTGTTGTCTTGACTAAACAAGGGCTGTTTTCCAGATGCGGGATCCACAATTGCTAGTCGTTCGTGAGCAAGTATCGCTCCTTTGTTGCTGTAGATCCCGCTCCAATCTGGCCCCCTGTGCCTTATCTTTTTAGCCATTTCTAAAATTTGAGGCCTTAATTTTTGGGCACTTTCTTTAATTTCAAACGCACATACTATTCCGCACATTTTCTGTTTTTTTTATCGTTAGGTTGAGTTCAAACTCAAAATATTTTAATTCCAATGCAAATAATGTAAATAATGTTATTAAAGTAAACTTATATATTGAATTTGATGATTAAAATAAATCTATATTTTAAATTTTAGATTTAAGTATAATTTTTTCTAATAAAAAATGAATACTTCCTTACGATTTGTAAATACAGAAATTTTACTGTTGAACTCATCAACAAACAATACGATGTAAAAAAGTAAGCAGAGCAAAAGCACTATAAACTGATTATTTTTCTAAGGTACTGATTGTCCAGAGCTGCTTTAAATCGTTTTCCTTTCACTCCTTTTTTGGCAGTTTTTTCATTTTTAATCAAGTTGAGTGCTATTTTGTTGATCATAGAGAAATTTTGTGCAGAATTTCCAATTCTTTTTCTAGAAGCATCTTCAGAGAAA
>CAXRAW010000072.1:0-14476 GCA_964228785.1 Flavobacteriaceae bacterium
TATAATCCAGAAAATCAAATGCATGATGCTGAAAATCAATAATTTAAACCCTTAAATTAATGACATTGGACAAGCGGGAGGATCGTTGCGTTCAGATAATGCAGGAGTGTGGTGGGCAAGCATGCCTTTTAACGAGCGAATACGATATGCCCCTTTTTTAGAAAATCAAAAAATGATAGAATCAGATTGGGATTCTTTGTTTGGAGATCGAAAAAATGAGATTATCTTTATCGGACAAAATATCAACAAGGCCCTTATAGCTGCAAATTTAGACACATGTCTAGCAACAGATAAAGAACTTGCTATTCCCGAATGGGAGCTAGGATACCAAGACGATTGGCCAGTAGAAAGAATTGATGAATAGCATTTAAAACACAAGTACAATGTCATACAACCGAAGACAATTTATTTCTTTTATAGGAAAAGCCAGTTTGGGAGTTGCCATAGTTCCTCCTTTCCTGTTGGGCTGTGGCAACAACTCAAATCCAACCACATATCTTATCAATTCGTCAAATAAAACACTCAATAGTTTAAAGAAAATTGTCTTAAAAGGCATTCAAGCCTCTAAAAAAGATGATTTACTGCTGGCAAAAGGAATGAACTACCATGTGATAGTCAAGTGGGGAGATGCCATTAATGAGAAAGACTATTTTGGTTTTAACAATGATTTTACTTGCTTTATCCCACTAGACAAAGAAAACCCGAAAGACGGCCTTTTATGGGTGAATCACGAGTATGTAAACCCTTTATTTGTCTCTAACTTTAACCATACAAACGACTCAAATTCAATAACACACAAAACGCAACAGCAAGTCGACCAAGAAATGTACAATGTAGGAGGAAGTATTGTGCGTATAAGAGAAGAAAATGGAACGTGGAGCATCGTAAAAAACGACCCACATAACAGGAGAATCACAGCACAAACTCCTATCAAAATAAATTGGGATCAACCCATTAAAGGAACAACAATTACCATGGGGACTAATAGTAATTGCTCGGGAGGCATCACACCTTGGAATACCTTTATTACATGCGAAGAAAACTATCAAGGACTCTATGGTGAAACGGTTTACGATCAACACAACCAACCACAAAAAAAGTCAGGATGGATGGGCTGGGATCAATTCTATGACTATCCACCAGAGCACTATGGTTGGGTGGTAGAGGTAGATCCGAAAAGTGGAGAAGCACAAAAGCACATTGCTTTGGGGCGTTTCTCTCACGAATGCTGTACACTCTATGAATTAGAAGACAAGCGCGTAGTAGCCTATACAGGCGACGATAAAGCAGATGAACATGTCTATAAATTTATTTCTTCTAAGCCTGGTTCTTTAAAAGAAGGAACGCTATATGTTGCAGATACCATCAATGGGAAGTGGCTTCCACTAGATTGGAAAACACAACCCGTTTTACAGGAAAAATTTAAAGATCAAACCGAAGTATTGATTAGAACTCGAGAAGCCGCAAAACTATTAGGCGCAACAGAATTAAACAGACCAGAAGACATAGAAATTGATCCAATAACGGGAAATATCTTTATTTCACTAACCAATAATAAGCGTAAAAAAGACTTTCATGGATCAATTCTTAAGATCGAAGAAACCAATGGTCACTTTGATGCCTTAACATTCAAGGCTTCTACATTTAAAGCTGGTGGCGAAGAAAATGGATTCTCCTGTCCAGACAATTTAGCATTTGATATGTCTGGAAATCTTTGGATGACCTCAGATATGTCTGGAAGTTCCATGAATAAAGAAGGGGGACCTTATATCTCGTTTAAAAATAACAGTCTTTTTGTAATTCCCAGATACGGAAAAGACGCAGGAAAAGTGATCCGAGTAGCCTCAGCACCTCGTGATGCTGAGCTCACGGGCCCTTGGTTCTCTCCTGATGGGAAGACCCTGTTTTTGAGTGTACAACATCCTGGAGAACAGACAAAGGACTTAAGTAACCCAACAAGTACCTGGCCTTTTGATCAAGATAATATTCCTAAATCTGCTGTAGTCGCCATTCAAGGAGATCTCATTGAAAAAATGAACCTACTACGCCAGATCGAATCGGAAGTCTAAACAAACAAACTTCGTCGAAACTTAAAGTTCAAATATTCTGAAAAATCAGTAGTTTTGAATCGCAGTACGATAGCCAAGGGTTGAATTCCCCTAGGCTTGTCTCAAAATGATTAAAATAGTTTCCTTTGAATACTTCGTGGCTTGCACTAAGGTAGTTGATTCTATCATTGGGAGCTAAATATCAATCAGGCTCACCAGAAAGTATTGGACTTAGAAGACCTCATCAGGAACAAACTATTCAGCAACAAAAGTGACAGGTTTTTTTATAGACATCATACTACCCATTCCCATTCAAAAGACATTTACCTACTCGGTAACTGAGACTGAATATGAATTTATTCAAAAAGGAATACGTGTGGCTGTTTCCTTTGGAAACAAAAAAATGTATACTGGATTGGTATTTCACAAGCACCAAACACCTCCCGAATTGTATGAAGCTAAGGAAATTCTTCAAATTCTAGACGACCAACCCATTGTAAATTCCCACCAGCTAAAACACTGGGAATGGGTTGCCAAATACTACATGTGTGCATTGGGAGATGTATATCGAGCAGCCCTGCCATCCGCTTTTTTATTAGAAAGTGAAACCATCGTCTATAAAAATCAGACATTCAAGAACCAAGATACTTTAGACGATGATGAATTTTTGATCGTTGAAGCCCTTCAACACCAATCACAACTCACTATTCATCAAATTGAGGAGATCCTACAAAAGAATAAGGTATTGCCCATCGTCAACCAGCTGATAGAAAAATCGGCTATTTTTGTTAAAGAAGAAATTTACGAACAGTACAAGCCAAAGTTGATTCAATACATTCGGCTTCATCCACAATACAATGATAAAAGTCATTTAGAACACCTGCTAGAAGTATTATCAAGAGCAAAAAAACAGCGCGAGGCAGTATTGCACTATTTTCAGTTAATGACTTCCAAAAAGCCTATTAAGTCAAAACAATTAGAAGAAGCATCAGGGGTTTCGTCAGCAGTTCTCAAAGCCTTGGTAAAAAAAGAAATCTTTGAATTTTACCACATCCAAACCGACAGGATTTCTTACAAAGGAGCTACTTTTAAATTAAAAGATTTAAATGAATTTCAAGAAAAAGCATTACAAGAAATTCAAAATGCCTTTGAGGAAAAAGATGTAACCCTCTTGCATGGCGTAACTAGTTCTGGAAAGACAGAAGTGTATACAAAACTAATTCAGCAAGTAATAGAAAAAGGCAAGCAAGTACTATTTTTACTTCCCGAAATTGCATTAACCACGCAAATTATTACGCGACTTCAGCAGTATTTTGGAAATCAAATTGCTGTATTTCACTCAAAATATTCTATGAATGAAAGGGTAGAGGTGTGGAATAATGTCTTAGGTCATCAACTAAAAGCCCAAATCATTTTAGGAGCAAGATCATCTGTTTTTTTACCATTTTCAAACCTAGGTTTAATCATTGTTGATGAAGAACACGAAACTTCATACAAACAATTTGAGCCATCTCCCAGATACCATGCCAGAGACACTGCCATAGTCTTGTCGAAAATACATCAAGCAAAGGTTTTGTTAGGCTCTGCAACTCCTTCATTAGAAAGCTTTTATAATGCAAAAGAACAAAAATATGGTTTTGTAGAACTCACACATCGGTATGGCAACGTACAAATGCCATCCATAGAGCTCATAGATCTCAAAGAAAAACATCGAAAACGAGAAATGAATGGACATTTTTCAGACACCTTACTACAACAAATTCAAGATACGCTAGAAAAAAAAGAACAAGTCATTTTATTTCAAAACCGGCGTGGATTTTCCCCAATTGTAGAATGTAAGACCTGTGGTAGCTCACCCCAATGTCCCAACTGTGATGTGAGTTTAACATTTCACAAGTTTAAAAACGAATTGCGTTGTCACTATTGTCACTATCAGCGAGCCATGCCCAACAGTTGCGGTGCCTGCGGAAGCAATCAATTAAACACCAAAGGATTTGGAACAGAACAGATAGAGCTCGAACTAAAAAAACACTTCCCAACACATCACATAGGTCGGATGGATCTAGATACCACACGTGGAAAATACGGCTATCAAAAAATAATAGGTGCTTTTGAAGCCAGAGAGATAGACATCCTAGTAGGAACGCAAATGCTTTCCAAAGGATTGGATTTTGACAATGTTTCTCTGGTGGGAATTCTCAATGCAGATACCATACTCAATTTCCCAGACTTTAGAGCTCACGAACGAGCCTATCACCTCATGGTTCAAGTATCAGGACGAGCAGGGCGTCTTAAAAAAAGAGGGAAAGTCATGATCCAAGCTTTTAATCCTTATCATCAAGTGCTGCAACAGGTTTCAACAACAGACTACGCTGGGATGTTTAAAGACCAGCTACAAGAGCGCTGGCAATTTCACTATCCGCCGTATTTCCGACTCATTAAGATTACGCTAAAACACAAAGACTATCAAAAAGTAAATGCAGGAATCCAATGGCTGGCAAAAGCATTTCAAAACGTTTTCCGTCAGCACCTGCTAGGTCCGTCAGAACCATCAGTATCAAGAATTCGCAATCAACATATCAAACACCTCATCATCAAAATTCCTCCAAAACAATCGTTGTTAAAAACCAAGCAACACATCCTTAAAATTAAAAATACTTTCGATGCCATAGCCGATTTTAGACCCATCCGTTTTATCATAGATGTAGATGCGTATTAATCAGACACAACGCTACTTTTTTATTTAAGGGCGTATCCCTACGGGTCGGGCTATCCGCTCTATCTTTTTTGCCTGTTCGGGACAAAAAAGGATGCCGCTGAGATCCCTTACGCAACATCTAGACTCCCATATTTAGAAAAGCTAAAATAGTTTCCGTCCGTTATCTTTTATTCATTAATTTTCAACATATTGTAAATGTTGAAAAATAGAAATGTTGCAATTGTAACCAATCAATCTCCTGCAAAATAGAAGTTATTTTTTATCTACAGTTTTTAACAGAAGTGTTTCTAAAGAATTAATTCCTAGACTAGAAGCTATAAAAGATCAGATTGAGAATCAATTCAATAAAGGAATTTTAAAGTTTTCCTTTCATATCAAAACCATGTAATGAGTGGGTATATGGATTATGGAATTCATCAGTTGCGCAATTAGTTGGTAAAATAATAGGAAATACAATCATAACAATCGGAAAGAGTATGTAAATGCTAAAATTCTAGATCATTATCTTAAAAAATCATACATTTATGCAATGAGCATAAAATTGACCGACAGCCAAGAAAATTAAAGTATGAGATTATGTCAGAAATTATTCAACCATTATCCAATACGCAACTAGAAATACTCAAGACATTCTCTTATAAATTGACTAAAAAGAACTATCAGAGTGATCACGCTTTAGGAAAATGAAACCATAATTAATTTAACGTACTTTTGAAACAGACTGGCGTTGTATAACATTTGAAAAAACATATGGCATTTAGTGAAGCAGTAGCTGAAGATTCTCTAATTTCTTGTGGGAGACATTGTTCCTTATGTCATAAATTTTGCGGAACAAAAATTATATGCGAATTAAAAAACGTTACACAATAACCAAGCGTATGTTCTGCCGATAGACTAGCCATATATGTTCTGTTGATTTGTGATATTTATATGGATAAGACGATTTTTCGTTTAATGGTAAAGCACTCTAAAAAGGGACTTCAACCCTTACTTTATACCTTATATCCAATTCAATACCTTAAAAATAGTTCCACTTGACTCTAATATTAGGTGGTTTTTTGGATGGAGACATTAGCTCTCCATTAGAATCTTACATCATTTTGTTAATAAATTCGATAAAACTATTAGTTATTACAAATTCTAGTTTTGTCAATCATTGTATTTTCGTTATGATTGACTAATTAATTTTTAAAATGAAAATTGGAGTTCCAAAAGAAATAAAAAACAACGAGAGCAGGGTTGGAATGACCCCTGCGGGTGTCTTTGAATTAGTAAAGAGAGGACATGATATATTTATCCAAGATCTTGCTGGTGTGGGTAGCGGATTTTCAAATCATGACTACGAAGATGTTGGGGCAACGATTCTAGACACCATACAAGCTGTATATAGCATCGCTGAAATGATTGTAAAAGTTAAAGAACCCATTAAAGTAGAATATGATCTCATTAAACCAGATCAGATTGTATTTACGTATTTCCATTTTGCCTCAAGCGAAGCCCTAACAAGAGCGATGATCAAAAGCAATGCAATTTGTATTGCCTATGAAACTGTTGAAGATGACGAAGGAACCCTGCCCTTGCTCACTCCCATGTCTGAAGTTGCGGGGAGAATGGCAGTTCAACAAGGAGCAAAATATCTGGAGAAACCAATTAAAGGCAGAGGTGTCCTTTTAGGTGGTGTACCCGGAGTATCACCCGGTAAAGTGTTAATCCTTGGTGCTGGTGTCGTTGGTGTCCAAGCAGCAAAAATGGCAGCTGGATTGGGAGCGCACGTTACCATTATGGATATCAGTATGAAACGCTTGCGATACGTAAACGATGTCCTGCCTAGCCACGTGGTCACCGATTTCTCTAGCGAATACAGCATTAGAAAGCACATTCAAACACATGATTTAATCATTGGTGGAGTATTAATTAAAGGTGCTAAAGCCCCTAAACTAATTACCAGAGAAATGATAAGTACCATGCGTCCGGGAACTGTAATCGTAGATGTTGCTGTGGACCAAGGGGGCTGTATCGAAACGACCAAACCCACAACTCACGAAAATCCAACCTATATCATAGATGATGTAGTGCACTATTCCGTTGCCAATATGCCAGGAGCAGTTCCATACACATCCACGATTGCCTTAACTAATGTCACTTTGCCCTATGTTTTAAAACTTGCTGATCTAGGCTGGAAAACAGCGTGTGAAAAAGACAAATCCCTCTCCAAAGGACTTAATATCATCAATGGTGAAATCGTGTATAAAGAGATCAGTGAAGCCTTTGATTTTCAATAACTAAAGTCTTCTCTTGTACAGCTGGTTCGGGGAAATACTGTCTTATCAAATTTTAAGATGGGCTACCCATGAACACTAGAAATCATGTAAAGGACTCAAAATCTATGCGCAGTCCTCTCAGATAAAGGAAAAAACATTACATTTACACCCTTAAATTAAAACATTAATTAACAACAATTATGAATCATTACGAAACTGTTTTCATTTTGAATCCCGTTTTATCTGATCCACAGATAAAGGAAACAGTAAAAAAGTTCGAGGACTATTTGGTTTCTAAAGGTGCCGAAATGATTTCTAAAGAAAATTGGGGACTAAAAAAATTAGCCTACCCAATTCAAAAAAAGAAAAGTGGTTTTTACCATTTATTCGAGTTCAAAGTTGCTGGAGAAGCAATCTCATCCTTTGAATTAGAGTTCAGAAGAGATGACGGTGTGATGCGTTACCTTACCGTAAAGCTAGATAACCACGCTGCTGCTTGGGCAGAGAAGAGAAGACAACGTGTTAAATCAGAAAAAAAATAAGACATGGCATCATCTATAGAACAACAAGCTAAAGGAAACAAGCAAGGTGAAGTAAGATATCTAACACCATTGGACATTGAGACCAAAAAAGAAGCTAAGTACTGTCGTTTTAAAAAGAATGGAATTAAATACATCGATTACAAAGACGCAGATTTTTTAATGTATTTGGTAAACGATCAAGGTAAAATATTACCCAGGCGTTTAACAGGAACTTCGTTAAAATACCAACGGAAAGTGGCACAAGCAATTAAAAGAGCACGTCACTTAGCACTGATGCCCTACGTTGGCGATATGTTGAAATAGTTAAAGAAGCAGATATGGAGTTAATATTAAAACAAGACGTAGAAAATTTAGGATTTAAAGACGACATTGTAACTGTTAAAAACGGTTATGGAAGAAACTACCTAATTCCTCAAGGATATGCAGCTTTAGCCACCTCTTCTGCAAAGAAAGTGTTGGCAGAAAATCTAAAACAAAAATCTCACAAAGAATCGAAGCTAGTAGAAGATGCAAATAAGACAGCAAATGCGATCAAAGCATTAGAAATTAAAGTTGCGTCTAAAGTTGGTGCAGGAGATAAATTATTTGGATCTGTTAGCAACATAGACTTAGCGGAGACAATTAACAAGTCGGGAATTGAGATCGATAAAAAGCTCATCAAAGTCATAGGAGGCTCAGTTAAAAGACTAGGAAAATATAATGCAACAGTAAGACTGCACAGGGAAGTGATTGTAGAAATCACCTTTGAAGTTGTTGCTGAAAAATAAACCATTTGTTAACTAAGCTGTTAATAAATAGAATCCCCACATATGGTGTGGGGTTTTTTTATTGTTATAAATTTATGTGCATACTAAAAAATCAAACAAAATGACTAAAAAATACTCTATTTTGGTGTTTCTTTTACTATCTAATCTTGTAGCAGTCGCTCAGATTACCACATCTAAAATAAAAGGAACAGTCACAGACGACAAAGGAAAGGCACTCTTTGGCGCTACTGTTGTTGTCCTACACGAACCTACTGGAACAAAATCTGGTACCATTACTCAGGAAAATGGTAAATATACTATACCAAACTTGAGAGTTGGAGGTCCATATAAAATAACCTTCAGTTATTTAGGCTACGCTTCTCAAGAAATCAACGACATCTATTTAACATTGGGAGAGACCACAAATATTGATGGAAAATTGGTTGAAGAAGGAACGGAACTTGAAGAAGTTGTTATCACAACATCTAAGAGCTCAACATTCAATAGTGACAGAACAGGAGCACAAACAAGCATTAGTTCAAAACAATTGAAAACCTTGCCAACGATCTCTCGAGCGCAATCAGATTTCACAAGATTAGAGCCATCAGCTAGTAATGGTTCCTTTGGTGGGAGAAATGACCAATTCAATAACTTCTCTCTAGATGGGTCTATTTTTAATAATCCATTTGGATTGGATGCAGCCACCCCAGGTGGTCAAACCAATGCTCAACCCATTTCTCTGGATGCTATAGACCAGATCTCTGTTGCAGTTGCTCCTTATGATGTGACACTGTCTGGTTTTACTGGAGCTTCTGTCAATGCTGTAACGAAAAGCGGAACGAATAAATGGACAGGGACAACATATGGATTTTTCAGAAATGAGAGTTTAACTGGTGGAAAAATAGAAGGTGATAATGTTTTCAAAGGAGATTTGAGTCAAAAACAATATGGAGTGAGTATCGGAGGTCCAATCGTAAAAGATCAACTATTCGTTTTTGCCAATTTTGAAGTTGATGAGGTTACAGAGTTAGGCTCAGGATTCGTTCCCAATAGAGGAACAGGTGCAATTAATGAGGCAAGTGTTTTATCTACAGATATGGAGCTAGTCTCTAGGATTTTGTCTCAAGTTGATATTGGTGGAGGTAACTTCTACAATCCTGGTGCTATTGAAGGCTTTAATTATGATGCAGCATCTACTAAAGGAATTATTAAATTTGACTGGAATGTTAGTGATAAGCACAGGCTAGCCTTTATTTACAACTTCTTGAGGGCATCAAAAGAAAAGCCAGCACACCCCACTGCGTTGGGATTCAGAGGGCCAAGTGCTTCAATCCTTCAATTTGAAAATGCTGGATATGAAATTAACAACAATCTAGACTCCTTCCTACTAGAATTAAACTCTAGCTTCAATGAGTCAACCACAAATAAGTTCCAGATAGGATATACTCATTTTGATGATTTCAGAAATCCATTGTCAACACCAGCACCCTCTATCACCATTCAGAATAATGGAGCTAACTACATCATTGCTGGTCATGAGCCATTTTCAATTAATAATGAGCTGGATCAAACGGTATTTCAGCTAACCAATAACATGAATTTTTTTGAGGGAGATCATACCATAACAGTAGGGTTTTCTTTTGAGAAATTTATGTTTGATAATTCATTTAACCTAGGAGCTTATGGCGCTCAAGGAGTATTCTTTCCTTCTGGCGACATCAGTGATTTCAGAAATATTGTGGGAGATCCTGTTGCTGAAGCAGCACTGGTTGCAAATTACCAAGCTCAATTCAACGACGCTAGAGCAGCTCACGCTAGTCTATTATCTAACGGACAGGGAAATCCTGGTGGATTTGCTCTTGCGGAAACAAATGTGGGTCAAATGGCTGCCTACATTCAGGATGAATGGGGAATTAACGATAATTTCAAATTAACGTATGGTATTCGTTTTGATAAGCCACTGTATTTTGACTCTTCACAAAAAGCTCAAGAAGTGATCAACGTTTCATGTTGTACTGCTTTTGACATTCCTTACGTAAACCCAAATACCGAGGAAACAGTATTTTTAGATACTAGAGATATGCCTACTAGTGATTGGTTAGTTTCACCAAGAGTAGGATTTAACTGGGATGTGAGAGGTGATAAAACCTTTCAAATTAGAGGAGGAACAGGCGTTTTTACAGGTAGATTACCTTTTGTTTGGATAGGCAATCAAATTGCAAACCCCAACGTGTTCTTTTTGCAAATGGTAGACCCCGATTTTAAATTTCCTCAAGTATGGAGAACCAATATTGGAGTTGATTATCAATTTGAATCTGGCTACGTGTGGTCTTCAGATATTGCTTATACTAAAGACATTAACGGTGCCCATGTACAAAACTGGGGTCTTACAGAACCTACAGGAAATCTTGCAGGTGTGGATAACAGGGAGTACTATCTAGAAGATGACATTATAAACAATGCCTATGTGTTTACGAATTCTGACAAGGGTAGAACTATTAATATTACGACTAAAATTGAAAAATCTTTCGAAAATGGATGGTACGCTAATGTCGCCTACAGTTATCTAAATTCTAAAGATGTGAATTCCATAGAGGCGGAAATTACGGGTGATGCTTTTGTGTTTAATCCTGTAGTTGGAAATGCCAACAGAGATGTTTTGTCCTACTCTAGATATGGAAATACTCACAGGATTATAGGTTTGGCCTCAAAGGAATTTAAATTCTTTGGAGAAAAAGCGCCCACAACGTTCACTACATTTTTTGAATATGCAAGAGGAGGGAGGTTTAACTACACGTATGGTGGTGACATTAATGGAGACGGGTCTAGCCTAAACGACCTTTTGTATGTTCCAACATTATCAGAAATCGGGCAAATGCAATTCTTAAGTCCAGATCAAGCAGAAGCTTTTAATGATTACATCGAGCAAGACGATTATCTAAGCGGAAGAAGGGGACAATATGTAGAACGTTATGGAGCTCTAGCCCCATGGAGAGGACGTTGGGATGTTAGGATTTTACAAGATATTAACATCGCAGGTGATAATATTCTACAGTTAAGTTTGGATATTCTAAATGTAGGAAACTTAATTAGCTCGGATTGGGGATTAGTTCAACAACCAAGAAACTTACAACCCATTGGTGTTAGTGTAGATCCTGAGACCTTGGTACCTACCTACACCTTTAACCCGAACCTAACAGATACTTTTAGTGTGAATACAGATTTATTATCCAGGTGGCAAGCTCAGTTTGGTGTTCGATACATCTTCTAAACGGTTTCTAAACAAGGATATTCAAAGTTTGGAATATATAATGATATGTGTCCCACCACCAGGTGGGACATTTTTTTAGCAATGAAATACAGACAACTTACTAAAGAACAATTTGAGTCACTTTCCTTGGAGTTTGCTCAGTTTTTAGCTACTCAGAAAATAGATGTTGATACATGGAAAACAATCAAAGAAACGCAGCCTGGCCTCGCTGAAGAGAAGATGAATTTGTTCAGCGATCTTGTCTGGGAAGATGTTCTTAATAAAGTGACCTATCTAGATCATTTTTCTTCAAATGTTGTCAATCTTTTTAAAACCGAAAAAGAGCAGATCTCACGTATTGTTATTCAAGTCAAGAAAGATATCGACTTGTTAACGCAAAAAGGCTATGAATGGCTTTTAAAAAATCCTAAAGACCATACCATTGAATATTTCAAAGGTTCTAAGACTTACACCAATGAGCATCACTCAGAAATATTTGATTTGATTGAAAAAGGAGGTCAGTTATCCAAAGGGGAGCTTTTTGAATACTTTAATCGACTAACATCCTAAGTAACTTTTCTGTACCTCTAACCGCTGTGTCTTCAATAATGGTGGTCGGATTTTTGTGGTAATTTGGGTTGAAATTAGGCTTTGGATCGATGAAATAAATTGGTGTTTGAGGTTTTGTGTAACCAATTAGCCCAGTAGCAGGATATATCTGCATTGAGGTGCCAATAATAACCAAGATATCTGCTTTTTCGATTAATCTGGCAGCTTTATCAATCATAGGAACAGCCTCACCAAACCAAATGATATGTGGTCGTAATTGTGATCCTTGCTCACAGGTATCTCCAAGAACCAGATCACCATCCCATGGATATACCAAATTTGGATCTAGAATGCTTCTCACTTTACGAAGCTCACCATGTAAGTGCAGTACACGAGAACTACCTGCTCTCTCGTGTAAGTCATCAACATTTTGCGTGACAATGTGAACCTCAAAATACTGCTCTAGTGCTTTAAGATTTATATGTCCCTGATTGGGTTCAACTTCTTTTAATGCTCTTCTACGTTCATTATAAAATGTAAGAACCAATTCAGGATTATCACGAAAACCTTGATTTGTAGCTACCTCAACAATATCATAACCTTCCCAGAGACCACCATCATCTCTAAAAGTTTTGATCCCACTTTCGGCACTCATTCCAGCTCCTGTGAGAATGATCATTTTCTGCATTCATTTGATTTTTAAAGGGTTGACGAATGGTGACTTAAATTGAGAGGTCTTGATATGATTACCTTCTACGTTCTCAAGTCACCAATCTAAAGTAAGAAATTTTAGTATGTTTGCTTAATACTATTTCTGATATTAAAAAACTCATTTTAATTAAGTTTTTAATATTAGAAATGACACAAGATCATGGATTACAGTTTATTAAACTATCTGGAAAAATTTATAACAGAGAATAGAAAAGCGCTTTTTTTATCCGTATTGGGACAGCGGACACGACATTTTACAATCGTTTTAGAAAATATTTATCAACAGCACAATACAAGTGCTGTCGTTCGTAGCTGTGATATCTTTGGCATTCAGGATCTACATGTAATTGAGAACACATATGCTAGTAAGGTATCTAGACGTGTAGCTAGAGGAGCTCAAAAATGGCTAACTTTTCATCGGTACAATACAAATGCGAATAATACAATGTCATGTTTTCAAAGATTGAGAAAAGATCGTTACCAAATTATTGCTGCCACCCCAAATCATCACAATTCGTGTTCCTTACATGATTTTGACTTCACTAAAAAATCGGCCTTTGTTTTTGGAGCAGAAAAGGAAGGAGTCTCAGACAGTGTAATGGAACATGCTGATGGATTTTTAAAAATCCCGATGGTAGGTTTTACTGAGAGTTTAAATATCTCGGTAGCAGCTGCCATTATTTTGGAAAGTGTGACAATTCGACTTAGAAACTCTAAGTTAGACTGGAAATTATCAGATGAAGAAATGATGAGTTTGTACCAAGAGTGGATAGAAAAATCAATTAAGAATGTTGATAACATCAAAGAGCACTACTGGAAAGGAAAAGATACAGGGAAATAAACCGATTTAGTTTAAAGTATCCATTAGGTATCTATTTTTTGATATCAGGTCTTTGTTTAGTGACTTGAATGCTTAATCCTCCAGCCATATACGTTCTATTAAGGCTGTGGAATCACATCGCTTAACGTACATGTTGATTGTCTTTTTGGTATGAGTGCCAGATATGAGATATTCTGCACAAGGTGTTAATCGAGGCTTACTTTTTCCAAAATCAACATCACCTTGGATGAGTAAGTTTTGTATTGCTGATGTATCTATTTGTATTTTTGACATCATGCCTTTTACACCTTCTGCGTAGATTAGTTGCTTCTTTCTAATTGAACTTAATGTACGCGCATCTGGACCATAGGGAAAAGCAACATTTTTACCCTTCCATATGAATAAAACAAGGACACTACCTAGAGATAAGCCTATAAGATAATATCCAAACCGCTTTAACAACCCCATAATCTCAAATTGTGATCACAAAAATAGTTCTTATTTTAAGAAGGAGAAGTATTTATCTTCTTAGCAGTGCAAAATGGCCTACAAATTTACTAGGTATTCCGTTGTAAGTTAACGCTACTTCAAACCAGCAATCTGATGAAGGTACTGTCCTCCATTATTGTACCCATTCCATCCCTGTTCAATGGGTTTAATTTCTGAAACAAGTTTTCCGTATCTGTTAAATATTCTTACAATGGCACCAGGGCAAAAGCACTATAAAATATTAGGTTTTGTCAAAAAAAGTATTCAGATCGGAAGAGCGTCGTGTAGGGAAAGAGTGTGTCGCCTAGTGTAGATCTCGGTGGTCGCCGTATCATTAAAAA
>CAXRAW010000073.1:0-14023 GCA_964228785.1 Flavobacteriaceae bacterium
TTTAGAATCCCCTTTGGTTTTGATGACTCTGACATGTAGCATTTGACCCTATTAGTGCGGTCAAATTACAAATTTTTGAACTTAAATAGCTGATTATCAAAACTACCTTTTTGAACTCAATAACTAGCGGACAAGTCAGGAGTAAATCCCATCCATTGACCTGTTGAACTTTGATTAAAAGACCTTTTTACACCTGTTTTTTCGATTTCAATTCTATGGTCTAATTGTTTTTTCTACAGTTGACATTAACCTGTCACCACCATTAGGAATTACTTCATCGTAAATTTTTATACTTTCACCATCTGGTAATGGTCCTGAATAACTTCTTCTAACTGACAAGGCTCTTATAAGAGTTTGTCTTTTTTCTTTTGGTAAGTCTTTAATTACTTCAGCAACTTCAACAGGAATCTCTTCCGATTTTTGTGCTTCTTTATTTACGACTTGAGGTTTTTTATTTTGTTGTGAAGATTGTTTTCTTTTACTCACATTCAGTCAATTTATAGTCTTTATTCATAACACTTTGAATATCTTGTCCAATCATTTCCCAATCGGATTTTAATACTTTATAATCTGCTTCTTGACCTGATTTTGAGGTACCGAATTTGTTTTGATTTCCAAAAATACTTAACACACTAGAAAAACCTGTCCAAAAACTTCTATTTGGAAACAAAAAGTCAGTCCTTTTTTCTGTATTTGTCATTTCTAAAAAATTTAATTCCATAATTGCTATATATACGTGAAACCGTCTGTAAAAGTATATAATTTTGATTTAAATTATTATTGATAACACGAAAATAAAATAACTATTGCCAACACTGTATATAATTTATTGCTATTAATAATTAATTTACGAAAATACACGCAACCAAAAAAGTTTATTTTTTATTTATTAAATTCACTACTTGGAACACGAATTAGTTCTTTCTTTTGTGTTGTTTAAATGCTCATTCCAAGCATTGTAACGTAATTGATTCTTTTTCTTCATTTCTATAAAAGTACTCATTTTTATTGATTTTGAATTATTATTATGAAATTAAACGTTACCTAATCGAGTAGACGGCTCCGTCAATCATTAACGGAGTGCGCCTCTCACACTAACTAAGCGTATGCTGCGCCGATAGGCCAGCGATATACCCTCTATTGACTCGTCTCTTTGAGTTTGTGATGCTTTATTTTTGTAGATATCTACAATCCAAGTCACATAAGAATTTTTATGTTTCCCTCAGCTAAACGGATCCTTATATAACTCCATGTTGTATTTATAGATAAAAATCGTAATAGCTTGATTTAATTCCTATAAATCATCATTAGCAATAGATTCCATATATTTGGGTGCTAGTCAGAATACTAATAATACGAGATGAAAAAAATTACAATTTTATTATTTCTATTTTCAATAAGTAGCTTTTCTCAGATTACTATAGAAAAACCAGATTCTAAAAAGAAAACTGAACAATCTTTGACAGTTAAATTTAATAAAGAAATTGATCTTTATGAATATAGAGCTGCCGAACAATTCTTGGGTTTAGTAGGACAGGAACTATTTTTTTTACCAGAAAACTCAAAATATTTCAGAAACAAAAACCAATATGAAAACGTAAGTTATTTGCCAAAAACTAAGATTAAACTTGGTAGTAAAAGGTATAAAGAAAATAAATTGGTTAGCATCACAGAGAGAGATAAAGAACTAATTGATTATTTGAAAATTCAGGAAAATTACTTTATTGTAGATTCTATCAATTTTTTTGAGGGCTTAGCTTTTCGGAAAAGAGTCAATGGAACCAAGTTTAATCAACTTCAAAGGGATTATCCATCTGTATTATCTGAGCTCAGCCTTAATGGTAGTGTTGACATTTTCACACATCATAAGTCCAGTAAAGAAATTTTAATTTTTAGCATTTCCACAAAATCTAGTGCTGAAAAATTAATAGTTGTACCATATTTTACTCATTTAATAAATAAGTTTTCTGGTAAAAAGATTACCATAATAAAAATTAATTTGAAAACTTACTCAGATGATGAGATTTTACAGAAATATTATTCAGAAGAACTTTATAATACCATTAATAGTATCGATTCGTCTAAAATCTTTAAAGTAGAAAAAATAGCAATAAAAGAACCATCATCAAAATACTATGAATATTATACTCCAATATTTAAGTTAAAAAGCTTGAAAGATTCAATAATTGAAATTGAATACTCTCGAATCAAAAAAGATTTGATGTTTTGGAGTGATGTTAAAATTAAGAAAGATAGTTTAGAGAGAGTAAGAATTGCAAAAGTTAAATTTGAACAAGAGCAACAAAAATTAAATAAAATTAATAAGGAAAAGAAAAGAGTTGAAAGGCTAGCTAGACTGATAAAAAAATATGGAAAGGAAGATGGAACGATAATAGCTAATAATAAAGTTCGAATTGGAATGACCAAGGAAATGTGTAGAGATTCTTGGGGAAAACCAAATTCTATTAATAGTACAACCAGTGCATATGGAACTCGTGAACAATGGGTTTACGTTGGAGGAAATTATCTATATTTTGAAAATGGAATACTAACAACAATTCAAAATTGATTCAAGTACTACACACAATAACCAAGCCTATATTACACCCATAGCCCAGCCATATACGTGCTGCTATGTGCAATTCCTTACAGACTCCAAAAAGTCCTTGGTTCCTATGCAAATGTGAAAATGAGAGGAAAAAATAAAAATCATAAGGTGTTGATAATTATTAGAATATATTTGCGTTAGTCAAAATAGCCAAAAGTTTAAACAATAGTGAGAAAAGAACCAACATTGATTGAAAAAAAAATAAGTGAATCGATATCTGATTACGTTTATAGAGATTTCAAACAGAAAGTTAAAATAGATGATACCGTTACAGATAGACCCGATTTAGTATTAATAACACAAACAAATAAAAAAATTGGAGTCGAAATTACTCGTTTAACTTACGAGAAATTTATGAAATGGAATTCAAAAGGCACTACTATCAATCATAGAAGAGAGGCTCAAATTGAAGTTGACTTATCCAAGCAAATTCCTAATATTCTTAATAAAAAAAATAAAAAATATAAAGAATACAAAAAAGGACATAACCTGTCAGAAGTATGGATATGCTTACATAACGATTTGTACGAATTTGGTAATAATCAATTAGATAAAGACCATTTTTGTAATGATGGCAGATACTATTGTTGGATAAATAAATGTAAGTTTGAGAAAGTTATCTTTTTTTCAGAAAATTCTGAAGAATATGTTGCGTTATACCAAAAAAATGAATTAAATCCGATAGCTAAACCATCATGATTTAATCAAATTATTAGTTATATTGAAATGGCAGCTCGTATGACTTCTGAAGGTATTACATTTAATGAAGAAAATAATGTACTTGAGGACAAAAAAAAATTCAAATAAATTAAAATAACTACTGTATACAATAACCAAGCCTATATCACACCAACAGCCCAATCACATATCCTCTGTTAACTGATCTGTGTTGACTCACCGTGACCTATGGGTAACATTGTAAAATCCCCCAAAAATAGAAAGGTCAACATTTGATAGTTGCAGTAGCAATATTCCAATTGATTTCCATTTTATAGCCTGTAAAAGCTAGTGAATAAAAACAACGGACGGGAACTCATTTAGCTTCTTAGAACATTCGGGTCTAGATGCCGCGTTAGGGATGGCAGTGGCATCCTTTTTTGTCCTAAACAGGCAAAAAAGATAGAACGGACAGCCCGACCGATAGGGAACGCCCTTCAACTAAAACATAGGTTTTGATCATTGAGCAGTCTATTTCAGCTTATTTTTTAAAATTACTATGAATTTTAAGGCAGATAGGCGATCGCCATCTCAATAAAAATACGACTTTTGTGATTTGACACACACATGATGCAACTTGCCAATACGGGTGCTTTTTTTAAGGAAATATACAAGACCTTGGCCAAACTTACCATTGCGGGGGTTTTTATCGGGCTGTTTAAATCTTACGATGGATGGGTGGCTGTAGTACTGTTGTTAAAAATACTACATGTGTTGTACACCACGATTATAACATCGCCATCAAAAAATTGGATGCTTCTCATAGGTATGATCCTCTCTGGTGCTGCTGGAGTGATAGCAGAACATTGGGGAGTGCAAAACGGATACTGGGAATACCACGAAGTAGCACAAAAACTACCGCTATGGTTGCCATTTGCCTGGGCACTGGCCTTTTATGTGCTCTATAAAATTGAGGTAGGGCTTATACAGCATATCAAACACAAAACGACTTTCAAAAAGGTAATGATTGCTTTCTGGGTATCGTTAATTGTTCCTGCTTTAGGAGAAATGATCACCATTTATCTTGGCGTATGGACCTATTATTGGGAGTATCAGATTCTTGGAGTTCCACTTTTGGCTCTTGCCTGTTTGGTGACTTTTCACATGTCTATTTACCTCGTTTTAGCAGTTTTATGTCGCTCTCTTAAGATTAAAGATCCTGTTTTCTAATCAACTACCTCTTTTTCCGTACCTATTACGGTGTGGAGATCTTTTCTAGAATCAGTCATGCTACTAAGATGGTAAATGCTAGTTCAAGAGGGTGCAAGTTTTCTTTTAACGTAGCGATAAATGAAGAACCGTATTCAAGATAATACACTGAAAAGTTTCGATACCGTTCTTCCAAAATTTTATGAGGTAACAGTTGATTTTGTAGGTTGATGATGCGATCTACCAAGTGAGCCTGTTGTCTTTTTTCGGCTCTTAGCAACCTTTTTTGTAAATTCTTTAGCCCTTTTAATTGTTTTGCTTGTTGCGCCTTTACAGCCCCGGAGAAAGAAAAATCTGTTTTCTCTGCGATGGCTTGTAGCGTTAAAAACTGCTGCTCCAAAAGAGCTTGCGCCTCTGAAAAACGAAACTGAATTTCTGAGTTTTCAGTCACTTTTTTGGCCAGAAGATTCTCCTGCTTTAAAAAAAGTTCCTCATAAGAAATATCAAGCTTTTCCAAGTTTTTCGCTTGCTTGGCTGAGATTACCTGAACAGAATTCCTTAGTAACAGCACTGGAAAGGGCATGTTAACCGTATTAAAATACTCTTTGAGTTCTAGCCAATATGCAAGTTCACTACCTCCTCCAATATAGCACAGGTTAGGTAAGATCACTTCTTGATATAAGGGACGCATAATCACATTAGGACTAAAACGCTCTGGGTGTTCTTCTAAAAGTTCTAAAAGTGCTTTCTCTGTAAACGACAGATCGGTGTTCAGGACCTTGAATCCTTGCGCTTCCTTGGTGATTCTTTCTCTAATAGAATCTGTGAGATAAAATACATTGATCTCCCGAGGATGTACCTGAACCTTGTACTTTTCTTTGAGTTTGCCAACAGTTTTGCTCACCGAATGAAAAGAAGTTTGGTGTAACAACTCATCTTTCATAGCTGGCACAAATAACTTCTTTAAGTGAGCGTCATCTGCATCTACAATCACCAATCCGTAAGCTTTAAATAATTCATTGCTAATGTAGCGAGTAGCCGAAGAAAGCTCAGGGTGATTTAAATATGCGTTTTGGAACAGTTCCTTGAGGTCATTGGCATTTTGAGAACTTCCTACATGTGTAGAAAATAACTCAAAAACTCGATCTAAACCCTCAGTAGAAAATCGTCCTACAGGACCTCCATCAGGTCGCTCCCAAACAATTTTTTGATCTCCAATGTTAAAAAAGTTAATTTCATCAAAATCGTGATCTTCAGTCGCCATCCAGTATATCGGGACAAAATGCTGGTGAGGAAATTGCTTTTTTAAGGACTCACAAAGATTGATGGTTGAGATTATTTTATATAGAAAATACAAAGGACCAGTAAACAAATTAAGCTGATGCCCCGTAGTTACTGTTAGTGTGTCTTCATCCAGCAATGCTTGTATATTTTGCAATGTTGCCTCCGAAGCATCAAAACCAATATACTGTCTGCTAAGAGTTTTAGAAAGAACCTCCCTATGACTCTTTGGAAACGCCTCTTTTTTCTCTTGAATTTGCTTTGCAAACCCATCAAAATCGGGATAATGATGATACAATTCCTCAACATCCTTACTTCGTTCTATATAATCGATGATGATCTTAGAAAAGAACCCAGTCTTTTGAAAAGGAATTTGAGTAGCCTTCATATATTCAATGTGAGATTGGTGAAAAAAAACAATACCATATAAACAAAAACGACCTAAGAGATAAACGCATCATTCACAGATTTTTAGACTAGTTATTGTCATTTTCTTGATTTTTTGTACCCCCATTTTTACTGTATTTTGTGGCATTCTTCATCTCCTTCTTGGTTACTTTTTTACCTCCTATGTAAAACTCCCACTTGCCATAACGCTTTCCGTACCGATATTCACCTTCTTCCTTTAAGTCGCCGCTCAGTTCAAAATATTTTCCTTTGCCATGAAGTTTGTCATCCAAATAATAGACTTCCTCTATAAGAATTCCTTCATCAGAAAACTTCCTAGAAACACCATTTTTCATTCCGTTTTGGTAGGTTGTTAATTCTAAAACCTGACCATTGATGTAGTAATTTTTTAGCTCGCCCTCCAGTTGACCATCCACATAAAACTCTTCCGAAAAGAGTTGGCCATTCGGAAAATAATAAGTCCATTTCCCCACCCTTTTACGTTGTACCATGGTCCCTTTAGATCTGAGTTGACCATCCAACGTATAATAACGAACCAAAGCAGAATCAGAGGTAGCAGAAAATTCTTTAATAATTACAGGATGCTTAGATGTGGTGATATCGTAGTATTTAAAAGTACCTACCTCTTTCCCATTAACAAACTGCCCCACATACCGAATACGTTGGTTAGAGTAATACTTTTTCCAAACACCAGTTCGCTTTTTATTTTCATTAAACTGGTTTATTTTTTTCTGTGCCTTGGCAGGCTGGTAAGCAAAAAAGCAACCCACAAAAGTCAGTACAAAAAAAAGCCTCGTTGCAGTTGTCATAAATCAACATTTTTATGCAGCGTAAAACACCTAATTTTTAAATCTGTTACATCAGAAAACGAACCCGTCATCAAAGATGTCACTCACTGTCATCTCTCAAGACCATCTGTGCTAGAAAATGTAAATATACATTTTTCAACCCATACTACTTTCAACGGGAGATGCCTTGTAGAATCAATTTACAAGTGACTATTTTGGGCGTTCCCACAGCCTGCACTAAGCCCTGCCCGAAGTGGTCGGGCTATCCGCTATATCTTTTTTGCTTTTCAAGACAAAAAAGGATGCCGCTCCTATCCCTAACGCAACCTCAAATCAACTTTTTAAGAAGACCATAAAAGTAGGATCACTCATTTTTCATAAATCCATACCCATTGCAAGAGATAATTGAATTTTATGATGGTTTTGAGTGGAGTAATTTTTATTTTTGTCGTTTGAATTTCTCAATACATGAATTTATCTCAGCTCAACGCAATCTCACCCATCGATGGAAGATATCGTTCTAAAGTAGCTCCTCTCGCCAACTATTTTTCAGAGGAGGCGCTTATCAAATATCGCATACAGGTAGAGATTGAATACTTTATTGCACTGTGTAAAATTCCACTACCTCAGCTTGTTGACT
The DNA here is from genome assembly GCA_964228785.1 of Flavobacteriaceae bacterium. Lineage (GTDB taxonomy): Bacteria > Bacteroidota > Bacteroidia > Flavobacteriales > Flavobacteriaceae > Polaribacter. The sequence goes on from CAXRAW010000073.1 coordinate 7,592, forward strand.
TTGACTCAAATCTCTTTCCTGTGTTGCGAAAAATCTACATCAATTTTACCACAGAAGACGCAGAGAATATCAAAATCATTGAGCAAGCAACAAATCACGATGTAAAAGCTGTAGAATACTTTATCAAGAAAAAATTTGACACATTACAACTCAATAGCTATAAAGAATTTATTCACTTTGGGTTAACTTCCCAAGACATCAATAATACCGCAATCCCTCTCTCCATCAAAGAGGCAATTAAAGCGTGTTATCTCCCCACTTTTAATGATATCGTCACAAAGCTTAAAGAGCTCGCCACAGAATGGAAAGACATTCCTATGTTGGCAAGAACCCATGGTCAGCCAGCATCTCCAACACGCCTAGGGAAGGAGATTCAGGTTTTTATCACACGACTAGAAGAGCAGATCAGCTTTTTAAAACAAATTCCCAATGCCGCTAAGTTTGGAGGTGCAACAGGGAACTTTAACGCTCATCAAATCGCTTATCCTAAGACCAATTGGAGAGCTTTTGGCTCCAGTTTTGTCCATGATACACTGGGCTTAAAGCACTCCTTTCCCACCACGCAAATAGAGCATTATGATCATATGGCATCCCTGTTCGATGCCTTAAAAAGGATCAACACCATCTTCATCGATTTAGATAGAGACATCTGGACATACGTGGCGATGGATTATTTTAAGCAGAAAATCAAAAAAGGAGAAGTAGGCTCCTCTGCAATGCCGCACAAAGTAAATCCCATCGATTTTGAAAATTCTGAAGGCAATTTGGGAATTGCCAACGCCATCTTTGAGCACCTAGCAGCAAAATTACCTGTTTCAAGAATGCAACGCGATCTCACCGATAGTACAGTACTAAGGAATATTGGTGTTCCTTTTGGTCACACCATCATAGGTTTTAAAGCCACCTTTAAAGGATTGAACAAACTACTACTCAATGCAGAAAAATTTGAACAAGATTTAGAAAACAATTGGGCAGTTGTAGCCGAAGCCATCCAAACGATTCTCAGAAGAGAAGGCTATCCAAACCCTTATGAAACTCTTAAAGGGCTTACAAGGACGAATGAGAAAATGAACCGGCAAGCCATTACTCACTTTATAGACTCGTTAAATATTTCCGATGCCATAAAATTGGAGTTAAAAGCCATTACCCCATCCAACTATACCGGTATATAATGCAAAGGATACTTCTTTTACTAATCATATCCACAGTATGTGTGGCCTGTGAGCCAACCATACAAGGCAATCCAGACAGGTTTAAAACAGGAATTTTTGAAGTACCCGCCGTCAACGGAATGAGCAAAAGTCGTATCATAAGAAAGGATAGTATTCAAATTGAGAAATATACCAAGTTTACAGAGGTTGCCACAGATTCTGGTATTTTTATCGAAAAGGAACAAAAAATAGATACTTTTTACATTCAATGGAAAAATAATTTTTTCTACACTACCCGTATGAAGTCTCCTAAGACAGAAATTGACAAAGAGCCTATGTCTTATCAAATTACCAAAATTACCAAAAACTCCTATGACTTTAGTATGAGAATTGGGTACTCAGAGTTCAGACAGACGGGAACGGTGACAAAAATTAACGAATGATGGAACTCTTTCTCCAATTAGATACATGGGCAGCGCTCATCACCCTCACTTTTTTAGAAATTATCCTCGGAATTGACAATATTATTTTCATATCCATTGCTTCAAATAAACTTCCAGAACACCAAAGAGAAAAAGCGACTATGATAGGCTTGGTCTTGGCCATGGTCACCAGAGTAATTCTCTTGTTGAGTATTTCCTATCTCACTAAAATGTCAACACCTCTTTTTACGATCCATACCAGCTGGTTTCAAACAGAAGTTAGCATTCAAAGTCTTATTCTATTTCTAGGAGGTGTCTTTTTAATATTCAAAAGCACAAAAGAAATTCGTCAAAAAATGGAAGAAAGTCAGCAAAAAACCGAGGTGAAAAATTCTAAAAAATTCTCCCTCTCTAAAGTGATTTTTCAAATCATTTTAATCGATATTGTGTTCTCCTTCGATTCCATTCTTACAGCAGTAGGCATGACCAACGGAATTGATGGTGCTTTTACTATTATGATTATTGCTGTGATAATTTCAATGGTCATTATGATGGCTTTCGCAAATCCAGTTAACAAATTTGTGAGCAAGAACCCAACCATACAAATGCTAGCACTTTCCTTTTTAATCTTAATTGGATTTATGTTGATTACTGAAGGAGCTCATTTGTCAAATACCCTTATCTTTGACAGTCTAGTGGGCAGTATTCCCAAAGGATATTTGTATTTTGCCATCGCATTTTCTCTGGGTGTAGAATTCCTAAATATGAGTATTACAAAAAACAATAGAGAAACACCATCAAAAAACTAAGAGTACATAGCATTTTTCTAACGATCTGCTTGCTGATGATCCCAGCAACAATTCAGGTGATTCACGCTTTTGACTCGCATCACAATGTCGTGAGTTTTTCAGATTCTGAACATCATTTCCATGTGGATGAGCTAGCATGTACACTGTGTTTCCTCATAGCAAACACCAACGGTGTACTCTCTAATTACTCCTATACAGTCCTGTTCCATTTCGATTTGAAGGAACAGAAAAAATACTATCATTATTACACAGAACAGCGGCATTTATCTTACTCGCTAAGAGCACCGCCTACCTTTTAACACGCCGTAGATTCATGTATTTAAAATTAACTTCTTGATATTAAAATACTTAAATCTAACAAAGCAATAGCCTTTGCTCAACTAATCCTTCTGTGAAGATTCTGTAAAGTTAAAAGTAACAACCAATGATCAAACATCTATACGGTACTTTTGTTCTGGTGTTTTTTATCACTAGACTTAACGCGCAGCACTGTGATATGGTATTTAGTGGAAATGTGAAGGATTTTCACGATGGTTCTCCATTGATTGGAGCGACTATCGAGCTTGAAAATTCTAAGCAATACGCAGTAACTGATGATAAGGGTAGCTTTGAATTAAAAAACCTCTGTCCCAAAACCTATTGGCTGATTGTTTCTCACATATCATGTGAAACAAAAAAGATTCAGATCAACGTTTCTAAAGAAACGTACAAAGAAATTTTACTGGAGCATCATTTTGAAGAATTAAAGGAGGTTACAGTAAAAGGGAAAGGTGTTAAAAGGACTCAGACCTCTCAGGAAACTGTATTAAAAAATACTGTTTTAGAGCGTTACACCACACAATCTTTAGGAGATGCCATCAAACAGATTCCAGGAGTTTCGTCAATCAACACAGGGAACTCCATTGTAAAACCAGTGATTAATGGCTTACATAGTAGTCGTGTTCTGGTTCTTACGAATAATGTTCGCTTACAAGATCAGGAATGGGGAATTGAACACGCTCCTAACATCGATATCTCTGCTGCTGGGAGCATCTCGCTTATCAAGGGATCGAATGCACTTGAATTTGCCGGAGATGCCATCGGTGGCGTCATCATTGTAAATCCCAATAGGGTATATGCAAAAGACTCTCTCTACGGAAAAACAGTCCTTAATGCTCACCAAAATGGTAGAGGATATGGGATGAATACATTGATTACCCGATCATGGGATAAGGACTGGTTTGTAGGTGGTCAAGCATCATATAAAAGAGCAGGAGATTTTAAAGCATCTGATTATAACCTTACCAACACAGGAAATGAACTCAGGTCATTTTCTATGAATACTGGCTTCAACAGTTTAGAAAAGGGTTTTGATGTGTATTACAGTTACCTTAAAAATGAAATTGGAATCCTTAGAGCCTCTCATATTGGAAATGTAGAAGATCTTGTAAATGCAATCAATTCGCAACAACCACTTGTGATTGACAATTTTACCTACAATATCAATCCACCAAAGCAAGAGGTAACGCATCAAATTTTTAAAACTAATTTCTACAAGCGTTTCAAGCGTTTAGGAAAGTTGAATATCCAATACGATTATCAAAATAACCGGCGGTTTGAGTTTGACCTGCGCAGAGGAGACGATCGTAACGTAGCTGCTATTGATCTTGAATTAACCACGCATACCTTCAAATCTACGCTCAAATTAGATACTAATTTAGATCAAATCCTGAAAGTAGGAATCTTTGGTAGTTATCAAAATAATTTTGCTAATCCAGACACAGGTATTCGGAGATTGATTCCAGATTATTCGAAATTCGATCTTGGTCTTTTTACCATTGGCAACTTTAAACTTCATGATAAATTGGTTTTTGATCTAGGCATTCGTTACGACTTTAGTAGAATTGATGCTAAGAAATTCTATCAGATTTCTCGTTGGGAAGTGCAGGGTTATAACGAAGAATTCTCAGATCTTATCATCAGACAGGAGGGAAGTCAGTATTTAGTGAATCCAGTATTCAATTTTCACAATGTTTCAGCTTCAGTGGGAATGCTATGGAATGTGAGTGAGAAGGATTCCTTTATTTTTAACTATGGATTGTCTAGCAGAGCCCCCAACCCATCAGAATTTTTTAGTGATGGATTACACCACTCGGCAGCAAGAATAGAAATTGGTGATCTAAGAATACGAAAGGAAACCTCTCATAGGGTTTCAGGGACATATCATTACAGTAAAAATCGTTTTAAAATGTATATTGAAGCTTTTTTTAATCGCATAAACGATTTTATTTACATAGAGCCAACGGGAGTAGAAACGACCATTCGTGGCGCGTTTCCTGTGTGGGAATATAAACAGGTGAATGCTTCACTCTTTGGAATAGACACAAGCTTAAAATACCAGTTGCATCCAAAGTGGAATCTGGAAAATAAATCCTCGCTTATCAAAGGTAAAGACCTTTCGGGTAAAAGACCTTTGATGGACATCCCCGCTTTTCGCACGATCACTATTTTAGAGTACGTCAATAAAAAATGGTCAAAATTAAATGTAGAACTGCAAAGTGAGTGGGTTTTTAGACAGAACGAATACCCTGACAATAATTTTGAAGCATATATTCCTAGAACTGGAGAATACGTAATTGTAGATATAAGCACTCCGCCTCAGGCATACCATGTCTTGAATGTCATAGCACATCTTAAAATAACAGATACACTGCAACTTTCTTTGATGGCGAACAATTTGTTCAATACATCATACAGAGAATACTTAAACCGACTGAGGTACTTTGCTGATGAACTCGGTAGAAATATGATAGTACAATTAAAATTTAATTATTAATCAAAAACAAAACAATGAAAAATTCTAAATTATTAAGTTTATTACTTATCGCAACACTCGTATTTGCATCTTGTGACAATGATGACCCTGAACCAGTAAATGAAGAAGAAGTGATTACGACGCTTACCGCGACACTAACACCTGTAGGTGGTGGGACGAGTATTGTCCTAAAAACTCAAGACCTAGATGGTGATGGCCCTAATGCACCCTTGGTAACAGTATCTGGTCCCTTGGCTGCCAATACGGTTTACAATGGCGCTATGGAAATTCTAAATGAACTAGAGAGTCCCGCCGAGGATGTTACAGAAGAAATTGAAGAAGAGGCAGATGAGCACCAATTTTTCTTCGGAGTAACAAATAGCATTGTTACTGCTACCTATGCCGATTTGGATTCAAATAATTTACCCATAGGTCTCGAATACATAATTGCGACGAGCTCTCCTGGGTCAGGTACATTAACCATCACATTGATTCATGAACCAGATAAGACTGCTACTGGTGTTAGCGAAGGTGATATTACCAATGCTGGTGGTTCTACAGACATTACTGAAACTTTCCCCATTACTGTAGAATAATCAATCATCAATACTTATGAATAAACGCTGCATGGAAATGCAGCGTTTCTTATTTTTAGGAAGTAATTCTCTTTTGTTTTTGTCACTTAATCAATAGTTTGTTAGGTTTAAGATTAAATAATTGATAATCATACTTTAATAAAAGTAAAAGCATTTAATAATTATATATAAATGTCTGACAATCAAATTTCTAGTTTTTATTATTTTAAGACTTTTTTTTTAAGTTAGTAAGAGTTTATGTAGTGTTATTTTAAAATATAAAAATCTGTAAATCAATTTTTTATAAATGTAATGTTGTGTTTATTTATTTTAAGTCAAGTTCAGAATTTTCCTTGAATTATGTTTTATTCGACTTCTATTGTCTAATTGGCTGACAATCAGTTGTAATTTTAAAGAAAATTTAACGAATTATTGTTAATAAAATCAAATTGACTGAATACGTGATGGTTCAAACTTTATCATTGAGAGGTGACCACAGCAACGACTTATAGTCGTTAGCCCAAACCTATGGACTTGGAGTCCATAGTGGTTTAGTTTTTCTGCTATTACCATCTACAGAAGGCCAAAAAGGAGATTATGATTTCAGGGCAAAAGCACTATAAACTGATTATTTTCCTAAGGTACTGATTGTCCAGAGCTGCTTTAAATCGTTTTCCTTTC
>CAXRAW010000074.1:0-59532 GCA_964228785.1 Flavobacteriaceae bacterium
CATCACGCTCAAATGGAGAGATAAACAACGACCTACAGAAGCTTGGGGATCTAGATACAATATCTCTTATATAAGAGCAATTAATTTTTTAGAGGATAGTAAAAGAAAATTTGATCAAAGTGTCGTATTTAAAAACTTAGAACAGGCAAAGCGAATAAAAAGAAACAAGACCTTTACCTATTTTGTTGCAATTGCTTCTGTTATTTGCCTATTTCTTGCTACCTATTCGTGGCTTGAAAAACAAAGAGCAGTATCTGCTGAAAAAAAAGCCGTCATAGCCAAAAATGAAGCAGACGAAAGTGCAAAAGCTGAGAAGGAAGCTAAAGAGGAAGCTGTTGAAGCTAAAAATGAAGCAGAGGAAAGTGCAAAAGCCGAGAAGAGAGCCAAAGAGGACGCTGTTGAAGCTAAAGATGAAGCAGAGGCAAGTGCAAAAGCCGAGAAGAGAGCTAAAGAGGACGCTGTTGAAGCTAAAGATGAAGCAGAGGAAAGTGCAAAAGCCGAGGAGGAAGCCAAAAAGGAAGCAGAGCGATTAAAAAATGTTTCAGACGCTATAAACAAGGCATTTGAAGCGGAAAAAAAATTAGCATCCAATCAATTAGACGAGGGAATACGTTTGGCTATGAATGCACATGAATTATTTTCAAAAAATACTAATAATTCTAGCCGAAACACTCAAATATATACTGCTCTAAATAAAGCTTTACAAGAGGGCAGAGACTATAGATTGAACTTTTATAAACACACTCTAGGTATTTTAAAAATATTAAAGTCCTCAAATAGTGATAAGTTGTTGATTTTAGATGAGGAAAAGAGGATTACTGTTTTAAAAGAAGTCGCAAGTGGTTTAGAGAGAGTAACAAAATTAGATTTTGAAAACGTTAGCGATATGATTTTTTCAAATGATGCAAAGCTTTTAATAGCCTTAAATACTCTAGGTGAAGTACGTTTTTATAATACGGAAGACTATTCAAATCAAGATGAAAGATCATTCTCTGACCCTTCATTTTCATTCATTCAAACCTTTACAGTATCTGGGGTAGAGTATTTATTGGTTTCAGGAGACAAAAATCGATTGATCAACCTGTACACAAAAGAGGAGGTTACTATCTCGGAATTAGATAAATTAAAATCTTCAAAAAATACAATAAGTACACAAGGAGCGTATTTAGCTTCCTATCAAAAAGGAGGGTTATTTCTTTATTCATTCAACATTGAATCTTCACAATTGGTCTTAAAGGCTTTAGATAGCATAGATACTATTGATCAGGTCACTACTTTAAAATTCTTAGGATCAAATTTCATAGCAGTAGGATCTGCTAAAGGAGTCGTAAAAATCTATGAAATTTCGAGTGAAAAATCAGTATCACTTATTAGCACTATAAAAAATCATAAAAATGTCGAAATCTCAGGAATAGATATGTATGAAGATTCGAAGGAATCTTTAATAATTACCTCAAGTTTTGATAATACCATAAACATATCAAAATTATCTGATACAAAAGATAATATTAGTATAAATGCACATAAAAGTTGGATTAGAGATATATTTTTCGATAAAAATCAGAAAAAGATTTACAGTGTCTCACAAGACACATATGTAAAATACTGGTATATAGATCCTGAGGACATTTTTAAATTATTAAAACTAACGATCAATGAATACGAATAAGACTACTACACTGAAGTTTATTTTTTGCATACTTTTTGTTTTTCAAAGCTATGTAGCAAAGAGTCAAACATCTAGTTGTGACTTAGCAGAATTTGAAGCTAAATACAATAAAGGACGTTTTGAAGAAGTTGATAAAGATTTACGAGACTGTTTGAAAAGTTTCATGGATGATGATGCTAAATATGTAGATGCTCTAAGGTTGCTAACAATGAATTCAATTATGCTAGAGAATGATGATCAAGCCAAAGAAGATGTAAATCAATTGTTGAATGCTAACTTAGACTACAATTTTAGATCAGATGATCCATACGCATTCAAAGAATTAGTAAATGAATATAGAAATTTTGAAGGACTTAAAGTGACTTCAGTTTCCAAATTTGAAGAAACGCTAGACGAAGCCCCAGCAACAATTTATGTGATTACTGCCAAAGATATAGAAAACAGAGGTTATTTAGACATCGAACAAATATTTCACGATATCCCAGGATTTTCTATTTCTAGGTCTAACGGACCCGCCTATTCTTTACTCTATCCAAGAGGATATCGATCGACTCTGAATGATAAATTCTTGTTGTTAATTGATGGCATAGAAGAAAATGATTTAAACTCAGACAATGCAGTAATAAATAGGCAGGTACCATTATCTAATATCAAGCAGATTGAAGTTATTTATGGTCCTTCCTCTACCATGTATGGTGCCAATGCTTTTTCTGCGGTTATAAATATTATTACCAAAAATACAGAATTTGACAAAGGAAATGATTTTTCTGTAGATATTCAAACCAACTACGGAACGTGGCAAACCAATTTTGTTGATGCAACGGTGAGTAAAAAACTAAAAAATGGATTTATTTCAGTAACAGGGCGACTTTTTCATTCAGATGAGATGGATTTAACGGATGAAGGATTTGATTATAACTTTAATAATCATGATTATTTGGGTTTATCAAAAACTTTAACAGATTCTCTGGCCGTTGACTTCATCGATTCCTACTATGATAATGATACAACTGGTTATTTTGATTATGTTACCACAGCTGGCCAAGAATCGGTAACCTTAACTCAAGCTGGAGCCAATCAAATGCGAATGCTTGACAACGATTTTTATACCCAAAATAGTCATCTTGGATTTAACAACAGGGTGGATAACTGGTTTGTAAATACCAAGCTAAAACTTAATGAACTTACAATTGGCATAGAAACCTTTAAATCCAATACAGGAGCACTTCCTTGGTACACAAGATCAAATCGGATAGCCTCTCATAATCTGAGTAGGTGGATAACATGGAATAGTTCCGTTTACATTCGATACGAGAAAAAAATCAATCAAAACCTTTTTCTCACCAACCTAGCATCTTACAGACTTCATACGTTGGATGGTGATACAAATTTACCAAGTGTTACGGCTTATCACAATAACGAACTTAGGTTTAAGGATTTATTCCTGGACTCTCTTCCAAGTCTTAATCTTAAAGGGGGTTATTTTTACAGAACATCCAATCAGTTAAGGAATGAGCTCAAATTATTTTACAAGACAAATAAATTTAATCTTGTAACGGGTCTTGAATTTAGACAAGGGATATTTCAGATGGATTATTTAAGAGGTGACGGACCTGACCCACAGGAAAATATTCCCGATACAACCCAAGTCGGTATTAATGGGGGGAATCAATCCAATAAATTGGATATTGGTTACTTCGTTCAGGGGAAATATTCATTTTTTAAAAATTTATCAGCAACTCTAGGAGGTAGGGTAGATTACAATCAGGTACGATCTCGTTGGGGCTATGGATTTGTACTTAACCCAAGAATTGCATTAGTATATAGTAAAAAAGAGAAGTTTACTTTTAAGGCAATCTATTCTGAAGCATTTAAGGATGCATCATTTTTAACAAAATATGCCACTACTGATACTAGAATTGCCAATCCCGAATTGAAACCAGAAAAGGTGAAAAACTTTGAAGTTTCAGCCATAGTAAAACCAATTAAAGGACTCAGTATTGAGGTAAATGCTTTTAACTCCTTATATTCAAATGTAGTTGCTGAAGTTACTTTGGAGAATGGATCGACACAAAATCAAGCATCCAGTAAGGGGAATAATATTAAAGGAGTACAAGCTACCCTAAGTTATGAGTATAGTTCTTTTAATTTTTGGGTAAACTATACCTATTTGAATCCAAAAGGGTTTAAAAAAAGTTCTGATTCGGATAATGGAAATGAAGATGAGGATACATATGAATATCTGCGTATAAGTGATATTCCCAGTTCCTCTGCAAATGTCGGGCTTAATTTAGCAGCCTCTAAAAAATTAAATATCAATCTAAGAGCAAATTATGTAGGAAAAAGAAAAACTGGAGCTCAAACGGTTGGAAGTTCAAATCCTCTTGATGAGATAAACGCCTACTTTACAGCACATACCAATGTGAATTATGAATTATTTGAGGGACTTAAAATAGGGATTTTGATCAACAATATTTTCAATCAAAAATACTATCACCCTGGCATTAGATCTGCTAATGAAATAAGTAACAGTTCTAGATCTTTACAAAACACCAGAAGTATTATGTTTCGAGCAAAATATAAACTTTAGATATGGAAAAGTCAAGAAAGTATAAGATAGAAGTCATCAATTTCGGTGTACACAAAGAGGGGATTATTGAATTAAGAGAGCAGTGTTGGAGTGATTTTCATTCAAACGAGCTGATAAAAGAAGAGTTCTATAGCCAACAAGACGAAACTGAAGATTTGGCGTCAATCCATTGTGGAATCATAGAAAACAACAAGCTAGTGGCTACTCATCGCCTTCAATTAATAAATTCTATCAAACAATTACCCTACAGTGAGAATTTTGAACCAAATACAACCATTGGTTCTGATTGGTGTACTTACAAGGAAGAGAATAACGAATATGTAGTTATGAGACCTCCTGTTGCTGCAACAGGTAGGATGGTAATCCACGTTGATTATAGAAAAAAAGGAATTTCTGAGGCGATCCTAAATTTTTGGATAAAAACAGCTCGAGAAAAGGGGATAAAAACATTAATTTCATATCCATCTCCCTGGATGGTAAAGACACTTCTTAAGGTAGGGTTCCGCTACGAAAAAAAACTTAAGAACGTGTTTAAGCCGCTTCCCTCAATTGACCTAGCTCTAGTAACTTTGAAACTCTAATCAATAATGAAAAATATAAGTAGATTCTTAAACATTAAAAAGAAGGAATATTCAAGAATTATCTTTCTGGTAGTTCAATCGTTGTTCTATGGAGTCTTTATCTCCTACTATAATTCCTACTCAATGTCTGTTTTGGACAAAAGCCTCATAACGTATGCTTATCTTGGGTCTGGAATTGTGGGTGTGGCATTAGCATCTATTTTTTCTTATTCCCTGAATAAAATGAGTTTTAAAACTCATTCTATAGTTACACTAAGTCTTATTTCTGCTTTTATATTAGTGTTAAAGATAGCTATTGATTCTGATCCTTTGAATAAGAATGTAGGCCTCATTGGGTTTATATTTTACGCACCATTGGTATCTTTTACAACACTGGTCTCTAGTAGTTTAACAATGAAATTATTCGATTTAAGACAAGGGAAACGCTTATTTAGTTTAATTGCTTCTGGATCAGTTATTGCAGCTGTAATTAGTTATTTAACAGTCCCTTTAATTCTAAGTTTTTTTAATAATTCATCTATCCTTCTTTGGTGTGCTCTTGGCGGTGTCGTTTTGGGAGGAATTATTCAAATTATAATTAACAAGAAGTTTTCAGAATATATTGTTGGTTCTGAGGCTAAAATAATATCAAATAATCGTAGAAAAAAAGTAAAAATATTTGGAGATTCATATTTTAAAAGTATCTGGATTTTATCTTTATTTTCCATGGCTGGCCTTATCTTGGTTAGTTATTTATTTCTGAATGCCTCAAAAGTTTATTTTGAAGATCCAGTTACTCTGGGAGTATTTATTGGTTTATTTCTTGGGGTTACTAAAGCAATAGAATTTCTAATGAATACATTTGTTTCAGGAAAGTTATTAGAAAAATTTGGGCTTAAGTTTGGTCTTTCTGTATTACCTTTTGCCTTATTAGTTTTATCGACCTTGGCATTGATATTTTCTTTGGTCTCGCTAACTTTTGAAGGATATTCCGATATTATCTATATTATTATAGTTTTAAACATGTTAGCACTCATAATAGCTAAAAGGTCTTTGGAGGATTCATCATTCAAACTTCTATTTCAACCGATAAGTACTTCAATAAGATCTATTGTTCAATCCAATACAGAAGGAAAAGCTAGACAACTAGGAGCCATTATCATAGGATTAATTTTGGTTACAATTCAGTTCATTATACCATCTGATTACATACAAATTGCCTGTGTGATTCTTCTCATACCTTTGTGTTTTATATGGATTAAAAAAATAAATGAGGTTTTTATTCAGTATAAAAATCACATTAGTGAAAAGCTTGATAATATTCAGATAAACACAATCAATGTATTTCAAGTCAATAGTTTTGTGAACACACTAGAACCAAATTCTGACTGCTCAAAAAATGTATTGTTAAACCTATTGCTTCCAGGTGTAAACTACTTATACGAAAAAGACTCTTCATTACATACCGACTTCAGAAACTTACAGCTACCCTCAGTATCTCAACGAAAGATAGATCATATAGATGCGATGCACAAGAACTGGGTTCAATCCCACTTCAATGAAATAATACACTTGCTTGAGGATGATGATCATTATGTTGTTGAATATTTGTTGTTTGCCTTAAAAGCAAAAATTATATCAAAGTCTTTTAAAAATTTCATTGAATCTAAGAAAAATGATTTAAGTATTCGATTGACTTTACTACTATACTTGATTGATTATGATTCTTCAACTTTAAAAAGAGAAATAGAAATTGCTTTATCAACAAACACAGTAACGGGCAATGCTTTAAACTTAATCTTATTAGATATCATTTCAAGTGATCATTTTGAAAGTTGTACAGATTTAATGCTAAATGGATTACATGTAAAAGATATTGAAATTGAAAGTAGAATTATTTCTGCATTGTTAAATCATGAAGTGAGGAATACGGACCCTCAATACCTTTTGATAAAAAATAAGATTGAAGATGAGGTGTCCAACTATAATTGGCTTCTTGCAGCATTGTTAGACTTAGATCATGAACCTCAACTTGAGGATATGCTTGATTTATTAAAAGGAGAATTAGAAAAGTCAACATATCGAATTTTTAAACTCACAACGTTAATTTACGACAAAGACGAAGTTTCAAAAATTATAAGCATCACACAGGACAGTATTCCAGAAAATAAAATTTTGGTGATTGAACTAGTTGATATTTTATTTGATGAGGAGTTTAAGGAGTACTTAATACCGGTAATAGACGATTTAGAGCTTAATGAAAAACATTATAAACTAAATAACTATTTCCCTGCCGCTAGATTAGATCCCACAAGCAGATTAAAAAGTATACTTAACCTAGAATATGGAAGACTAAATATTTGGATTCGATTAAAGGCAATGGAGCTGTTAATACATGAGAATTTGGATGGAAACATTCCAAGTGAAATAACAGCTCATATCTTTAATGAAGATTTAGTATTAAGAGAAGGAGCTTTCTACTGCCTTTCTAAAATTTCAAAAGATACATTCTCATTTTATTTTGATAAAGATACAAGTGAAATAAAAAAAATGTACTCGCCAACATATGACTATCTTGAAGGAGTTTTAAATGTTTATGAATTACATAATTATCTAAAAAACAGTTTATTTTTAACTAATGCAACAGAATCAGATATTATTAAAATACTCAGGATAACAGATCATAAAATATGTTCGAAAGACGACTTAGGATCGATAGATATTGGTTATTCTGCTTTTTTGATGTTAGATGGAAATCATCAAATCAATGATTTTCAAAATCTAGACCTTGATATAATTCAAAATGATGATTTACTAATCTTCAAAGGCAGATCATCATTGAAATTTAAAGATTTTTGCGATAATGATATCAAAATGTTGAAAATTAATGCTACAAGTTTAATTAATATAATCGCAAGCTCAGAATCGTTGAAAATGAAATTTTAAGATTCATCCTTCCCCCATATCTTTCACTAACTTACTTTTTGTTTTATAACGGACACTTTACTAGAAACATACTTTTTTAATGCATTTAAATTAATGCTAACTATTTGATATTTAGTTATTTTTTTTGTTTGGACGCTAGTCTTTTTCTAACTAATCCCCCGGTAAGAATTTCATCTAATTTAAAATGAATAAAGTTAGCTACGCATTCCTGATTTATCCACTCAAATTAATGCAGAGTCAAAAAATAACTTCTGAGACAATGATAAAATTTAAATTTCTTTTCACTCTACTATTCTTCTTTTCAACCTGTTCATTTGCTCAAGAAGTAGGAACGGATTATTTATGGCAATTATCACCAGAAATTAGAATCGACACCAAAAAAATTGAATTCAGATTTAGACCACAAGAAATAATAATACTGAACAACAAAGAATTGAACTCAAAAACCACTTTTTGGCGAGCAGATTTGATGATTGGTCTTGCATTTAAAAAGTTTAAATTTTTTATCTATTCAAAATTTGATACAAGAAAACAACAATATATTGGTCCTCGCATTGATTTTAATACCACTGCTTTTAAAAAAAGACTCTTACTCCATGGTCAATATCGCTTCTTTAGAGGATTCAATGGTAAGTCAAAAGATCACCAATTCGTCATCAATATTGTTGAGTTGAATACAAATCCAAGTTCAAATAAGTCATTTAATTTTGGACTGCTTGGTATATATAGACAAAATTTTGGAAGTCCTGCCAAAGTTTTTCAAGGGCCTATGATTCGTTTCCCTTTTTTTATAGAAAATGTCTCCTTTATGCTATCACATCTAAAAGACTTCAATGCAAGAAGTCGTTACTTTACTTTTTTCCAAATGAAAATAAAACTTAAAGCGTAATTTTAAACTACAATCTTTTCCTCGTTGTAATCATAACGATCATAACTACTCCTTCAAAATTTTGATTTCGCCCCTCAGCTTTGCTGCGACAATTAAGTTGAGTGATTTTGCAGCTTACTCTATCTGTTTTCGTTTGTCCCGAATACGCTTTTCAATCTCACCTTAAGGTAGTATATTCATCTATCTTTTTCAAAAAAATAAACAAGCGATAGACGATTTAGAGTAAATTGCAGATTTTAGGAGTTAGCACATGGAAAAAATAAGTATCCTTGGTATGGGATGGTTGGGAAAGCCTTTGGCTACTTTGCTATTGAGTAAAGGGTATACTGTAAAAGGTTCTACAACTAAAGAATGTAAATTATCTGATATTGGTCACCTAGGAGCGCAGTCCTATCTGGTGGATATTGAGAGGCACAAGGAGTTTGATTTGTTTTTACAATCAGATGTACTGGTGATTGCCATTACCTCTAAAAATGTTACTGCGTACAAACAGCTAATTAAACAGATTCAAAAGAGTGGTGTTGGAAAAGTAATTTTTATCAGTTCTACATCGGTTTATCCGAATACCAATTCTGTGGTTACTGAAGATACCGAGACAGTTCAGAAACCATTAACTGCTACTGAGCAATGTTTTCGAGAGAATACGTACTTTGAGACTACGATTCTTCGTCTTGCTGGGCTTTTTGGGCCAAATCGGCACCCTGGTAACTGGTTCCAAGGAGGAAGGATGATACCTCAACCAGAGGGATATGTGAATATGATTCATCAAGAAGATGCGATAGCGATAATCCATCAAATTATTGTGCAAAACTGCTGGAATATTACCTTAAATGCTTGTTCTAATCATCACCCTACTCGAAGGGATTTTTACACCAATGCAAAACTTAGCTTAGGATTTGACAATCCTACTTTCGAAGAAACAGATCGACCATTGTATAAAATTATCAGTTCTAAACGGTTACAAGTTACCCTTGACTACGAGTTTATTCATGATGATCTACTCAAAATATAAGAGAAATTTTGAATTTTGAATTGACCTCTCTAGACAAATAGATTTTACTTTTTAAACCTGACATCGTTAGCCCTATCCTCTCAAATACGGGTTAATTCGCTAACGAATGACAGTTCATGCAGATGAAAAAAGTAAGTAGATAATCAAAAAGCTTAATTGTCTACTTGGTTAATAGAAGCCTATGCTTGTGATAACAACACCTTAGTAGCCATTTTAAATGGTAATTACCCCCTGTTTCTATGAATCCCTCTTTTGGGTAGGAAAAAATTTCACCGTTTATGGGTATTGACTAATACCTAGAATACTTTGCATTTTTGTGACGGTTACAGTCAATTTCTTACATTACTGTGGATACTTTCTGTTAATTTTTAAATTGATTCTTGTAGTGCTAAAAGCATACTCGATAGTGGCGAAGCTCTGGATTTTAGCAAAATATGTTTGGTTCTTAATTAGCTAAACAAAGATTTTTTTAAATGAATATCCATCAGAAATTAAAATGATAGTTATGTTTCGCACGTTTCATTTCAACTCTAAATAGGCAAAATCCGTAAAGGGATTTTTGGCAATGCTATGAAAGTAGCTCTAAAAGAATTTCAGTATCCTAAAGGTCTAGACTATCGAGATACTATACAGTTCAAACAAAAATTCTACTACACTAAAACGTTTTTTTAACAAAAGATATTAAGTCCTTTTACTAGCATCTTTTTTGAAACTAATCACCATTAAATAGCCAGAGGATCTTATTTTATTTCGTTGATTAATTTTAATTTTTCAGATCAGTAACTATATAATTATCATACACTTATTTGTTAAATTATCGACTCCAAAAGTTTTAAGAAATAATGTACTAGTTCATAAAGCTATTTTATTTTTCTTCAAAGTAAAGATGATAAATTTCACTGCTAAACCAGTTGATTTATTCATCCGTATTATCTCGAAATACATAGGTTATTGGCTAGGAAACCTTCCCAGTCAATAAAGAGTTAAAGTAACAAGTTACTATTTTAAATAGCACTAAATCGGTTTAAAAATGTTAAAGATTGATCTACTTTACAATCAAAAAATTTCACACATAGAGCTTCGGTTTAATACTTTCTCTGTGTTCTAACACAACGAATATGTGAATTTTACAATTTGAAGTAATAAATCAATTCTGTAAGAATCGTTTAAGAAATTTTACCCCAGATATCCCAACTCAAAGTCACTTGATGTTTAATGAGTTTATCTGTATAGAAAACTGCAAATCAGATAAAAGATATTCATCGCGACAAACATAAAAATCAAATAATCAACTTTTTAAATATTTATCTTATGAAATTCAACAGCGGATGGCACGTTCTTTATGTGCGAGTAAATCACGAAAAAAAAATACGTAACTTACTTGAAGAACATAAACTAGAATCATTTCTTCCTACGGTAAAAAAAATAAGGAGATATAGAAATTGCAAGAAACTAACTTCTGTCCCATTATTTCCCTCTTATGTCTTTGTAAAACTTAATTCAACCTTGGATTTACACAGAGCTCTTTCATTAAAAAGTAGCTGTTCTTTTGTTAAATGTGCAGAAAATTATGTGTTAGTGACTGAAGAGGAAATCAGTAGAATTAAACTCTTGTCAGAAATTGATGGTTTGGAAGAGGTTAAAGTGGATTCAAAGCCACTTCGGGTAGGAGAACTCAAGTTATTGAAAGTAAGTCCCTTTGAAGGAGTAGAGTGTGAAGTAATGAATGCTAACAATAAAAACAAAATAATTGTTCGTATCAGATCAATAAGGCAAAATATCACTGCAACTGTACCTTTAGGTTATTTGGCTTAGTAAAAATTAATTTCATAATGTTTTGGTACGATAGATTTTTTTAAACCACTTCTACCATAGTCGTCTAGTCGATACCCATTATCTTCAAGTAATTTTAAGCTTACTGAAGCTCTCTCAAATAAAGAATCTGATCTAAAAAATATCCTAGAGTCATTAAGCTACTCAGAACTGTTTACAACTTTAAAAGTCGATGGCTTAAGAGTAGCTTCAGATATTCAATCTGATATTAATAGCGAGACTCAAAAACTCATTGAAGAGCTGCTAAGTAACGTTCAACATCCAAGGCAGCCATACATCCAGTACCTGCAGCAGTTACTGCCTGTCTGTACTCTTTATCCTGAACATCTCCAGCAGCAAAGATTCCTGGGATATTAGTTTTTGTAGATTTTCCTTCGGTGATGATATAACCCGTATCGTCCATATCAATCATACCTTTGAATAAATCGGTGTTAGGTTGATGTCCTATGGCAACAAATACTCCTGTCACTTGAATATTGTGTTTTTCTTTGGTTTGATTGTTGACTATACGTACTCCTTCTACAACTGATTCTCCTAATACATCATCTAACTCTGTATTGTATAAAACTTCTAAATTCTCCGTATTGTTTACTCGATGTTGCATGGCTTTTGAAGCTCTCATTTCATCTCGCCTTACTAGCATGGTCACTTTTTTACAAAGTTTTGCTAAATATGTAGCTTCCTCAGCAGCAGTATCTCCACCTCCAACTACAACAACATCCTGCCCTTTGTAAAAAAATCCATCACAGGTTGCACATGCAGAGACTCCTCCACCTATCAAACGCTGTTCATTTTCGAGACCTAGATATTTTGCGGAAGCTCCTGTGGAGATGATTATGGTAGCTGCTTCTAGTATTTTATCACCATCTACAATAACCTTGTGAACCCCACCTACTTCGTTTGACAACTCAACATTGGTCACCATTCCAAAACGAACATCAGTTCCAAACCTTTCTGCTTGATTTTTTAAATCTTCCATCATCATTGTCCCATCAGTTCCATTGGGATATCCTGGAAAATTATCAACTTCTGTAGTGGTTGTCAACTGTCCCCCCATTTGCAAACCCGTGTACATAACCGGATGTAAATCAGCTCTAGAGGCATAGATGGCAGCCGTATAACCTGCTGGCCCTGAACCTATGATTAAGCATTTAATTTTTTCAACAGTATTAAACATATTTCTTTTTTTTGACATCTACAAATGTACTTTTTTTGATTTTTACCTTACCAAAAATCACACATATTTTTCTAATCGAAGAATAAATACTTTTCGATAATTTTATTGAGAGGTTATTTTTTTATTGGTAAAATTTTAATTTTTTCTATGTTTAAACTTTTAACAAATATTTTGTTTAACATTTACTTTAAATAATTAAACATTTTGTAATTTTACATCAAATATTGATAGAATGGCCAAAAAGAAAGCAGTTACAAAAAACAATCTTATTTCATGGTATATGGAATACATATTAGATCATGGCAAGCCTCCTACTTCTGTATTTAGCTTTGCAAAAGCAAATAATTTCGAAGAGACTCTTTTTTACAAACACTTCAAATCTTTCGACGTGTTAGCATCTGAAATATTCAAACTATTTTTTGATAATACTCAGACAATACTTAACCAAAGCGAAGAATATAAAACATATGACAGTAGAACCAAATTGTTGAGTTTCTATTATACCTTTTTTGAAAATCTAACAGCAAATAGAAGTTATGTAGTCTTTGTTCTTTCCAACAAAAAGAATTATTTGAAGTCGTTAAAGTCACTTCATAAGTTAAAAAAATCATTTACGGGTTATATTAAAAATTTAGACATCAATATTGTGGACTCTAAAGTGGATTCACTAGAAAGATTACAAGATTGTGGGATACAAAGCTTGGCTTGGGCGCAATTACTAACAACCATCAAATTTTGGCTCAGCGACACCTCATCTTCCTTTGAGAAAACCGATATATTCATCGAAAAGTCAGTGAATGCAAGTTTCGATTTAATTGATACAACAGCCATTCAAAGTGTGATTGATTTGGGAAAATTTTTATTTAAAGAAAAAACTTGTAAGAGTTAAATAATGTGAAGTCCATTCAAATGGATTAGTTAAAAAGGTCAATATCCTAACAAAACGAAATGATTAAATACCAAACAGCTGGTGTAAATTTACAGGAGTGAAAAGTATCAATAAAATTCCAACCTCAAAGATCCAACGCGCTTCCAAATTGGTACAAACAGGAGCTAAAATAGGTGTAAATTATATAAAGTATTATGGAGATAAGTTGATCAACTCAGAAGAGGAAGCGAAATCACGACTCAATCAGAACAATGCAGATGATATCTATGATGGTTTAAAAAAGCTTAAAGGAAGTGCATTAAAGGTGGCGCAGATGTTAAGTATGGAGAAAAATATACTCCCTCAAGCGTATGTTGAAAAGTTCTCCTTGGCTCAATTTTCGGTTCCTCCTCTATCTCCTGCCCTCGTCATAAAGACATTTAAAAAGTACTTTGGAAAACATCCTAGTGAAATTTTTGATTCCTTTAATTCCTCTTCTGTAAATGCTGCTAGTATTGGGCAAGTTCACCTTGCAGGAAAGAATGGAAAGAAACTAGCAGTAAAAATTCAGTATCCAGGAGTTTCCAATAGTATCACTTCTGACCTCTCTATGGTAAAACCTATAGCCATGAGAATGTTCAACATAAAAGGGAAAGATTCTGATAAATATTTTAAAGAAGTGGAACATAAACTGCTAGAAGAAACAGATTATGTTTTAGAGGTAGTACAAAGCCAAGAAATTGCCAAAGCATGTGAACACATTCCCAATTTGATATTCCCAAATTATTACCCCGAATTTTCGTCAGAAAGAATTATCACTATGGATTATATGAAAGGAGAACATCTTTCTGAATTCACTGCTTATAATGAAGACCCAAAGTTATCACAAAAATTAGGACAAGCGTTGTGGGACTTTTACATGTACCAAATACATGTACTTAGAAAAGTTCATGCAGACCCACACCCTGGGAATTTTTTAGTTACAA
Source organism: Flavobacteriaceae bacterium (assembly GCA_964228785.1). GTDB lineage: Bacteria > Bacteroidota > Bacteroidia > Flavobacteriales > Flavobacteriaceae > Polaribacter. Next base: position 14,531 of record CAXRAW010000074.1, read on the forward strand.
AAGAAGGAAAACTAGTTGCTTTAGATTTTGGATGTATGAAAACAATCCCCAATGAATTCTATACCCCCTATTTCGAGCTTGCAAACCAAGAAAATTTAAAAAATCCCAAGTTTTTTACAAAGAAACTGTATGAATTAGAAATTTTAAGAGCAGACGATTCTCCAAAAGAAATAGCGTTTTTTACCGAAATGTTCCATGAACTACTAACCGTTTTTACACAGCCTTTTAATGAAGAAATATTTGACTTTAGTAATGGGAATTTCTTTGGCCAGATTGCTGATTTGAGTGAACGCTACGCAAAAAGTACTGAATTGCGAAATATGAATGGAAATCGTGGATCAAAACATTTTATCTATATCAATAGAACTTTTTTTGGTCTTTACAATTTAATGTTTGATCTCAAAGCAAATCATATAAAAGTTAAAAATTATACGAACCTATGATGCATTATTCTAGAAAGAAGATAGACCAATTGCAACATGTTTACAGAATTAATCTCATCAACTCTTGCTCTGGGTACAAATCTGCCAACTTGTTAGGGTCTGTCTCTAAGGATGGCATTACTAATGTCGCTGTTTTCAGTTCTGTGACTCATTTAGGATCCAATCCACCCATTCTTGGGTTTATTTTACGTCCTACCACTATTCCCAGAAACACCTATAACAACATAAAACAGACGAGAGTTTTTACCATCAACCATATTCACGAAGATATTCTTGCAGATGCACATCACACCTCAGCAAAATACCCCCATGAAATTTCTGAGTTTGACATGACTACGTTAGAGACTGAATACAAAAATGGATGTATTGCCCCCTTTGTAAAAGGATGTCCCGTTCAAATGAAAATGTGCTTTAAAGAAGAATACTACATCAAGACTAACGGAGTATTGCATATCATCGCAGAAATAGAAGACCTGTACATTCAGAATGAACTTGTTCAAGAAGATGGTTTTATCAATTTATCTAAAGGTAAAGTTGCAGCAATTAATGGTCTCGATGCCTATGCAGTTGCAAAGGGAAACACACGTTTAGAATATCAGCGTCCAAAAAAAGTATTTCAAATGGACTAATATGAGAATACTGATTACAGGTGCGACAGGTTATATAGGTAAGCGTTTAATTCCCATTTTATTGAACGAAGGCCATAGCTTAGTCTGTATTGTAAGAGACATTGCTCGTGTAGAGCATCAGTATTCAAACGAAAAAAATATTGAATTTATTGAAGCAGATTTTTTAAAATCAGCATCACTTCAAAGTATCCCAATAGATGTAGATATTGCTTATTATCTCATTCACTCCATGTCGAACTCAGCAAAAGAATTCCATATTCTTGAGGAGCGATGTGCTTTTAATTTTAAGAGAGCTATAGAAAACACAAATATTCAACAGGTTATTTATCTTAGTGGAATTACCAATGATACTAAACTTTCCAAACATTTACTTTCTAGAAAAAATGTAGAATCAACCTTAAAATCAGATACATATAATTTAACAACCTTCAAATCAGGGATTATTGTTGGCTCTGGAAGTTCTTCCTTTGAAATCATTCGTGACCTTGTGGAAAAACTTCCCATCATGATTGCTCCAAAATGGCTTCATACCAAAACGCAACCCATAGGAATACGCGATGTATTGAGTTACCTAACAAGAGCTGCTGGAAACAGCAACACATTTAATAAGTCTTTTGATATTTATGGTCCTGAAATTCTCACTTATAAAGCAATGCTTCTCCAATTTGCTCAAGTTAGAGCATTAAAAAGAACAATCATCACAGTGCCTGTAATGACTCCAAAGCTCTCATCATATTGGCTTTATTTTGTCACCTCCACGTCATACAAACTAGCATCTTCGCTAGTGAACAGTATGGGTATTGAAATCATTGGGAAACCCTCAGAAGTGAATACATTACTTGATGTAAGTCCCATGAATTATAAGAAAGCTGTGCAACTAGCATTCATAAAGATTGAGCAAAATAGCATTCTCTCTAGCTGGAAAGATTCCTACATAAGTAGTGGACGGCTAAAAGACTATATCCACCGATTCATCAACGTTCCAAAGTTTGGCTGTTACAAAGATTTTAAACAACGAGAAATTGTTGATACACAGATAACGTTAAACAAAATCTGGTCCATTGGAGGTGATAAGGGATGGTACTATGGCACATTTCTATGGAAAATTAGAGGATTATTAGATCAGTTTGTGGGAGGCACTGGGTTGAGGAGAGGTCGAACAAATCCTCATAAGTTACATGCAGGAGATGCACTAGATTTTTGGAGAGTGATCTATGCAGACAAGAAAAGAAAAAAGTTACTGCTTTATGCAGAAATGAAATTGCCAGGAGAGGCTTGGTTAGAATTTAAGATTGAGAATGACAAATTACACCAAACAGCCACCTTTAGACCTAGAGGAATCGCTGGTAGGTTGTATTGGTATCTGGTGACCCCGTTCCACTGGCTTGTATTCAATGGGATGATCAACCGCTTGGTAGCTGTCAAAAAATGAAAAAGCAACAGTTACCAGAAAAAATATGTCTGATTTGTGGACGACCATTTCTGTGGAGAAAGAAATGGAAAAGAGACTGGGAACACGTAAAATACTGTAGTGAACGATGCAGAAGAAACAAAAAAAAACAGGATTAGTTTGGTTTGGAAATGACCTTCGAGTCCAAGATAATGCAGTCTTGGAAAAGGCGATCCTTGAGAATGAACGGCTGGTAGGTGTTTATTGTCTGGATCCTTTGTTATTCAAAAAATCGAACTTTGGCTTCCAAAAGCTAGGGGTTCATAGACTACAATTCCTTTTAGAGAGTTTAACAGATCTCAAGCAGAACCTACTTCAAAAAAACATCTCTCTGCTCTTTTCCTTAGATACTGCTGAAAATGCCATTCCCGCGATTTGTAAAGCATATAGTATTTGTAGTATTTACAAACAACAGGAGTGGACTCATGAAGAATGTCTAGAAAAAAAACAGGTGCAATCCAAGTTGAATCACATTGAAATTGTAGAGGTTTACAATCAATTTCTTTATCATCCAAACGATATCCTTTCTGATCCCCAAAAAATTCCAAATGTCTTCAGCAATTTCAGAAAAAAGGTAGAAAAATATGTCAAAATTCAGCCTATACTCATCACAGGAAAAACCTTTGAGAAAGACAACCTTGTTTCAAAACGAACTCCAATACCTTCACTTAAAGAGTTAGGTTTTGAAGATTTGGAGATAGACAGCAGGACAGCATTTCCGTTTTCTGGAGGTGAAACAGCGGCACTAAAACGACTTAATGATTATTTTTTTAACACCAAACAGTTAGGTTTCTACAAAAAGACACGAAATGGACTACTAGGAACAGAATACAGTTCTAAATTCTCACCTTGGCTGGCTAATGGGAGTATTTCAGCAAGAACAATTTATTGGCATGTGAAGAAGTTCGAGCAAGAACACTACAAAAATCAATCCACTTATTGGTTGATCTTTGAGCTTATCTGGAGAGATTACTTTAAATACGTCTCTATGAAGTTTGGAAATGACATTTTCCAAATAGATGGTATTCTTAAAAAGAAATATGAATGGAATAGAGATGCAGAAAGTATAAAAAAGTGGATAGAAGGTAAAACATTAGACAACTTTGTAAATGCTAATATGATAGAGCTAAAGAGAACAGGATGGATGAGCAACCGCGGTCGTCAAAACGTAGCCTCCTTCTTTGCTAAAGAGTTGGAATTGGATTGGCGTGTAGGTGCAGCATATTTTGAAGAAAAGCTCATTGATTACGACGTACATAGCAATTATGGGAACTGGATGTATGTCTCTGGTGTTGGTAATGATCCTAGAGATCGAAAATTCAACACACAATTACAGGCTGAGCGATATGATGCCAGTCAAAAATTCAGAAATTTATGGCTACAACCTAGCTTATTTTAATTGATTGGATGTGAAAAAAACAAGTGTCACAATAATCTTTCCGCATCAACTTTTCAGAACTTCTGAAGTTCTGAAGAATATCGGGACAGTGTATCTTGTTGAAGAATTCCTATTCTTCACTCACTACCGATTTCACAAGCAGAAAATTGCATTTCACAGAGCCTCGATGAGAGCCTATGAATCCTATCTCTTGTCGATTGGCAAAACTGTCTATTACATCGAGGCTCTCGAAGAAAGCTCAGACGTAAGGTATTTAATTACTTCTTTGGCGTCAAAAGGTATTACTGACATTCATCTTATAGACCCTACTGATAATTGGCTTCAAAAACACATCGATCAAGCAGCTAAAGAAGTCTCAATTGTTTGGTATGAAAATCCTCTTTTTATCAACACAAAAAAAGAACTGAGTTCATTCTTCAAACCAACAAAAAAGAAATTTTTTCAAACAGCATTCTATAAAAGTCAGCGAACCAATCGACATATTTTAATGGCTCAGGGAAAACCAGAAGGTGGACAATGGACCTATGACAGCGATAATCGAAAAAAATACCCAAAAGATAAAGTCCCTCCAAGCATTGTGAATGCATCAAAATCTGAATACCACCTTGAAGCTGAACAATATGTTCAAAAAAACTTTGCACATCACTATGGCAAAATACCCGATTTTGTGACTTACCCAATTGATTTTTCTTCCGCGGAGTTATGGCTAGAACAGTTCTTTGAATTTCGCTTTCATGAATTTGGTATTTATGAAGATGCCATTGTACGAGAAGAACATTTTCTGAATCATAGCTTATTATCACCTCTAATGAATATAGGGCTACTAAATCCAATGTACGTGATTGAAAAGGCCATTGATTTTGCAAAGAATAACCATGTTCCACTGAACTCGACAGAAGGCTTTGTCCGTCAAATTTTAGGGTGGCGTGAATTTATTAGGGGAGTTTATGAAGTTAAAGGTACAGAAGAAAGAACAAAAAATTTCTGGAACTTCTCACGTAAAATTCCAGCCTCATTTTATGATGGTACTACAGGAATTCAACCCATAGACGATGTAATCAAAAAAATAATGGAAACAGGATATGCCCACCATATAGAACGTTTGATGATTCTAGGAAATTTTATGGTGCTCTGTGAGTTTGATCCCAATGATGTGTATCAGTGGTTTATGGAGTTGTTTATCGATGCATACGACTGGGTAATGGTTCCTAATGTATATGGAATGAGCCTATATGCGGATGGTGGTTTGATGTCCACCAAGCCTTATATCAGTAGTTCAAATTATATTATGAAAATGAGTAATTACAAAAAAGGATCGTGGCAAAAAATTTGGGATGGCTTGTTTTGGAACTTTATGGATAAACATCGTGATTTCTTTTTGAGTAACCCAAGATTGGGAATGCTCATTAGAACTTTTGATAAAATGAAGCCAGAAACTAAACATCAACATATCAGTAATGCAGAAAACTTTCTAAAAAATCTAGAAAATGAATGACAGAGAAACCATTAATATCGTTTGGTTAAAGAGAGATTTAAGACTTCACGACAATGGAGCCATAGCTAATGCAGTGAAAGCAAAAAAACGATTCTTAATTGTATTTGTATTTGAAAATATGCTAATAGACGATCCCCACTATAGTGAACGACATTGGAACTTCATAAAAGAATCCTTGGTTGATATCAATGCTGAATTGGATGCGTTGAATACGAAAGTCCTCACCGTTCAGTCAGATATCATTGGCGTGTTTAATCAAATTCAAAATTTTTATAAAATTGACAAGGTATTCTCCCACACAGAAACCGGCATTTTGGTAACTTATGATAGAGACCGTGATTTTAAACGGTACTGCCGTAACAATAATATTTGCTGGATAGAAAACATCAACAATGGCGTTCAAAGAGGGCTTCAAAACAGAGAGACATGGTTTGAGGATTGGAATGAATACATAAGCCAACCTTTAGAAGTCTTTCAGCCCCAAAAAGATCAAATACTTCGTTTACAAGAGATTGAAGATATTGAGCACATCTCTCAAAAAATAAGCCTTCAAACTCCTCAACAAACGCTATTCCAAAAAGGAGGTAGGGTTATGGGTCGGAAATATGCAAACAGCTTTTTCAAATATCGTCATAAAAACTATATGTTTCATATTTCACAACCAGCTCCTTCAAGAAAAAGTTGTAGTAGGCTATCCCCGTATTTAGCGTGGGGAAATTTCTCAGTCAGAGAAATCTTCCAGCAAGGGCAAGAAATCAAAACACAGAGTAATCGAAGACATATAGGCGCTTTCCTTTCTAGACTTCGATGGCAAGCTCACTTTATTCAGAAGTTTGAAATGGAACACACCATGGAAGAGGCTAGTATCAATAAAGGTTATCACAAACTAAAAAAATCCATTTCAAAGAACTATCAAAAGGCATGGAAGACAGGTCAAACAGGATTTCCGTTGGTTGACGCTAGTATGAGATGTTTAAAAGAAACAGGATATCTAAATTTTCGGATGCGAGCGCTCACTGTTTCTTTTTTTACTCACATTCTCTGGCAGCCATGGCAAGACGCTACCACTCACCTCTCACAAATGTTTCTAGATTTTGAACCTGGAATTCACTTTCCTCAACTTCAAATGCAAGCAGGAGAAACAGGCATCAATAATTTGCGAATTTACAACCCTATTAAAAACGGATTTGATCACGATCAAGATGCCATATTCATCAAAAAATGGGTGCCAGAATTAGCAAATCTGGATACACATTTTGCTCAAGAGCCTTTCACTATGACTCCTCTTGAACAAGAGTTTAATAATTTTTATCTAGGGAAAAATTATCCTCATCCAGTAGTCGATATTAAAAAAAGTAGAAAAAAAGCCTCAGATATCCTATGGAGAATACGTAAGAATTCTCTTGTCAAAAAGGAAGGTAACAGAATTTTAGACAAACATACACTTAACGATCGCAATAGAATGCTTGCAAATGAATAATCAATGTTTGAAAGAAAAACTCAAATAACGTATTTCTTAAAATAAACTATCGACAAATCATCGCTTGATGATTATCAATACTTACAGCAAGGCGATTATTTAGCTGAAAACGAGCTGAGTAAAATGATCTTTTTAACGTTTCATAACAAAATGTTAATTTTTGTTCAACAATTTGATAAATTAATTAAACAAAACTATATTTGAGGGTAATTATTTAAGATGATATTCAATACAACATACGAAGACAGCGAGACATCAAAAATTATCAATGATTGTCTTGGTCATTGCTTTTCTTTCTTCGAGTCACTTAAAATTGGTGGTATTGGATCAAAAAGAATGATCGTAGAAGAAGTTAGTCAAAATTTCAATAGTTTGTTAAACAAGGTATCAGATCTTAACTATGGTAACATCGAATTACGCCCTAATGGTATTTTAGTAAGAATAACTAAGGGACTAGAGAATTACATTTGGGCGATACCATACAGAAAACTGGTCATTTATAAGTCTTATGGTTTGAGTATCCATGCAGATGGTAAGTTTATCAGATTCAAGAATAACAGAACTTTGAAAGAAAATAAAAGCTTCATCAAAAAAATGATCCGATTGAAGGTTGAAAGCCAGGAAAAATTTTCATTTCCCGCATATGAATAATTTAACAACACGTTCAATTGACAGAATCATTGAAATGGCATGGGAAGACAGAACCACGTTCGATGCCATTAAGCTTCAGTTTGGACTCAGCGAGCAACAAGTTATTGCTCTTATGAGATCTAAAATGAAACTTAAAAGTTTTAAACTTTGGCGTAAACGAGTTCAAGGTAGAAAAACAAAACATAGTAAACTGAGAGAATTTGATAAAGGGCGATTTAAATGCTCGCGCCAAAAGCAAATCTCGAACAACTCTATTTCAAAAAGATAAAAACAGTGCTTTGTTTTAAGCTTAGAGTTACTTAAAGACAGCACTAAAAAAAGACAAATTAAATGAGTACCAAAGCATTAATTCAAACAAAAAAAAATGGGTATAGATTAAATGGATTCACTTTCGATGAAGTCGGAGATGATCACATGTTCACTGGTTTAGAGACACCAATGAAAGCAGATGCATTCCAAACTACCAATGATGAAAAGAAAAAACAAATTTCATCTTTATTTCAACAGATCATGGATGTTTTAGGATTAGACCTAACAGACGATTCGTTAAAGGGGACGCCAGACAGGGTCGCTAAAATGTATGTTGAAGAAATTTTTTCAGGTCTCGATCCAAAAAATAAACCCAAAATGGCGTTGTTTGACAATAAATATCAATACAACCAAATGTTGTTAGAAAAGGATATTACTTTTTACTCCAATTGCGAACATCACTTTGTTCCAATCATCGGTAAAGCCCATGTGGCGTACATTTCATCTGGAAAAGTAATTGGTTTGTCAAAACTCAACAGAATCGTTCAGTATTATGCTAAAAGACCTCAAGTACAAGAGCGCTTAACCAATCAAATAGCAGAAGAATTAAAAACTGCTTTACAAACAGAAGACGTAGCTGTCATTATTGACGCTAAACACTTGTGCGTTTCATCAAGAGGTGTTCAAGATGATACATCAGCAACGGTAACTTCATATTATGGAGGACGATTTAACTCCTCTACCAAAATCAACGAATTATTAAACTATATAAATCATAATTAATCATGGGCATTATAGAAAAAGGACTCGAATTTGAGCAAAGAAAACACAGGTTTGTGACGACTAGCGATCGTATTTTAGCCTCTAGAGAAGTTAAAGCTTTAATTCTAGGGATTAACGAAATTTACAAAAAAAATAAAGATGGTGAATTGATGGATTTAATGAAGCGGTTGACTGTCATCAAACAAAAGATAGAAAAAAGGCTGAAAGGTCGTCCCTTAACAGCAGCCTAAGATGCGTAAAATTGCAATCATTGGAGGGAGTAAAGGCATTGGTCTTGCTACCCTCAAAAAGTTGGTAAATAGCAACAAAGTCATCAACATCAGCAGGTCGATACCCCCAATAAGCCATGCAAATCTGTTGCATTACACATGCGATATCCTAGCAGACAGTCCTCCAGAAATTACTGCTTTGGATGCACTAATCTACTGTCCTGGGAGTATTCATTTAAAACCAGTTTCTAGACTGAAATTAGACGACTTTAGAAACGATTTTGAGATTAATGTACTTGGAGCCGTAAAAGTCATTCAGCACTATTTACCAGTCCTCAAAAAAGGAAATTCACCTGCAATTGTTCTCTTTAGTACGGTTGCTTCTAAACTAGGAATGCCATTTCATGCTAGTATTGCTACTGCAAAATCTGCTGTAGAAGGTTTAACAAAATCCTTAGGTGCAGAACTTGCACCAACCATACGTGTCAATGCAATCGCTCCAACAATCACAGATACAGATTTGGCTTCAAAACTATTGCGAAATGAAAAAATGATTGACAGCATCATTCAACGGCATCCTCTAAAAAAATACCTACATCCTGATGAAGTCGCAGTCATGGCCGAATTTTTACTTTCAGAGAAATCTTTATCAATATCCGGACAAATTTTTGAAATGGACTGCGGCATTGTAAGTTTTAAAATTTAGAGACCACCAACAAATACAACCCAATGTCAGCTTTAAACCAAATATATCACGTAAAAATTAATTCTCTACAGGGAAAACCCATTAACTTATCAGATTACAAAGGAAAAAAAATACTCTTTGTGAATGTAGCCTCCAAATGCGGATTTACACCACAATATAGAGATCTTCAAAAATTATATGATCAGTACCAAGATCAATTAATGATTATTGGCGTTCCCTGTAATCAGTTCGGGAAACAAGAGCCCGGAACCTCAAGCGAAATCCAAGAATTCTGTCAAGTCAATTATGGTGTCAACTTTCTTATCACAGAGAAAGTTGATGTTAAAGGAAATAACCAACATCCACTGTATAATTGGTTAACTCAAAAATCCGAAAATGGAAAGGGGAGTTCCTCGGTAAAGTGGAATTTTCAGAAATATTTGATTGATGAAAATGGTGAACTCATCGATCACTACTACTCCATCACCAAGCCAACCAGTAGAAAAATTACAAAACATTTAACCTAGAACGCAATGTTTGGACTGTTTAAGAGGAAAACTGAAATTGAAAAACTTCAAGATCAGTATCAAAGACTAATGAAAGAAGGATTTGATTTACAATCAGTTAACAGAAGTGCTAGTGATCAGAAGTACTTAGAAGCAGATCAAATTCTAAAAAAGATAGATACTTTACAGGGCTCGTAACTATGTTAAAAGTTAAGTCCTTCATCATTTTTCTTGTCATCAATTTTGGTGGATTGGCCCTAGGGAATTTCCTCATGAACAACGGGCCTCAGTCTTCTTGGTATGCCCACCTCGAAAAAGCTCCTTGGACACCTCCAGGCTGGGTTTTCGGAGCTGCATGGACTATCATTATGATCTGCTTTTCTATATATCTAATGTACCTTTTTTGTACTAAAAACAATCAAAAGAGACGCTTGCTCTATGCACTACAAGTCATTCTTAATGTAAGTTGGAACTATATATTTTTCAATCAGCATCAGGTATTTTTAGCACAAATAGGAATTACCTTGCTAACAGCTCTAATTTTCTATTTCTTTTTCGCCTTTTTTAATGAACAAAAATCTAAAAATGTCCTCTTGCTTCCGTATATGGTTTGGTTGTGTATAGCGACCTCGTTAAATCTATATATTTTAGTGAATAATTAATGTATGCTAGTAATAAGCTTCCAAAGCTAGCAAAAAATGATCAAACAGTAATACTAAATAATATCACAATCAACTTGACAAATACCAACCAACTCATAAAATCCTCAAAGAGCAGTTAGCAAAGTAAAGACCAACAGTTCAACAAAAAGAGAACATTCAATCACAAATAGTGAGCATACATTTAAACAGATGAAGATATACCGCCTCCATAAAACACAAAATATCCCTATCACAGTTAATCAAGCTTGGGAATTTCTTTCCAGTCCAGCTAACCTAAAAACCATCACACCAGACTACATGGGATTTCATATTCTCTCTGGTGCAGACCGACCTATGTTTCCTGGACAAATTATACAATATATTGTAACTCCTGTAATGGGCATTAAAACCAAATGGGTAACAGAAATCACCCATGTCAAAGACAGAGAATATTTTGTTGATGAGCAACGCTTCGGACCCTATGCCCTTTGGCATCACAAACACTTTATAAAGCCCATAGATGGAGGCGTAGAAATGGAAGACATTATCGATTATAAAGTACCCTTTGGAATTTTAGGCCAGATGGTACACCCTTTTTTAGTCAAGCCCAAATTAGAAGAAATCTTTGAATACCGACAAAAGAAACTCGTAGAACTCTTTGGAAAATACGAAGTATAATGAATGAAATTACCATTTTTTGGTTTCGCAGAGACCTCAGGCTTCACGATAACACAGGGTTTTATCAGGCACTCAAAAAACACGGAAACGTACTCCCCATATTTATTTTTGACACGAATATTTTAGATCAACTTCCCAAAGACGATGCTCGTGTAAATTTTATTCATCATCGATTAACTCTAATGAATAAAAAGCTAAAATCCCATGGTACTGGACTAGGCATTTATCACGGAAATCCCTTGAAAATTATCCAATCACTTACAGAAAAATACCCTGTTACCGCTATCTATACCAATCGCGATTACGAACCCTACGCCGAGAAGAGAGACCAAGAAATTGCTTCCTTTTTAAAGAACCGTAACATAACATTCAACACGTATAAAGATCAAGTTATTTTTGAAACAAATGACATTGTAAAAGCAGACGGAACCCCTTACGTAGTCTACACTCCCTATGCTAGAAAGTGGTTAGAACACTACATACACCCAACATTTTTCCCATCAGAAGAAAAACTAGACCAATGTGTTCTGCATCACACACTACCGTTTCTCTCGTTGCAAGACATCGGATTCCAGCCCACTCAAATTCCAGTAACTCACTTCACACTCAACTCAAAGTTAATACAAGAATACGAAGATACTCGTAATTTCCCTGCTTTAGATCAAACTTCAAGACTAGGCCCACACCTACGATTTGGAACAGTAAGCGTCCGGCAAATAGTAATTCAGGCAAAAAAAGAGGAAAACCCTACTTTTCTAAAAGAATTGATTTGGAGAGAATTTTTCATGCAAATTCTGTGGCATTTCCCACATACAGCAAACACCTCTTTCAAGTCGAAATACGAGCGTATCAAATGGAGAAACAGCAAAGAAGAATTTAAAAAATGGTGTGAAGGAAAAACAGGATACCCCCTTGTTGACGCAGGCATGCGACAATTAAATCAAACAGGATTTATGCACAATAGAGTACGTATGCTCGTTGGCAGCTTTCTATGCAAGCACCTCCTTATCGATTGGCGTTGGGGCGAAGCTTACTTTGCAGAGAAGCTTCACGATTATGAAATGGCAAGCAACGTAGGAAACTGGCAATGGGTCGCTGGATCTGGTGTAGATGCTGCTCCTTACTTTAGAATTTTCAACCCAACAAGTCAAATTCAAAAATTTGACAAAAAGTTAGCCTACATCAAAAAGTGGGTTCCAGACTTCCAAGAACTCACCTATCCATCGCCCATGGTAGATCATAAACTTGCCCGCGAACGCTGTCTAAAAACCTACAAAGAAGCATTAAGCTAACGAACTATAAATGTCATATAAAAGTTAAGCCCATATTAGATTTTTTTGGGCGTTCCCCTTTGGGTCGTGCTATCCGCTATATCTTTTTTGCCTTATCAGGACAAAAAAGGATGCCGCTGCTATCACTAACGCAGCACTAAGAATCATTTTTGTTAAGTTTCCCTTTTCAAGGAGTCTTTGCCTTTATTTTTCAAGCAGTCTTTTTTGCTCATATGTGCTGTTAACTCTATATTTGTGCTCGCAAAACTCGGGATGTAGCTTAGTCCGGTTAAAGTGCTGGTCTGGGGGACCAGAGATCGGAGGTTCGAATCCTCTCATCCCGACAAGCAGATACCTAACTTCAATGAAGTTAGGTTTTTTGTTTGGAATAGAGCCAAGTTCACTTGAGTGAATCTCACAAACAAAAAATACCAAATGTGCAAGCATTTAGGTATCTATTTGCAACAATCCTAGTGGAGAATCGTGAGCAATGCGAATAATCCTCTCATCCCGACAACAAAAAAACCTAGTTTTTACAGAGGTATGGAAGATTGAAAAAATAAGCATATCAAAAATATGACAAAGATATTTAACCCTTTTTACAACTGAATGAACTCTCAGATGTAAAAAATGTCCATAACTCAAAATTTATCCAGCAATTCTGTAAATTCGTGAAGCATAGTATATGCGGTAGGAGTTTTGGACATGTTGAAAACTTGCACCCATGCACTATATAACCGACTCATGGAGTAGCTGACACATGGTACAGGGCAAGCTCTTCTTTGTGGATTTCTTCTTCAAAAAAAGTCTTTATCTTTATGAATTCACCTTCGCGTATCAATCTTACTCTGAAAGTTCTCTAAACAAGTTCAACATCTCCGATTTTTTCTCTTTTTTCGTATGTAAAAAAGAAAATGCTGCCAATCTACTGACTTGATATTTTAGCCTATTGATGTAATGATCTTGGTACTTTGTAATCAGATGAACTGCCAAAACAATAACTCCAGCTGAAAAGAAAGTCATCAAATAATAGGTCATGCTGCTGTAATCGTAGTATCCAAACATCCAAAAGAAATAAAACATGGTAACCGAAATGATCAACCCGTGAAAAAGTTTCATACCCGCATTCTCAGGTTCAAAGTAAAATGACCTAAATAGATTAACAAGTGCATAGATAAATAGCCCTAACATAGTTCCAAACTCGCACATGAACTGTTTAAGGTTGGTACAGCCGAACACTCGTTGTTCATTTTTTGCTTTTAGCAAGGTTTGCCATGCTTTATCGGTCTTTTCTTTTTCTATTAAATACCGCTGATATACTTCGGTTCCTTTGGCAAATTCCTTCACATTGCTTAATGCAATTGTTCTTTTCTTTTTGGCCTCTGTATGTTCTTTTTGGGCAACAAAATACTCGCTACTTGAATCCGGAAAGAACTCAAATAGGTAAAAAGAAGTGGCAGATAGTACCGCTAATAAGTATAGACTAACTCTGCTACTCTTCGTCGTTAGTGTCATCTTCTCCTGTCGGTCCAACGCCTGGTCCGACGATTTCTGACTGATCGATTCCTTGGATTTCCAAAATAACTTGTTCATCATTTGTAATAGTGTTTTCTGTACAAGAAGTAAAAAATGATGAAGCAAATAATGTTGTAATTGCTGCAAAGAATAATTTTTTCATGATTAATAATTTAAGGTTAAAACCTTAAAATTAAGCAAAAAAAAACTATTTCCTACATTGTAAATGTAAGATCATACAAGTTCTACTCCTTGTGACTGTTGTTATTATATTAGTTTATTGCCTTCGAATACCTGATTAAATCTTTTGTTGTTTTAATATTTAATTTTTCCCTCATTCTATAAGTATGTACCCTTAATGTGGAATCACTTATATTGAGATCTTTCTGAATTTCTGAACTACTACGTCGGTAGGCGAGGAGTCTTAATATTTCTTTTTCTTGATCTGTTAACTCCATGTTAGGGTTGTGAATTAAATCCTGTAACAAAAGCTTTGACTCCAACTTTTGATCAGGATCTCTAGTTTTTGAGTTCTTGTCTAAAATCTTTTCCACTACATTTTTAGAAAAATACCTACCCCCGTTTTTAATTTGTTTCAATGCATCTACCAAAGAATCTCCATCCTCTTTTAGAATATATCCGTTGGCGCCATTTCTAACGGAATGGTTAATGAAGTCATAATCGTTATAAGATGAGAACATCAACGTTTTTTGTTTGATTTTTTTCTTCTTAAAGTGCCTCAATACTTCATAACCATTCATAATAGGCATGGAAACATCCAGTATTAAAATGTCTGCATCATTTTTCTCTCTCCACATAATCACTTCGTAACCGCTAGTGGAGTATCCTTCTATCTCAATACCGTGAGCTTCAAGTACTGCAATCATTCCTTCAATAAGTATTCTATGGTTATCTGCGATGTGTACCCTCATTGGTGACATTTTTATGATGTGTTTAAAATGAATATATTACAAACTTAGGGAGTCCTTTTAACATAGGAAATAAACGTTTGCGTTAAAATTAGTAAACGTTTTGGGGTATTTCTCCCCCTTTTTAGGGAGTTTTATAGAAAACACGAATCTGAAGGAAGGAGAAAAGACAAGCAATATGCCTCGTATAAATCTATATAATTTCGTTGAGTTTTTGCTCAACAATTCCAACAAATTACAAAACTTGAAGTCTCGCAGTTTTTCTACTAAACGTTTTTTATCTTGGGGTTGCGGGGTTTTGGTTATTTGTGAAATGATTTGTTTATTATCTTTGATTTAAAACTTAATGGAGATTTTCTTTATAGCTTTTGGAACTATCGTTGCCGCCCTAACTTTCTATTATCAATTCCAAGAACAACCAAAAAGGGAAATTTCTGATTTGAAAGAAATGGTACTAACTCAATTTAAAGTCAATCAAAAACTTTCTATCGACTTAAAAAACAATCTTGAGAAGTACGTTTCTCAGACTGATTCGTATGATGATCCATTTCTTGATTGGATAACATTTAGAGGATATATCAAACGTGCTAGATAAGTCACAAAAAACAAACCTCTCTGATGAATCATTTTTGAAGGTCAAAAATCTGAATTCATCCAATACAATACTTTTTCAATCTTTTTATGATAGCCTCAAATCTCAATATGAAGAGCTTAATAAGCTCAATATTTTGATGGAAATTAAACTTAATGACCTAGCATAATCCAGTTCTAATTTTGTAATTCGGCCACTAAATTTTCAACAATACAAAAAACTTCTATTTGAAATTTTTACAAAGTTCGTTTATTGATTGGTGACGAATAATGTCATTGCAAATAGTAGTTTTTTCATGGTTTTAACTTTAAAATTCCTCGAACCTACAATACTAATATCATCTCTAAAATATAGCTTCTTACAAAGCAAAGTATTTAATTTTGAATTTGAATACAAGGGAGTTATAAGCAATTAGGTTATCCTAACAATTAGAAAACTTAAAAGACTAGGCTCAGAGAACGCTAATTTTAGTCAAAGTTTTTTGTTATTCGGATAGCCTTTTGTGATTAATAGCAGTACTAACCACTAGCTTTTCTCAATTCTATAAGTCCAAATTATCAAACTTGTTATTTGACACTTGTTTTAAAGATTCTTTACGCAAAATTTTTCTATTGGAAGTCTCTTTAAATTGTGCGACAAAAAATACTTCTTTAGGAATCTCGTAAGGATGAAGGAGGGTATTAAAATTTTTAAATTTGTCAAGAGAAAAGGAATCTGACCTACCCTCTATAACAAGTGCCAATCGTTCTCCTAAGACTTTATCAGGGATTCCTACAACAAAAAATCGATATGGGATGTGTGGAGCTAATTTTCTTTCTATTGCTTCGGGATGTAACTTGATGCCTCCAGAGTTCACGACAAGATCAAAGCGCCCCTTCCATTGAAACTGGCGTTTAGAGACGATGTCCACCACATCGTTTGTAATTATTCTCTGATCTAAAATTTTTGGTGCATCAATCACCAAGCAACTTCTTTGGTCTTTACTAATAGATATCCCTGGTAAAACTTGATAGTTGGACTTTTTCGTATTCTTCGAGATGTGATTTAGAGGCCTTACTGCAATATGAGTAATGGTCTCCGTCATACCATAAGTCGCATACACCCTTGTGGAAAGGGACTGTAAACACTCTTGTAATTTTTCGGAGACTGGTGCTCCACCCACAATTAACTGATCTATTAGATATAATTGCTCCACAGAATTACGGAGTTGTAAAGGTACCATAGCACAGAAATTGTACTTCTTTGCAAGGCCAAATAAAGGACTTGAGCTTGGTCTAATCACATCCAAATGCCAGCCCAAGGTAATCGCTCGAACTACCATCATCTTTCCAGCGATAAATTCGATGGGCAGACAACATAAAGCGTTGGTTTTTTCTAATATATTGAAAAATTCTCCTGTGGTACGGGCAGAATTTTTCATATGCTCTTTTTTCAGTAGCATTTTTTTTGGTGTTCCTGTAGATCCTGAGGTTTGAACTGCAACAAAATCATCAACTGAAAACCAATCAACTAAAAAGTCATACAATACATCATTGGTCTTTTTAGCATATAGAACAAGTTCTTCTTTAGAAGAAAAAGAGTGACCATTTAAGCAAAAATCTCTATGTGCCCAGCTCATGAATCACATCATTTTTGTTAGGCACTTTGACCTCACCAAATAGCTTTTCTTTCCAACTACTCCAATGATATTTTTTACTGAGTATAAGAACAGTTAAGGGATATAAGATCATCATTGGCAGGAACATTTCAAAGCTAAGTGAGGGTTCAGATATGTCCATATATAGCGCGTCGGTTTGAAAAACAGTCCAATTGGTGGTAATGAATAATGCAGCAATCATGTTATTGATTGCATGCATTCCAATAGCCAATTCAGCACCATCATCTAACAGTGTTACTACTCCAAAAAGAAAGCCACTTCCGATATAAAAAACAAGTAAGGTGTATCCTAACTTGTCAATCTCTGGATTGCCTATATGCATCAATCCAAAAAGCAGAGAAGTAAGCACCAGAGGAACAATATTTCTCTTGAGCAGAAGGTACATGGGGTTGGCAAAATTCAAGTGTATGAGGTGATGAAGGATTTTGGAATAACTCAAGATTAAAAGTAAGATACCGTATCCAAAGATCATCAAAAAGTGAGTGAATACATCTAACTGTAGATTGTTAGTGTAATACATATGTAGAGATATACACAACAAGATATAGACGAGTATGAATCCAAATTGCTTTTTTGTCGTCGATATCGCTAACGCTTGCATATAATATCCCCTGAAAAGTACTTCTTCTAAAGTCGTTTGAATTGGAATACACAAGAGGGCTACTGTACAAAGCACTAAAAATTTTTCAAGCTTAAAATTCCACTCATAATTTTCTGGTGAGAGTATGAGGTCAATCGACATTGAACCTATGGAAATAATTCCCCAGACTAGAATTCCAAAACCAATCCTCTTCCAGTCAATTTTTTCTCTTGAGGTAATTACCCAAGTGAGTTTTTTCTTGTGCATTCCTTTGAGGACAATGATGAATAGTAAAAAAGCTGTGATAAAACCTAACAACATCAATAATACATATAAATTTGAATCAATACCTAGGTCTGTAAAGTTCTTCTCCACACTTTCTGTAAACCTCTGTAAATCTCCATTAACTTCTGCTAATGCAACTACGGTGATGGGAATCTGTCCAATAAACATTCCTGTGAAAACAACGGCAATCATGATTAAGTACATCCACCAATTGTTTTTGCCCTTAAATCCAGTTGATAAAAAGTTCATATCGTATTTTTATTTTTTTAATCTCTATCTCAAACTAAAAGTGTTTTGTAGTAAGGAATCAAGATACGCTAAAATTCCATTTCTTCGAATTGTTGTGATGTAAACAGCCGTTGTTTACTTCTAATGGACTGTCAAAATTGTTGGTAAAAAGGCTTCCAGTTCCTAGTCCTTGGGGCATGTTGTTTCGTAATGTATACGTCCATTGCGCAATTGCATTTAACCCTACATTACTCTCTAGTGCACTGGTAATCCACCATCCGATGGTATATTTTTGGGCGATTTCAATCCACTCTTTACTCCCTTTAAACCCTCCAATAAGGCTCGGTTTTAGAATGATAAATTGAGGACGAATAATGTTTAAAAGCTCTTTTTTATCTTTTAACTTATAGACACCTATAAGTTCTTCATCTAGTGCTATGGGTAATGGGGTTTGTTCACAAAGCCTAGCCATTTCTTGTATCTGACCTTGTTTAATTGGCTGTTCTATAGAGTGGATATCAAGACTGGAAAGTACTCTAAGTTTCTCTAATGCTTCGCTCGCTAAAAATGCTCCATTGGCATCTACTCTAAGTTCTAAGTCTGTTGATTTAAACTCTTTACGAATGGATTTGAGTAGTTCGAATTCTACATCAAAATCTATCGCTCCTATTTTCATTTTAATACATTGAAAACCTTGTTTGATCTTATCTTTTATTTGGGCTTTCATGTAGGCTTTGTCACCCATCCAAATGAGTCCATTAATATGAATGGTATCCTTTGCTTCAGTAAATCTCGAAGGAAATAAAAGAAATGGTGCTGATTGCTCCAGTGATAAAAATGCTTGCTCTAGCCCAAACTGTATGCTAGGCGTTTCGATAAGTTCTTTCATCAATACCTCTAGACCTAGGTTGATATTTTCACATGCCCAACGCAATTTTTCTACATAATCTGGTCGATCATCAATGCTTAAACCTCTGAGTAAACCACATTCACCAATTCCTTTTTTGCCATGACCTTCTATGACAATGAACCAGGTTTCTTTGGTAGTTAGGACGCCACGTGATGTGCCACTGGGCTTCTTGAAGTGAAGTATGTATTTATAATAACTAGCTTTGAATAAATTTAAAGGAGACATGGTTTATTGTTTTTCAGCAAATGCTTTGAAATTGCTTAAATATTGTTCATCTACTTTTCTGAATTTTCCTTTAATGTATGGAAAAACACAACTCAACATATAAGTTTCGGCTTGTACGGACGCTTCTAGTAGAATTTTCGTTGAATTCCCTTGTCTTGTGAAGGTGTAATTATAGGTTTTAAGTACCTGTTCTGCATCAAAAAACAAGGTAACTTTTTGGTCTTTTACATAAGCTAATATTTTCTCTTTGGAAGTCATCATCTCACCATTATTATCCATCGTAATTCTATACTTACTTCCTGTAAAATCCGGTTTTTCTTCAATCGTTTCAATTTTTTTAATTTCAGGGCACCAAAGCATGATGCTCTCTCGATTGTTAAATAATCTGAAGGTTTCTGACAAAGATTTATTCACAATGACCTCTGAGGTGTAGTTGTTTTCTTTGACCACCATTCCCGTTCCAAAAAACAGCAATGTTACTATGATCAGTATGGTAAGGGTCGTTTTTATTGTTCTCATATAGTTGTTGATTAAATCATATATCCAAGTCCAAAGAGTATAGAAAACAGAAAAGTACTCAATGCTACAATTTTTAGCTGTCCATCTAGATGTTCCTCATCTTTGTTGTGAACTACAAATATAACATGCCTTCCCAAAGGAATATAAGCTAGTAGAAAAAGAAATTGAATTGGTTTTGTGTAATGCACACCTGCATATGTGACGGCAAATAGAAGTGAAGCCCCAATGAGATAATAGTGATAATACTTTGCAAATTTGGGTCCTATTTTGACTACAGTGGTATTTTTTCCCATTTTTTCGTCATTCACCCGATCTCTCATATTGTTAAGATTTAATACGGCTATGCTCAGCATTCCAATAGAAAATGCAGGTAAAAAAATATAAAATTCAATTTCTTTGGTAAAAAGAAAATGACTCCCCACAACACTTAGCAGTCCAAAAAAAACAAAAACAAAAACATCTCCATAACCACTATATCCATAGGCTGATTTTCCCACGGTATATTTTATGGCTGCTACAATAGATAAAATCCCAAGTAAAAAGAATGTCAATGAGTATGCAAAGTGATTCTTTCCGAAGGCAAAGTAGATTAAAAAAAGTGCAGTAGTTAATGTGAACACTGTCGTAACAATCATTGCTTTTTTCATCTGTTTAAAATGAATTGCTCCAGAGGCGACCATCCTCTTTTCACCAGATCTTCCTTTATCAGTCCCTCTTATACCATCTCCATAATCATTAGCAAAATTTGAGAGTACTTGAAAACCAATTGTAGTAAGTAATGCCAATAAAAAAAGAATCCATTGAAATTGGTCTTTTGACACTGCTAGAAATCCACTTATAGTGATTCCTGAGATGGATAGTGGAATGGTTCTTAACCGAGCGGCCTTAATATAGTTTATAATCAACGTAATGTCGTTTATTTCAATGCTTGATGAATATCAATAGGACTTCCATTTTTTAGTGCTTGTATAAAAGCATCTGGATATTTTGATTGAATTGTTTTTTTGAAGTTCTTGGCTTCTTGGTAGCTTGAAAAAGAGTGTAGTCGGTATTTTTTTAGTCCATTCTCATCCATTACCTGTATGCTAGAAAGTTTCGTCAATGAAGGGTTACTTCTTTTGAGAGCCGCCACTTGTACGGTAAATACAATTTCAGGTACCTGCTTTATTTCTTCTGTAATTTGTGGTGCTGGAACTGAGTCTTGTGGCTGTTCTGTAGAAGTTTTATCTACTTTTTTATCTTCTTGCTGATCACAAGCAGAGAATAAAAACAATCCTATGAGTAGTGCTGAATATATCTTTATCATTAATCGAAATTTTTTATCAGTTAGAGATGTAATCTGTTTCATATATTGGTCTTATAGTTGTTCTGCCTCTGCTATTAATTCTGCAATATCTTTGACTTCTATTTCGGCTTCTTTTTCATGAAATTTTATTCCGTCTGTCATCATTGTATTGCAATAGGGGCAGCCTGTGGCAATAATATTTGGTTTTGTTTCCAAAGCATCTTTTGTTCTGAGAATATTAATATCCATAGTTCCTTTCTCAGGTTCTTTAAACATTTGTGCACCTCCCGCACCACAGCAGAGAGCTTTATTTTTGCTTCGTTTCATCTCAGTTAATTGGGCTCCTATTCTTCTGATCAAATCCCTCGGTGACTCATATTCATCATTTGCTCTGCCTAGGTAGCATGGATCGTGAAAAGTTACTCGCTTGTCCAAAGAGCCTGTGATGGTGAGCCTACCCTCATTTACTAAATGCTGAATGTATTGTGTATGGTGATATACTTGGTATGTGCCTCCAAGGCCAGGATATTCGTTTTTTAATGTATTAAAAGAATGAGGATCACAGGTTACAATCTTTGTTACTCCATAGGCATTTAACACTTCTATATTGGTCATTGCCTGCATTTGAAATAGAAATTCATTCCCTACTCTTTTAGCGGCATCTCCTGTTGAACTCTCCTCTGTTCCTAACACTGCAAAATCTACATTGGCCTTGTGTAAAACTTTAACAAAGGCTTTGGTAATTTTTTTAGCTCTGTCATCATAACTTCCAGCAGATCCTACCCAAAACAATATTTCGGGTTGTTTCCCCTGTGCCATCATCTCTGCCATTGTTGGTACGTTCATGTAATTTGAATTTTAATCTTCGTCTTTCCAGTTCAATCTGTCCATAGGGCTATACTGCCACATGGCGCCATTATTTTCTACATTGGTCATCATCATGTTTAATTCTTGAGGGGCAGCTGACTGTTCCATGACTAAAAATCTTCTTATTTCCATGATAATAGACAAAGGATCAATATTTATAGGACATTCTTCTACACAAGCATTGCAGCTTGTACATGCCCAGAGCTCTTCTGGGGTAATATAATCGTTTAACAACTGTTTCCCATCGTCTTTAAACACTCCATTCTGATCGATGTTTTTCCCAACTTCTTCGAGACGATCACGTGTTTTCATCATGATGGCTCTGGGTGATAATTCTTTTCCTGTAAGGTTCGCAGGACAGACTGATGTACACCTTCCACATTCAGTACACGTATAGGCATTGAGCAATTGTACTCGATTGAGATCCATGACATCACTGGCTCCAAACTTTTCTGGATCTTCTTCCTCTTCTCCATCTTTTGGCGTTGCGTATGGATCGATATTGGGATCCATCATCATCTGAACTTCTTTGGTGACTGAGGCGACATTAGAAAGCTGGCCTTTCGGGTTTAGATTTGCATAAAATGTATTGGGAAAGGCTAGTAATATATGTAAATGCTTAGAATAATATAGATAATTTAAAAACACTAGAATTCCTGTGATGTGAATCCACCATGCACTACGTTCTATAAGGTGAATTGTTTCTAGTTCTAGTGAGGAAAACCAGGGCGCTACAAACTGACTGATAGGATTCCCAATACTTGCTTCTTGAAAAGAAAGATCAGTTGCGTTCATCACGATAAAAAGTGTCATTAACACCATTTCGAAATAAAGAATGAGATTCCCATCGCTCTTGGGCCAACCTTTCATTTCTTTGCTCAAAAATCGCTTAATTCTAATGGCATTCCTTCTTAACCAAAAAATAATCACTGCTACAAAAACTAGAAAGGCTAGGATTTCAAAAGTTCCTATGAGAAACCCGTAGATCCCTTCTCCAAGTAGAGGTTTAAATACTCTATGGGTTCCAAAAATTCCATCAAAAATAATTTCTAGCACTTCAACATTGATGATCATAAAACCAACATAAACAATGAGATGGAGAATACCAGATACGGGTCTTGTGACCATTTTGGATTGACCTAAAGCAATTCTTGCCATATTTTTCCACCGCACAGAAGAGTGGTCGGAGCGGTTGATGTCTTTCCCTAATTTGATATTCCTAATAACCCTACGAATATTCAAGGTAAAGAATCCTATTCCGGCAACCAATGTAATCACAAAAAGGATGTTTGGCGTGTATTGCATGTACTTGTCTTAAATTAATGACTTATTGATTGATGACTACACACAAATGTGAAATACAAAATTACTTTATAATTTCTTTAAAAACGTTCTATTTTGAAGAAAATTATCTGACCAAAAGCATCCCAAGCCGAACTAGATTGTGATGGTTTGTTGGCGCTTAGAGTTTGTTTTGCTCTGCAAATGTTCTTACTTAACAACAACTTTTTCTGTCAGATAACTACTTCCTTTACTCCAAGGCGAGCAACAATATCTCGTGAACGCTATTTCTTTTCGTTAGAAATGTTATTTTTATTGTTTTCTTCATTGAATGGTTCTGCCTTTTTTCCAAATAAGGAAAAATGAACAAATCGCTTTGGATTTAGCTTCATTTCTCGGAGTAACTCTTCCATTTCTTTGGTGGCATTGGTCAAATTATCATAGAGCGAGTCATTCTGCATGAGTTTTCCAAAAGTTCCATTGCCTCCTTTGATACCACTTATCAATTTATTCACATTATCAAGGGTAGCTTCTAGGGTTTTAACGGTCTTCCCAAAATTTGCGTTGACGAGGGTGTCTGATACTTTTACAAAATTTTCAGTGACCTTTTGAGTGTTGTCCAGAGTAATGTTTAGTGATGAGTTACTTGAATCCACCAATCGATTCAAAGAACTTAAGGTATTGTTCATGGATGAAACTGTTGTTTCAAAGCTTTGGATGGTTCTTTTAAAGCTGGTTCTGGTATCCTTATCGAGAACGTCATTTAAGGCTATTAGTAGGGAATCAGCCTCAATAATCACGCGCTCCACTTTAGTTTTCAATGGGTTTAGAGATTGACCTACCGAGGTGAAGATGTCAGATTCTACTTCTCCTCTGAGATAATCTCCAGAAACTGCAATTTCTCCTTCATAGCTGGGTATAATAGCTAGAGATTCTCCTCCAATAATTCCTGTTGAATAGATTTTAACAAGGCTGTTTTTTGTAAATTCAAAATCATCATCTAGTGATATCTTTACTATGAGTGTTCCTTTTTTTTGAAGCTCTGGGTTGAATACAATGTCGGAGACTTTACCAACTTTTAACCCGTGAATACTTACGGTACTCGATTTATTAAGTCCTCGGATGTTGTCATACTCGATATAAAAAACCCTAGAGTTTGATTCGAATAAGTTTTGTCCCTTTAAAAAATTATACCCCCAGATAAATAGGGCTATGATAGCAATTGATATAATTCCTGTTTTAATTTCTCTAGACATATAGGCATTTTTACTCTACAATATTACTGATTTTTTTATAGAGACCGTCATGTGAAACCATCTATTTCGAAGCAGGGTCACACTTTGAATATTGTTTTGTACCTCTTGTCATTAAAAGTGATCCAAACTTTTTTAACCTTGCAGAAATCCTCGTAAAAAGGGGCAAATAAGCAAAGGGTAGTGCTTCAATAAAATTAAATATCTGAAAATTAATAGTTATCATCAGTTTAAATGAGTGAAACTCTCCTAAGGGATTGGTCAAAAAAAGGTCAATGCCTCAATAATAAGGAAATGGTTAAATACCAAATGGTTAGTATGGATTTGGGCAAGTGAAAAATTATTGCCTTATGTTTTTATCTGACTTGAATGGTTCTTTGGTGCTGCGTTAGCGATGGTAGCGGCATCCTTTTTTGCTCTGATAGGACAAAAAAGATACAGCGGACAGCGCGACCCGTAGGGAAACGCCCAAAAACAACAACGCATGAGTTAACGCTATTATCTATTTGACCGCCTGATTAAGGGGGACTTTTTTCCCGTTTTTAAATGCTACAATGTATGATGTGGTATATCCTCTTTTTTTTGCGGTTTCTAAGGCTTTTTTTGTTGTTTGATGGCTAGAAGAGTGTCCGTAGTAGTACTTGTAGTATTTGCCAACCTTGACTCTCTCGACATTTTGTAATCCCTTAAAGTTATATGGTGCTGTTTGAATCTTTTTTTTTCCTGAAGCTATTTGAACTTTGAATACAACAGTGTTCTTTTTGACTGGTTTTATGTTCTTTTCTTTTTCTTTGGTTTCTTGGTTTTGATTTAATATTGTATCCTCTTCTAGGGAAATGGTGTTCAATCGGAGCTGATTGATATATTTTTTAATGGCTTTAGCAATGGTATTTGCCATTTGCTGTTGTCCTTTCT
Organism: Flavobacteriaceae bacterium; assembly: GCA_964228785.1. GTDB lineage: Bacteria > Bacteroidota > Bacteroidia > Flavobacteriales > Flavobacteriaceae > Polaribacter. Next base: position 40,141 of record CAXRAW010000074.1, read on the forward strand.
TGGAATTGAGATATTTTCCTTCGTTTTTGTTGGTTAAAAACCCTAATTCTACTAGTATGCTTGGCATGTATGTTTGATAAAGAACTACAAACCTTTGCTGTTTTACTCCGCGGTCTTTTCTTTTTAACTCTTCTCGAAAATTCTTTTGAATACTACTGGCAAGCATTAAGCTCTTTTCTAAGTTTTCTTCTTGCATGAGGGTTAACTCAATAACTGATTCTGTAGAATTAGGATCGAAATCTTTATATTTTTCTTGGTAATTTTTTTCTTTGTAGATCACGGCATTCTCTTTTTCTACAAAATCTTGGACTACTTTTAAATTGCGATCGATGGCTCCAAGTCCCAATACAAAGCTTTCTGTTCCATAGGCAGAACTGCTATGAGAATTACAGTGTATGGAGACAAATAGATCTGCTTTGTGAGCGTTTGCAATGTTTCCGCGTTCCCATAAATCAACGCTAACATCACTGGTTCGGGTATATTTAATATGGATAAAATCTTCTTTATTGAGGATTTTACCTAATTCGAGTACAACACTTAATACAATGTTTTTCTCCCGATACCCATTTCCTGTGTTTCCTGGATCTCTTCCTCCATGTCCAGCATCGAGAACGATCACAAATTGGTCTTTTTGTCCAAAAGTAGCAACCGAAAAGAGCCACACTAATATGAGAAGAAAGTGGAGAAAGACCTTAAAGCAACGTATGTTAAATTTGATTTTTTTTAAGAATTGTGTCAGCAAAATTTAACTAATTTTGACGTTTCAAATTTGGTGCTTCAATTATTGAACCATATTTTTACCTTAGCACAAAAATAGCATATTAAAGCATTGCAATCAAATCTGCCTTATATATTCCTTATCCCTTTGTTTTTTTGCTCTTTTCAGGCTCAATCACAGGATGTTCAGTCTCAAAGAAAACCGATTCCCAGAGTACAAAAGAAGGATACCATTGTCACCGATACTATACAGCCTAAAGAAGCCATTGCGGGTATCATTACTCATATAGCCAAAGATTATACCACCCAGAATGCTAAAAACAAGACCGTAACGCTTTACAATGAAGCTCATGTTAGCTATACAGACATCGACTTAAAAGCAGGAATTATCGTGGTAGATTACTTGAATAAAACGCTTTTTGCAAAGGGGATTAAAGATAGTACTGGATATCTACAAAGACCCGTCTTCAAACAAGGAAATGAGGAATCTGAACAGGATTCTTTGATCTATAATTTTGAAACCAAAAAGGCCATTATTTATGGCATCAAAACCAAACAAGACCCGGGGATTATTGTGCTTGGTAAGAAAGCTAAACGGTTGAATGATTCTACAATTTTTATTCGAAAGATTAGATTTACCACCTCTGATAAAGAACATCCCGATTACTATATTAATGTTAATAAGGCTAAATTTGTTCCCAATAAAAAGATTGTTGCTGGTGTAAGTAATTTGGTCATTGCAGATGTGCCTACTCCTCTATTTTTACCTTTTGCTTATTTTCCTATGGGACAGAGTAGGTCGTCTGGGTTTATTATCCCATCGTGGAGTTCTAGCAATACTAGAGGTCTTTTTCTTCAAAATGGAGGTTACTACTTTGCAATTAACGATTATGTTGACCTAGAATTGCTGGGCGATGTGTACTCCAATGGAGGTTGGTCTCTACGTACGAACTCTGCTTATTATGTGCGTTACAAATTTTCTGGAAATGTGAATTTGAGTTTTGAAAAGATCATTGAAAGCACCCGTGGTTTTGATGATTTTTCTGAAGCAACCAACTTTAACCTTCGCTGGAGTCACAGACAAGATGGTAAGGCTAGTCCTAACTCCAATTTTAGCGCTTCCGTAAATATTGGTAGTAGCCAATATTTTCGTCAGTCTTTAAATGAGTTTAACAATTCAAATTTCTTGACCAATACATTTAATTCCTCAATCTCTTATCAGAAAACCTTTGTGGGAACTCCTTTTAACCTGAGTGTCAATGCCACACATTCTCAAAATACGAATACAGAATCGGTAAACATGACCTTACCATCTTTACAGTTGAGTATGAATAGGGTTTTTCCGTTTGCAGGTAAGGGCGGGGTTAAAAAGAATCCGTTACAAAATATTGGTTTGACTTACAATATGCAAGGGCAGTATTTAATTAATACTACGGAAGATGAATTTTTCACCTCTAAAATGTTTGAGACTGCCCGAACTGGGATTCAGCACAGAGCAGATGCCAGTACAAACATTACATTATTTAACTACTTTACCCTATCACCAAGTGTGAACTACCGCGAAGTCTGGAACTTTCAAAGTTTATATAAAAGATATGATGATGGTATCACTAATGAAGATGCTACCATGGGAGCAATTGTAAGCGATACGATTCATGGTTTTCGAACTTTTAGAGAGTATAGTACCAGTCTAAATTTATCTACCAATATTTACGGAACGTTTGAATTTAAAAAAGGAAGGTTAAAAGCGATTCGACATACAATTAGACCTTCTATTTCCTTTAGTTACAGACCAGATTTTGCAGATCGCTACAATGAGCAAGTACGACAAAGTAGTGATCCAAATGATCTAGTTACCTACTCTCCTTTTGGAGAAGGAACTAGTGTGTATGGAAGCCCTAGTTCTGGACTTAGTAATTCTATTGGAATCTCGGTAAACAATGTTGTAGAAGCTAAAGTAGCTCCCAAGGACCCAGAGAGTGAGGAGGAAGATAAAAAGGTGACCATCCTAAACAATCTTAACTTTAGCACCTCCTACAATATGGCTGCAGATAGTCTTCGGTGGGCTCCTTTGAGTACCACAGCAGGAACTCGATTGTTTAAGGATAAGCTTGCGTTGAATGTTAATGCTACATTTGACTTGTATCAAACCAACGATCTGGGTCAGCGAATCAACAAGTTTAATCCCGGACTTTTTCGTCTTACCTCGGCGAATATGACAGCCAATTATTCATTATCGAGTAGATCTCTTAATGGCAATGACAAAGAAAGTGACAATACTGCCAGTAGTAACGGAAATCAGAATACTCCAGATGTTTTAGGTAAAGGCATAGATCCCACCAATCGATTTGCCAGCGACCCCGCTAGCCCACAAAACAGTCAGGATAATGAGAAAACAGCAGAGCTATACCATGCCAAAATTCCTTGGACTCTAAACATTGCCTACTCAGCCTTATATACCAACACCGGGCTTCGGGCAGGAATTAATTCGCACTCACTTATGTTTGGTGGTGATCTTGAATTGTCTCCCAAATGGAAGGTCGGATTTTCCTCTGGTTATGATATTTTTAGTGGAGGTTTTACTTTTACACGACTTAACTTTTCCAGAGATTTAGATAGTTGGAAATTAAATTTTAACTGGGTGCCCTTTGGAACAAATCAATCCTACACATTCTTTATTGGTGTAAAATCTTCTGTCCTTAAAGACTTGAAATACGATCAAAATCGCCCTCCAAATCGAGTGTTATTCTAATGGAAACAAACATTTATATCATCACAATCACCGCTGTCTTCTTTGGACTCTTACTCACTGGAGTTGGACTTTATGTAATGTGCCAAATCAGACATATAAAACGAAAAGGAATAAAAACGCTAACTACTGTCATCAAAATAAGAGAACTACACTCACAAGATGGGATAACTTACAAACAAGCCGTAGAATTTAAAAATGTGAAAAGGGAAACTGTTGTAGAAGAATTGGATTTTTCTTCCTCTATTAAACCTAAAAAAACACCTCCCTTCACTACTCCAATTTTTTATCTAAACGCAAAAAATAAAACAAAAATAATCCTAGTAAACCATCAGATAAAGTCTGTGCTTGCCTATACTTTTCTACTCCTTGGGATTATCATTCTTTGTGCTGTCATGTTTATTCAATTATCTTGATCCACAAATCTAGAACGCCAAACTCTTTTTAAAAAATGAATCTAGAGCAAAGAAATACCTCTATAAATCTTAACAAATGAAAAAAATTATTCACACACCCAACGCTCCTAGTCCAATAGGACCATACAATCAAGCAATTCTGACAGGGAATACGCTGTACACTTCGGGACAAATTGCCATCAATCCATCAACAGGGATGTTGGAAATAGGGTCTATCAAAGAAGAGACCGAGTTAGTTATGCAAAACTTAAAGGCTGTCTTAGAGGCTGCTGAAATGACCTTTGACCACGTAGTTAAAACCTCCATTTTTATTTCAGATATAAATCACTTTAGTGAGATTAACGAGGTGTATGGTGCTTATTTTAACGAAGCTACAGCTCCTTCAAGAGAAACTGTAGAAGTTGCCAACCTACCAAAATTCGTCAATGTAGAGATAAGTATGATCGCCGTAAAATGATCGTAAAATAAGGTTGTGCTTCCCAATACAATCTATCTTACATAAAAATTGATAGTCAAAACTCATAGGTTGTGATATTGGGCGTTCCCTTCGGGTCGGGCTATCCGCTGTATCTTTTTTGCCCAAATACTACCTCTTCTTTAACCTTAGCCTGTAATTTTACGCAGTTTACCAGTAAGTGTAAGTATTCAACTAAATATCAACACGATTCCTAAAAAGGACAAATCAACTCGTCTTGATTTTTTCTATTTCCTAAAAAATAAGATATGATACAGAAAGGCAAAAAAGGATGCCGCTGCTATCCCTTACGCGGCTTTACAAACTACTTTTAAGATGGTTATAAAAGAGGATTCTGTGGTTTTTATAAAACCCTTATTCATTGGGAGTAGGATTGAATAACAATCAACCACTTTATGATAATACCAAGAGGATTTCAAAGGAAACTATTTTTAGATCTTTCAAGCCAAACAAGGAATTACACCTTTAGCCGTTGGCTCTAATGAAACGTATGATTTTGCCTAGTAAAAAGTTCTTTTTCTTTTGATAAAAAGAAAAAACTAGTTTATATTTGCACCCGCCTAGAGCAACGGTTTGGTAGTTCAGCTGGTTAGAATACATGCCTGTCACGCATGGGGTCGCGGGTTCGAGTCCCGTCCAGACCGCTATAATCCCTTCGATTTCTTTGAGGGGATTTTTTATTTCTAAAAAAATTGAAGATTTACCTTGCAGTTAATTGCCTAATTTTAATTCGAAATGCGGCCAGTAACAAAGTGGTAAATGGAGACAGCCAATTAAAGAACGCATATAAGATATATTCTCCAACTCCAACTCCTAAAACACCCGATTGGTATGCACCACAGGTATTCCAAGGTATCAATACAGATGTAACAGTTCCAGAGTCCTCCAAAGTTCTACTTAGATTCTCAGGAGCTAGACCCTTGTCTTCATAGGCTTTTTTGAACATCTTCCCTGGTATCACTAAGGCCAAGTATTGGTCTGATGCAATGATGTTTAATCCCAGGCAGCTAATTACTGTACTTGCAAATAACCCAAAAATTGAACTTGCTAATGATAACAGCTCTTTAGTTAATTTTGCTAAGGCACCAATGGCATCCATGACTCCACCAAACACCATCGCACAAATAATCAGCAGAATCGTCCAAGTCATCCCAATCATCCCATCAGAACTAAATAACTTTTTCAATCTTTTAATCGTAATTAAATTTTCTAAATTCTGAGCCTTGTAGGCAACCGTTTTTTGATTTAAGTTTTGATTTGTAAACAATGCTAGCAAATCTGATTTTACAAATGCTTTTTTGATATCGTCGTCTGTAAATAAATGTTGTAAGTGTTCATCCTTTTTGAACATATCCAACTCAGATGCCTCAAAAGCAGCTAAGTATTTTTTACTGTCTATTTCAATACTTGTACTCGTGAAAATAGTATTTATAGCCGCTTGCGTTTTTGATACCGATAATTTATCAATAATTTGAGGTTGAAAAACAAAGGCAAATATCAAAGCAAAAATAACACCTGAAGCTAGAGCAATTAAGGGTTTAGCTCTCAGCAAAATAAGAGCTATTACTCCTAAAGGCACAAGAAAAAGCCAAGGAGTAATATTAAAACTCTCTTTGATTTTTTCCAAAATAAACGTTGTATCAGGGTTTCCGTTAGCATCAATAGAGAAGCCAATAATAGCGAAAATGATCAATGTTAAAATAATCGTAGGAATGGTAGTATACCCCATATACTTTATGTGCGTAAACAGGTCAGTTCCTGCCATCGCTGGTGCTAAGTTAGTTGTGTCACTTAATGGCGACATCTTATCTCCAAAATAGGCTCCTGAAATTACGGCTCCTGCGATCATTCCAGCAGAAACTCCTAAGGCTCCTCCAATTCCAACCAAGGCAATTCCAACAGTTGCCGAAGTAGTCCAGGAGCTTCCTGTAGCAATGGAAATAATAGCAGCAATGATTACCGAAGCGGGTAGAAATATTTCAGGACTCAAAACATGCAGCCCATAATATACCATTGCTGGGATAATTCCTCCTATAAGCCAAGTTCCTGCCAGTGCACCTACCAACAATAAAATCAGAATGGGTATTAAAATACTTCTCCAGTTTTCCCAAACCTCAAGACACATTAAAATCAAGGGTACTTTATTCAAAAAACCTATAAAGACTGCTATCAATGCTCCAATCAAAAGAATATATTGGTTGGAATAATCTCCAAACATAACTCCATCAGCAAAAAAGATATTGTATACCAAAAAGCCCATTAAAATCAACACGGGTACAAGAGCTTCAAATACATTGAGCTCTTTATTTTCCATAATTTTCTGATTTTGAATGTCTATTTCTGATAATTTTCTTGCATCTTTCATCTGTATATATTTATGAATGTAATGTTACGATTTTAGCACAAGCTGTGCAAACAGATGATTTAACTACCTTTGCATTTTATGGATTCGCTTACACAAATTGTTTTAGGTGCTGCTTGTGGCGAAGTTGCTCTAGGAAGAAAAATTGGAAACAAGGCCATGCTCTTTGGGGCCTTTGGAGGTACGATTCCCGATTTGGACGTGATGATCGGGTTGCTGTTATTTGATTACGAAATTGATCAACTGGCTTTTCATCGTGGATTTATGCATTCTATTGTCTTTGCTTGTATTGCTTCTGTGGTCATGGGATATCTCTTTTACAGGCTGTATAACTCAGGGAAACGAAGAGATACTACCTTTCTAAAAGATTGGGTCTGGCTGTTTTTCCTTTCTATTTTTACGCATCCTATCTTGGATAGTTTTACGCCATACGGCACACAACTCTTTATGCCTTTTACCGATTATCGCGTTGCTTTTAATAGCATTGCAGTAATAGACCCCATGTATACAGTTCCGTTTTTATTCTGTATGATAGTTACTTTATTCTTAAAAAGAACAAATCCTAAAAGAATGAAATGGACAAGAGTTGGAATCTACCTCAGTTCTGCGTATTTACTTTTCACATGGGGTAACAAGCATCACATGGATACTGTCTTTAAAGAAGCATTCGAAGAAGCAGCCATCCCCTATCATCGTTTTAGTACGCAACCGACTATTTTAAACACCTTCCTGTGGTACGGTGTTGCAGAAACTGATACTGATTATCAACTGGCATTTTATTCGCTTTTTGATCAGAATGACATCCCTGTAAAATTCACTAGTATCCCTAAAAACCATGATTTACTAGACATCAATCATCCCGATCTGAAAACCTTGCAGTGGTTCAGCCAAAATTTTTTCTCAGCTCAATTTATTGATACTACAGGTCAGTTAATCTATAGAGACCTTCGATATCCACTGATAAGAGAAGATGATGTGAATTCCTCTATCTTCAGTTATGAACTGGTTAGGAAAGGAGACCGTTGGGATATTAAACCTCTATTTGATGGTGCTATCTCTAAGGGCGATTTAAATCAATTTATAAAAAGAATTTTTGGTCGCTAGACTGCAGTTTCGGCTTGGGACAAAATTCCAACTTCTAACATACAAGTTTTCATCATCTCATAAGTTCTCTCAATGTTATTGTCTAGTCCAATCGAAAAGCGTATTAATCCATCTGACAAGCCCATTTCTATCTGTTCCTTCTCGGGAATTTCAGAAGAAGTAGAACTCCCAGGGGCTGAAAATAGGGTTTTATAAAATCCGAGGCTTACTGCAAGATATCCAAGGTTTCTATGTTGCATAAGCTCCATCAATTGATTGGCGTTTTCTGAATTTCCAACATCAATAGTAAGCATCCCTCCAAAACCATATTCTGGATGCATCATTGACTGAAACAATACATGGGAAGGATGAGACTTTAGTCCAGGATATACTGTTTTTAGTCCATCTGACTCAAATTTTTTAGCGAGATACAGTGCATTTCGACTGTGTTGTTTCATGCGAATGTGGAGTGTCCTTAAGTTTTTTAATACTGATGAGGCACGTAAACTATCCATGGTTGATCCTAGTAGCATGCTAGCTCCATCATTTACATTACGCAACTGATCGATAAATTTCTGCGTACCACACACTACACCTCCAACAGTATCTGAGGAGCCATTGATAAATTTGGTTAAACTGTGAATGACAATATCAGCTCCCAATTGAGCTGGAGCTAAAGACAGGGGAGAAAAGGTATTATCTACGACCAATTGAAGGTTGTATTTTTTGGCTAAATGCGAAAGCCCTTTCATATCAGCCACCTCTAACAGTGGATTACTTACAGACTCGCAATACAAGACTTTTGTATGCTCAGTGATGGCAGCTTCTACGATGTCTAATCTTGTGATATCTACAAAGGTGGTTTCTATCCGTAGCCTCGGTGTAAAATTCTTAAGAAAAGCATAAGTCCCTCCGTAAATGGTTCTACTCGATATTATATGGTCTCCTGCTCTACAAAGTTGTAGTAATACTGCTGTGATTGCTCCCATTCCCGAGGCTGCAACATTGGCAGTTTCTGTACCTTCCATTGCAGCTAGTGCTGCTCCTAAATAGAGATTGCTAGGGGAAGAATGTCTAGAGTATAGGTAACATCCATCAGCATTTCCTTCAAAAGTATCAAACATCGTCTTTGCCGACAGGAAGGTATAGGTGGACGAATCGGATATAGATGGATTAACGCCTCCGAATTCTCCAAAGTACTGTAAATCTTGAATATGATCAGCTGAATTGAACTTCATAATAGTTTATTTTACCACAAAAAAACTATAATAACAACTAATAGTCAACTATAATTGTTTAAAATAGATTATTTTATTAATTTTAAGATTAATTATAGATATATCATCTATATATTTCTCAAAATATCATTTTTCTTAGAAAAATTTTCATCATGAATTTGGACAATACAGATAAAAAAATTCTCACCTTACTCCAGCAGAACAGCAAGCAAACCAACAAGCAACTTTCGCATCAGTTAAACTTATCGGTTACAGCAGTTTATGAACGGATCAAAAAACTAGAAAAGGGAGGGGTTATCAAAACATACACTGCTGTGATTGATACTGATAAGGTTGGAAAATCGTTTCTTATTTTTTGTCATGTGAAACTTCTGCAACATTCTCGAGAATTCTTATCAAATTTTGAAAAGGAAATCTTAAAATTAGATGAAGTTTCCGAATGTTTTCACGTAAGTGGAGATTACGATTATATCCTAAAAATATACATAGAAGATATGAAAGCCTACAGGGAGTTTATGGTGAGCAAGCTCACAACCATTAAGCACATTGGAAGCACACACTCTACGTTTACCATTAATGCAGTAAAGAACTCAAATAAAATTTCTTTGTTTTAGATCTTTTTTATCGAAAATTGTCTTCACACCGTAGTTACGTTACGATTTTACAAGAACTATCTTCTCGGCCTGTTTTTTGACGAGCTTATTATAAAACTCTTTTAGTTCAAGATAGTACTCTGGTGTAACAACAGCTGAATTCATTTTTAACACAGACATGATAGTAACACTGTTTCCTTTTTGCTGGATTAGAAATTTATAATTTGCCAAGTTTTCTGGCAATGCTATTGATAGATTTTCTGGGAGAGACTCTATTGAGTACCCTTCAGGAAGGGTAATATTTACTCGGTGTTTATCTTCCCATGGCACAATAAATTCTACTGGAAATGCTCTTTCATCTGCTTTAAATGGGTTTTCTCTTTCTGCTAAAAACATTAGCGGAGTAACGTACAACTTACCACCTATCCCTTCTACGAAATCCTCACCATAAAGTTTAAAAGAACGTATAACAGGCTTCCCTAAATTATTCTTATTATCAACTTTAAACTCTTCTGTTTCAATAGAATATTTCTCCTCTGTCTGATTAATTAACTCTTCTAAGCTTAGTCTGGTAGCTTTCTTCCTGTAGCCCAGAGCCACGTAATTGGTATATGTTGAGCGCATAGCCCCCTCTATAGTACCCTCATCAGAAACAGTTAAGGTGAGTAAATTGTTTTCTGTTGATCGTCTTTTAGGCACAAGATTTACCCATGAAGAGCTTCCATCTTTTTCTACTTTTCTCCCGTTCCAATTAATTGCTTCCAGCTGTAAAATATTAGGCACAGCAAAAGGTTCTGTGGCATCCAATAAGATATAACCACTATCAAGTTCCACCATGGTTATCACGTAATTGAAGCCGTTGAGTGTCGGAAAAAAAGGAATCCCATTACCTTTGGTACTGACTAGAACTGGGTTTGCATTTAATGCTGCTGATCGAAGCATTGAGGTTAGCATCAGGTTGATATCTGCCGAATTTCCAACTCCCTCTTTATAAGCTTTACGGACTCCCTTGTCTGTGTACTTACTATAATATTCATTCCACTTTACTTTCTTCTTCACAAAATTATATATGGCAGCAATTTTTTCGGTATCACTTGTTTTTCCTTGAAGTAATGTTTCAAAGTCATTCTTATAATAATTTACTTTTTTCAATTCTCCTCCAAAGGATGGAGACTTGTAAATTTGTTTGCAAACATTATCCCAGTTGGTAGCAAAATTCTTGTAGTTTGTATTTGGAAATCGGGTTGCTACTAATTCATATTTTACCCCTCCTCTGTAATTGTTGATGTTGTTTACATAAATCTCATCATCTTTTAGTGCTGGGATATTATTGCCCGTGTATGTAGAAATATTGGTAATAAAATCTATATCGTTACCATATCCAAAACTAATCTTACCATTTACTTTTTTATCTTTTAACAATGGGAAATAATACCCTTTTGCTCTTTTGCTAAACACAAAATATTCTGGGATTTCTACCCTGTGTTCTAGTTTCTTTACTGGAATATTATACTGAAATTGCAGTTCGCTAATTCCATAATACGGGTAAACTCTCTTGTAACTAATTTCTATAATCGACCCTTCATTTATTGACGGCATGGCAATCTTTTTTAAAGAGATGTATTTTGATCTTTGTTCTTTAAAAATCATCTTCTTTGATAATTTTTCTTTAAAAATCTTGCCTCCTTCTAGATTGTATGTATTACCCTTAATCCCGATAACAGTCTCTTTTTCTCCTGAATCTGGAGAGTAATACGGAATGGTAATATTTCCCTCATCAATACCGTCTTTCTTATAAAATTTAATTCGCTGATAAATCTCGGTAATTATTTGGAATCCCTCATTTTTATTGTAGTTAAAATATGTTCTTCTGCTATCGTATAAATAGGCTGCTTCTGCTGTTGAGTCTAATGGATACATTTTCTCTTCCAACTCCTCTTTGGAAACTTTTCCAAATTTATAGTTTTGGGCAAAACTATTAATCGTAAAACACAAGACGAATAAGGTGATACATTTTTTCATGGTTAGGATTTTTTGTTTAGTAGTATACGAATGTTCTCATATTTAGCGATTGATTTTCTGAACCTTCTGTAGTTCTTATACTCTTCTTTTGGATACTCTCCCGCTTTTATAAGCATTGTTTTAGCGTATGTAAATGTGGTATCGTCTAGTTTCTGAAATACAACTTTGTACATTCCAAATTTTGTTTCAATAATTTTGGGGTCTGGTAGCACTCCAATGGAATATCCTTCTGGAATTTTATAATTGTATTTACTCACATCCTTATACCCTCGGAGAATTTTTAACGGCATTTTTCTCTCTCTATATCTTTTAGGAATAAAAGTATTCCTGTCAAAAGCATTTACTTTTAATAGATAATCTGAGCCATTTAAAGTTGCGTAATCGGCAATGCTTACTTCTAGCGATTCTCTAAAAATAACAGAATCTTTGTTGTTATCAAATGCAATTGACAAGACTTCAAGATTGTTATTGTAGCTCCAAACATCAGATTTATAATATTTCTTCTGTTCTGATGGTGTTTCTTTCTCAAGCCTGTATCTTGCATCGTATCGAATACCTTCTGATGAAATATGAACATCAGCATTTAAGCTCCCTTCTGGGTTCAGTTCAATAGTTGCCTTGGTGATTTGAAGATTATCTTCGTTTAAATAGGCTGGTGTTCTTTTGATGACACCTCCTTCTGGGGTAATCACAAGTACATCTCTATTGTCTGTAAAATCCCCCAAAAAACCAAAGGGCGAGGTCTGACTGGTACATTCTAACCAGTAATTTTCTTCTCCAATGGGTATGTTGAGGATAGCATGATTGCCTTGCATCATAGCAAAATCATTCTCAATATCTCTTCTTGAACCCCCATAAACCATAGTATAGTAGGAATTAACCCCAACAACATCTAGTAAAGCCTTAGTGTAATTTGTTAACCCTTTGCAGTCTCCATAGCCCAACTTATCTACTCGATTGGCAGCAATGGGTTCCCAACCTCCTATCCCTACTTGCACACTGATATATCGTGTTTTATTTTGAACAAAATCATATACAATTTTTGCCTTTTCAAGCGGACTTTTAATGCCAGATACCATAGATTTTATTTTGGATTTTGTAGCCTCATCTAATTCTGCACGACCTTCTATGAGTTTATCATACATCCACTTTCCATATTCATTCCAATCACCTGCAGTTCCCTTAACTCCTTTCAAAGCGAATGTATTTAGAGCAACCAACAACTTTGGTGTTAACTGCCTAACTCCCTGATAACCTGCCTCATGTTTAAGTGGCTTTAGGTTAGTAATTTGATATTCAAATCCATTTTCTAATTCCTTTTTAGAAATATCATACCCATTAAAAAACTTCTCTTTTATTCTGATTTTGGAATCAGTTTTATTGATAATACGGTAGGTACTTTTTTGAACTCCCAAATAATATGACGGAAGAGGGTACCACCGAGGAATAAAGCCTGTGGTTCTTGAAACTGTTTCAACTTCAAAAAACAATGTAAATGGATAGCTTACAGGTGTATATTCAACAAACAAAACCCTGTTATCATCGTATAAACTTCCATTACTCACGGCACTAACATCAGTGAATTTATTTTTAGTAAACTTCTTAATTTCTTTACCCAAGGAGTTATAAAATTTTGCAGATATATTCTTGACCTTGGAATCAGGATCATAAAAAGCTGCAGTATTCGTGAATTTTTCGTGACCAATCTTGTTAAAAATAGTTGCAACATACCTTTTTTTGATAATTATTTTATCTGCTGCTTCTATTGTAATACTCAATTTATGATCACGCACCACTGCATTCGCATTTTTAGTTAGTTCTTGAGGTAGTGTAAGAATGGATAGATCTAAATCTTGTTGTGCGGAAAGGTTCCAGCTACATACGGAAAAAAATAGGATAGAAATGACGGTTATTTTTTTCATTGCAATTATTTAATGGTTATCCATAGGTTCCAAATATATAAAAATGCCAATTGTGGTACAAGTAAGAATTTTAAAGCTTTATCATTTTACAGATCTACCTTGCAAAATTACAGGTAATGGAATACTACTACTTTATCATTCAAGTAGGAAGTCAACATACTCATTTTGGATCAAGGTTAAAACATAAGGAGAAAAATATAAAACAAGTAATAATGCCACATAAATGTAGCCTTTTGAAAGTTTTTACTTTTAAAATATTTTCTAGATTAGACATCAGATTAAATACTTTGATAGGGTTACCCAGTTAAGTCGCATAGACTCTATGATAATTTTGTCAGAAGCTCTATGAATGTTGAGTTAAGGCTTAAAATGATCAAATTTTTGAAAGCTAAATTTATCACTCATTATCAGTTTTTTGAGAACTAAGTGGGTAGCCCAATACTTTGAAATTTAATCTAATAGACACTCCCCACAGATCGTCGTTGACCCCTTCAAACAAACACCTTAGCAGCATGGTACTTTGAGTGAGTCTCTGATTCTGTAACCAAAGTGAGTGTGTATCTGAAAGACCTCAAAAACAGTTTATCTCAAAAAGTTAGTATTTTATTCGGCAAAACAGATTTTGTCCACAAAAATATCAAAATTGTAGAGCGTATTAAAACAGAACTAGAGGCTCATACCATCAAATACAAGGTAAATACTCTCATAGAATATATATCATATCAGAAAGGTATTGTGCGTGTACCTCTTCTTTCAATACAATTACTTTAAAAGCAACTGAAATGATGACTCAAAATCAGAAATTAACAGATTTTTTACCAGATCTACAGACCGTTGGAGAGAACTTTATAAAATTCTTAACAAGTCTAGTTCTAAGAACATCTTAAATTGCGAGAATGAACCCTTTGCAAACAAAGACTATCATGAATTTTAGAATGATGCGTGTGCTCATATCTTTCGTATTCATCACTACGATCGTTGGCACTCACCATGCAGAAGCACAAAGAAAAAACAAAAGGAAAAAGAAAAAGGGGAAAAGTGAATTGGTCATTCCAAAACCAAAACCAAAGACCAAAACCATAGCAAGTCTTACCAAAAAGAGCAAGAAAATTGAAGGTCTTTTCACCATATTCCAAGACACAATAACAGGCGATGTAAAACTGTTAATTAAAGAAGACCAACTTAATAAAGACTTTATCTATTTTGCTCAGATTGCCGATGGTGTTACCGAAGCAGGCAGTTTTAGGGGCTCATATCGCGGATCTTCTATTTTTAATGTGAGGAAATACTTTAACAAAATTGAGATTGTAGCCCCAAACACTAATTTTTACTTTGACCCCAACAATGCGATCTCCAAAGCTGCCAAGGCGAATACTAGCGATGCAACAATCGCAAGTAGTAAAATCTTAGCTACCGATAAAAAGAAAGGTGAATACTTAATCGACGCCAATGGCCTGTTTCTATCCGAAGTACTTACAAGAATTAAAACCCCTCGGCTTCCTGGGCGTTCTCCATTTGCATTTTCATTAGGACGGTTTGACAAAGGAAAATCGAAGATCAATGAAATTAAAAATTATCCTAAAAATACCAATCTAAAAACAGAATATGTTTACAATAATCCAAGTGTTTTAAACGGTGGATCTAATGCTATTGCAGATGGAAGAAATGTTTCCATTAAAGTATTCCATACATTGATGAGTATGCCAGAAGAAGGTTATGAACCTAGAATGGACGATGCAAGAGTTGGTTACTTTTTAACGCAAACCAATGATATGACAGAAACAGGAATTGTGAACTACAGAGACATGATTCATCGATGGAGATTGATAAAAAAAGATCCTGAAGCTGCCATATCTGAACCTGTGACTCCAATTACATGGTGGATTGAAAACACCACACCCATAGCATGGAGAGAAACCATTAAAGAAGGAGTATTAGCCTGGAATAAAGCTTTCGAAAAAGCTGGATTCAAAAATGCAATGGTTGTAAAAGTACAACCTGATGATGCTAGCTGGGATGCTGGTGATATTAGATACAATGTACTGCGTTGGACCTCCTCCCCTAACCCACCATTCGGTGGCTATGGCCCAAGCTTTGTAAACCCCAAAACAGGTGAGATTTTGGGCGCTGACATTATGCTTGAATACGTTCACTTTACCAACAGAGTTTTTGCAGACAAATTATACAATGATGCAAGTGCCAACATGCAAATTGGACTAGAAACCAAAGAACAATTAGAAATAAAAGAATACCAAGAAAAAAATGATCAGATGCTTTGTTCTATGGGATATTTTATGCACGAAAGTTTGATGTTAGGAAATACTGTTCTAGAGGCTACAGGAGCATCTGAATTAGAAATGGAGACATTAAAAAAAGAAGGGATGAAATCTCTGATCATGCATGAAGTAGGTCACACACTTGGATTAAATCACAATATGAAGGCCAGTCAATTACTTTCTCCAGAGCAACTCGCAGATGCCGATTTTATCAAAGGAAAAGCATTAACAGGTTCTGTCATGGATTATGCTGGGATTAATCTCACAAATGACAGGACAAAACAAGGTCAGTATTATGACACGGCCGTTGGACCCTACGATATATGGGCCATTCAGTTTGGGTACACACCGTTCACAGATAACGCACAAAGAGCTGCTCTTTTAGAGAAATCTACAGAACCTGAGTTAATTTTTGGTAATGATGCTGATGACATGCGCGCTCCCGGAAAAGCTATTGACCCTCGTGTGATGATTGGTGATCTCTCTAATGACCAAATTACTTACTCTATTAATCGTTTTGAATTGGTGAAAACCATGATCAATGATTTAGAAAGTAAATTCTTAAAAAATGGACAAACCTATATGGATTTCAGAAGAGCTTATTACACACTTAACAGTCAAGCTGCAACTGCTGGGGGAGTGATTTCTAGGTTTATTGGAGGAGTCTATGTAGATCGTTCTACTTATGGTCAGGAAGGAGGAACAAAACCCTTCACCCCTGTTAGTTTAGAAGATCAAAAAAGAGCTTTTAACGCTCTAAAAAAATACGTATTTGCCCCAGATGCCTTTACAGCACCTAAACACATTTATAATTATTTAGCAACACAGCGTAGAGGATTTAACTTTTTTGGTGGACCTGAGGATCCAAAAATACACGCACAAATTTTATCTTATCAAACAAGAGTGTTAGCACATATTGTGCACCCTAACACCCTGCAACGGTTAAATGACTCTGAGCTGTATGGAAACGAATACAAACTGTCTACATTTATGAATGACTTAAACAAGGCCATGTTCTTACCTGATGTATATGGAACTATTAATTCATTCCGTCAAAATTTGCAAGTAGCCTACGTGGGTAGATTACTAAGCATGGTAACAGGAAATACAAAAAAGAGATTTATACCTGCAGCACAATCCATGGCTGTGTACAACTTAAAAAAGATTCGAACTTGGGTAGGAAACGGAAGTGGAAACATTGCTACTAGAGCACATAAATCCCTCATAAAAACTCTAATAGATAACGCCTTAAAAGAGATTAAGTAGCCTTTAATTATCATAATTTTAGGAAAAACTGCTGCGCTGTGCGTAGCAGTTTTTGTATTTTTACACAATGCAAAACGTATTAATAACAGGGGGTAGTGGTCTTATAGGCAGAGCGTTATCTTCTATGCTCCAATCTAAGGGATACAAAGTATCATGGTTGAGTCGCCACCAACATCCCAGATCTGAATATTCTTGCTTTGCCTGGGATATTGACAACGCTTACATCGACGAAAAAGCATTTGAAAATATAGACTTTATCGTTCATCTTGCAGGGGCTGGAATAGCTGATAAAAGGTGGACAACAACTCAAAAAAAGATCATCATTGACAGTCGTGTGGCATCAACAAAATTATTACTTTCATATATTCAAAAACTGAAAATTCCTTTAAAAGCATTTATTTCCTCATCTGCAATTGGTTTCTATGGTTCCGTGACTAGCGAGATGATTTTTGAGGAAAATAATCCGTCTGGCAACGACTTTATTGCTAAGGTGTGTAGATTATGGGAAGGAGCTATCGTTGAGTTTCAAAAAGAAAACATCCGTACTGTTGCCATTAGAACGGGAATTGTACTGAGTGCTGAAGGCGGTGCACTCAAGAAGATGAAAACTCCTGTAATTACTCCTCTGGGAAATGGATTGCAATATATGCCTTGGATTCATGTGAAAGATTTATGTAGAATATATATCCAAGCTATAGAAGACAGCTCTATGAATGGGGTGTTCAACGGGGTGGCTCCTGAACATCAAAATAACAATAGCTTTTCCAAAGAATTCGCTATGGTTTTTAAGCGCCCTTTTTTACCTATAGGTGCTCCTGCTTTTGTTCTTAAAGCTGCGTTTGGAGAGATGTCTACTATTCTACTCAATGGAAGTAGAGTATCCTCAGATAAAATTCAATCTACGGGATTTAAATTTGAATATCCACTTTTAAAAGACGCTTTAGTCTCTCTTCGATGAAAATACTAACTTCCTCTTTACTCCTAATTTTAATGATTTCAAGTACTCAAAAAATCGATTTTGGCAATGGTAAAGACGGTCAATTTTGGCAGATAGTCAATGATGGAGTTATGGGAGGACGTTCACAAGGGAGCAAGATGCTTACAGAGAATAGTATGTTATTTTGGGGTGAAGTTTCACTAGAGAATAATGGGGGCTTTTCTTCATTAAGGAGCAATTTTTCAAATAAGCAGTTATCGCAATTTGAAAAGGTATCGCTAAGATATCGTTCTAAAGGTATTTCACTAGCGATGACTTTTAGCGTAAGCAGTCGGTGGTATGTTCCTAATTATAAGCTTAGTCTGGCATCAACAGGAGGTGAGTGGTCTATGATTACCATCAACCTAAATCAATTTAGAAAACATTACATCGGAAAACCAATGGACGAGATGCTAGACCAAGAAGTCCTCAAAAAAGTCATTCGAATGGGGTTTATCACTGATGAAAAAAGATATGGTTCTTTTGAATTTGAAGTTGATTATATCGAATTCACCTAATCCCTGTTCATCTTATTCTGTGATTATTTAAGGTGTATCACCTCAGCTTTTCCTTAAGGAAATCTGATCATCTAGCTTGTAGATATTCGAAGATTTTAGTTGTACGTTGTTATTAATTTTTCCTTGACCTTGTAACTCAGACAGTATCTTATTGGCGTGAATGGGTTTACATCCATAATCAAAAGTGTAGCGATAAACGTCTTTTAGACTCCTAATGTTACTGTTACTAATCGCTTCAATTAAATCTTTTTTGAAATATTGTAGTTTCTTTGCTCTAGGATTGGGGTTGAATAAGTCATATGTTAAGCCTTCAATTATTGCACCATCAACACTAAAATTTGCCTCTCCGCAAACCCCATCTAAACTCCATGCACTGTTTATAAATTTTTCTAAGCTCGACAGATGGCAAGTCCCGTAAATGATACCCAATCTATTTTAAAATGAGATACATATTTTGTATCTTTCTATCATGGGAAGACACAGGAAATTCACAATTCAAGAGAGTCTAAAAGATTTGAAATCTTACAAGGCTCAGGTTACTGACTACAAATCATCACAGCAATTAAACGCTTTGCTGTTGATTAAATCAGAAGAGTATAATACATTAGAGGAAGTTGCCTCACATTTAAATGTTCATTATGCGACACTCCAACGTTGGTTGAAGCGTTATAGGGAGTTAGGTATCAAGAGTTTGTTGCTACCTTTGACCCGTAATAAACCTTCAAAGTTTATTACCCCAGAGATTCATAAGGAAATAGAGACTCGTCTTTGTAATAAGG
>CAXRAW010000075.1:0-34912 GCA_964228785.1 Flavobacteriaceae bacterium
TGGTGACGGTACTGGATTTGATGTCCTGGAGACTTTTCCGGGTCTTAAATCTAAAATTATCTTTGTGACAGCCAGTGACGAATTTGCCATTCGCGCTTTTAAGTTTGCTGCAATTGATTATGTCTTAAAACCATACTCTGACCAAGATCTCAACATTAAAGTATTTTTCTGATATACTCAGAAACTATCAGTTTTTGCGTTTCCATCAGAGTCACCTGGTGAATATTAAGTATGTGAAAGTATTGATTAAATCCGATGGTGGTTATTTAATTTTAAAAGATAGAAAGACCGTGCCTGTGTCTGTAAGAAAACGTACCGAAGTGATAGAAGCATTGAATACGATTTAAACTGTGGCAATGATCTTTTGGGATTTTGGGTTCAACCTATCTTAAACTTTAGTAGATGATAATCATAAAAGCAGGCCAGTAAGCCGGATTCTGTTCTCTGAATAGAGTCTTATCATTTATCTAGTCATATCGTTACCGACACAATCAATCTGCCTACCCCCTAGAATCGAGCGAGAAACTCTCAAGCTCTAGTGTACATGGCATTGCACCACATAGAGTTTACCTGATTTCACTACAGCCAAACTGTACTTGCTTTCTGTTGCACTTGTCCTCGGTTTACACCGGACGGATGTTATCCGCTATGCTACTCTTCGGTGTCCGGACTTTCCTCTCCTACATGTATGAGGAGCGATAAGATAGGCCTGCTTATGATTTATAAAAATACAATCTTTACTGAAAAGAAAAAGTGTCGTTAATAAATAACGATGTTGCAAGCTTAATACTTTATTTTCTATAATAGAAACTTTTTTTAAAAAATAATCTATGAAAACATATCTTTTACTTTCTCAAAAAAAGATGTATCACTAGTATTTGGTGATGGCCTAAAATTCTCATCATCAAGCATTTTTTCAAAGAATTGATGTTGCTCTCTGGTAAGTTCTTGTGGTGTCCAGACATTGATATGAATTAGGAAATCACCAGTTCCATAGCCTTCGATACTTGGGAGACCTTTTCCTCTGAGTCGTAGGATTTTTCCAGACTGTGTTCCTGCATCAATTTTAATTTTTACTTTTCCTGAAACAGTTTTGATCTCTTTGATCACTCCTAATATGGCTTCGGATATGCTGATGTATAAGTCGTAATGAATATTCGTACCTTCTCGTTTTAGCTTTTCATCTGGAATTTCTTCTATCACGACCAGCAGATCCCCAGCAATTGAATTTTTTCCTGGAGCTTCATTTCCTTTCCCCCCCACTTTCAGCTGAACACCTTCTGTGACTCCAGCTGGAATTTGAATCGTTACAGTTTCTTCAGTTACCATTAAGCCTTGAGCATCAGTACCATTAGGTTTACTCCCAATCACCTCTCCTGTTCCTTGGCATGTGCTACAGGTTGTAGAAGTCTGCATTCTCCCTAGAATGGTGTTGGTGATTCGAGTTTGTTGTCCAGTTCCATTACAGGTAGGACAGGTTTTGTAAGTAACTCCGTTGGCCTGAACCTTTCTTCGGACTTTCACTTTTTTCTCTGCTCCACTAGCAATTTCATCAAGTGTGAGTTTTACTCGAATTCTCAGATTACTTCCCTTCACTCTTGCTTGTCGAGATGATCCACCTCCAAAACCACCAAAACCACCGCCAAAAGCACTACCAAAAATATCTCCAAACTGGCTAAAAATGTCATCCATATTCATACCACCACCGCCAAAGCCACCCTGACCACCTTCAAATGCAGCATGCCCGTACTGATCATATCGAGCCTTTTTGTTTTCATCACTTAAAACCTCATAGGCTTCGGCCGCTTTCTTAAACTTTTCCTCTGCTTCTTTATTGTTGGGGTTTTTATCAGGATGATATTTGATGGCCATCTTTCGATAGGCTTTTTTGATTTCGGAAGGAGATGAGGATTTTGAAATTCCTAGTACCTCGTAGTAGTCTTGTTTTGCCATGTTGTTAATTTCACAATGAATTGTTACGAACTTGCGCTATAATCAGAAATTCGTAATTAAATGTTTTTACTGACCTACAACCACTTTTGGATGTCTGATAATTCGATCTCCTAGCTTGTAACCTTTTTCTATGGCATCTACAATTTTGCCTTTAAGCTCATCGTTTGGTGCTGGTATCTGTGTGATGGCATCATGAACTTCTGCATCAAAATTGTCCCCTGGTTTTACGTCTATCTCAGACAGCCCTTTTTGTGTGAGTGTATTTTTTAACTTATCGCTAATAAGTTTCATTCCTTTGAGCAGTTGTTTGTCCTTGGCTTTTTTGATTTCTGCCAAGCCTCGATCAAAGTCATCCATTATTGGCAGTAAAGCTGTCATTAGCTCCTGACTAGCTGTTTTGTACAACTCCATTCGCTCTTTTGTTGTTCTTTTTTTATAGTTTTCAAATTCTGCAAACAAGCGAAGATATTTGTCTTTTTCTACTTGTAATTGCTCTTCTGCTAAAGGCTCCTCTATTGCAACCTCTTGATCTTCAATTTCTTTTGATTCTTGTTCGTTGTTTTGAACCTCTTCTTCTTGAGTCTTTTCTTCCTTACTCATCTTAATAATGATTAAAATACTTATGAACTATTGGCAATAATACTGCCAATAAAAAAATAGTGCCATCTTGGCACTATTATCAATAATACTTTTAGATTGACTAATCGTCTACCCTTTCAATCTTAGCACCAATAGAACGGAGACGATTTTCGATATTCTCATATCCTCTATCTATTTGCTCGATATTGTTGATCATACTCGTCCCTTTTGCCGATAATGCAGCAATCAGCAACGAAATGCCTGCTCGGATGTCTGGTGAAGTCATTTTAGTGGCTTTGAGTTGGGACTGACGGTTGTGTCCTATAACAGTTGCTCTATGTGGATCGCATAGAATCACCTTGGCACCCATATCGATTAATTTATCGACGAAAAACAAACGGCTTTCAAACATTTTTTGATGAATGAGTACGGTTCCTTTAGCTTGTGTAGCAACAACCAAAATAATACTCAACAGATCTGGGGTAAAGCCAGGCCAAGGGGCATCAGAAACAGTTAATACGGAACCATCAATATAGGTTTGTATTTCGTAGAACTCTTGTTGAGGAATGTAGATATCGTCTCCCCTTTTTTCCAATTGAATTCCCAATTTTCTAAAAATATCTGGAATTTGTCCCAAATCTTTCCAGCTCACATCTTTGATGGTTAATTCAGACTGTGTCATCGCTGCCATTCCAATCCAGCTTCCAATCTCAATCATATCAGGTAGTATGCGGTGAGTACATCCTCTTAAAGAGGACACGCCTTGAATCGTTAACAAGTTAGAGCCAACACCGCTAATTTTGGCTCCCATACTATTTAACATTTTAGATAACTGCTGTATATAGGGTTCACAAGCAGCATTGTAAATAGTTGTGGTTCCTTTGGCCAAAACGGAAGCCATAATGATATTGGCAGTTCCAGTGACTGAAGCTTCATCCAACAACATATCAGTTCCTTTCAGTCCATCTTCGGCTTCTA
Organism: Flavobacteriaceae bacterium; assembly: GCA_964228785.1. GTDB lineage: Bacteria > Bacteroidota > Bacteroidia > Flavobacteriales > Flavobacteriaceae > Polaribacter. Next base: position 3,511 of record CAXRAW010000075.1, read on the forward strand.
CACCATAGAAGTACTCTTCTCTGTTATATCGAAACGTGGCTCCTAGGCGAATAAATCCTTCAAAGTGGGTATCTAACCTTCTGCGACCAATTTTATCACCTCCGGGCCTAGGGATATATCCCTTGCCAAATCGAGCTAGTAGTGGTCCTACAATCATAATAGAGCCTCTTAAAGAGCTTCCATCTTTCTTAAAATTTGCTGATTCTAGATATGCGAGATTGATTTCATTGGCTTGAAATGTGTAGCTGTTTGGTGAGTGTTTTTTGATCTTCACACCCAGTTCACCAAGGATAAAGATTAGCCTGTTGACATCTATAATGTTGGGAATGTTGTGAACAGTGACCTTTTCTGATGTTAGTAATACAGCACATAGTATTTGGAGTGCTTCATTTTTTGCTCCTTGTGGAGTAATAGAGCCATCGAGCCGGTGTCCTCCATCAATTTTAAAGGAAGCCATCTATCTTTTTCTGCTTTTATTGGGTTGATTTTTGCCCTTGTTTCCTCTACTTCCTTGTCCTTTCCTGTTTTTAAGAAGTTCTTTAGCTTCTGACAGCACTTCGTCGGAATTTCTGAGGTCAAATTTCCCGTCAGATAATTCAAATAAATGATCAAAAATTATGGCGTCTTCCACAGTATCTTTATTCCAACTTAGAAAACATTTTTTCATGTGATTGGCAATAGTATAAACGAGTGCTTCTTTCATTTCTCCTTCTTCCCATGTCAGAGCGGTATCGATCATAATTTGAATGTTATTTCCGTAGAAGCGATACTTAGAGGCTGATTTAGGGTACTTAAGTCGATCTGGTTTTTCTTGTAACTCTTCTTTTGACGGTTTTTCATAGGGTGAGTCTGCATCTAATTTAAAATCAGACATAATATGAAGCTGATCCCATAGCTTGTGTTTAAAATCTGGGACATCTCTGAGATGTGGTTGCAAATTCCCCATCACATCTATAATGGCTTTGGCCATGGTATTGCGTTCCTCTTTTGTATCTAGGGAGACGCAATGGTTTACTAATTTCTGTATGTGTCTTCCGTATTCTGGTATGATAAGTTTAGATCTCTCGGAGTTGTATTCTAAATCAAATGTCATGAATCGTTTTATAAAGATTTATTCCCGTGCAAAATACACATTATTTTAGGATGTTGGTATAGATTTACCCAATAATTTTAAGCTTTGCATATTGCAATAAGAGTTTCTTTTTCCCTGCTGTCCTAAATTGAATTTCTACCTTTTTATTGGCTCCTGAGCCTTCTAAAGCAATCACCTCCCCTTCTCCAAAACGATTGTGCTCTACGAGATTACCAACAACAATATTGTTGTCGAATAGGTTGACTTTTGCAGTGCTTTGTGTTATTTTTTTTAGGTTTTTTGGTGGAGCATCATTGCTCTTTTTTATTTGCTTATGCTTTTGGTATTTTCGTTGAATAGGTTTTTGAAAACGAATTTTTTGGGGAGTATCATCAAAAATACTTTGATCCACGAATCGGTTTTTGGCTGGTTTTACTCTTTTTGGAGTTTGATACTCTACAAACTCTTCGTCTATTTCTTCTAAAAATCTACTGGGCTCACAATCTACCAACTTCCCCCATCGATAACGTGTTTTTGTGTAGGTTAGATGAGCCATTTTTTCAGCTCGGGTGAGGGCTACATAGAAAAGACGTCTTTCTTCTTCTAATTCCAATCTTGTGTTCATACTCATTGCAGATGGGAATAGATTTTCCTCTAATCCTACAATGTATACATATGGGTATTCTAACCCTTTGGATTGATGAATACTCATAAGAGAAACCCTTAACTTGTCGTCTTTATAATCTGCATCTAGATCTGTAGCAAGAGCAACTTCTCCTAAAAATGCTGTTAGGGAAGCATCCTCTCCTTCCTCTGTTTTATCTGTAATAAAATCTTTGATACCGTTGAGGAGTTCTTGTACATTTTCCACTTTACTCACTGCCTCTGGAGTTCCATCTTTTTCTAAATCTTTGACTAATTGTGTTTGCTTAATAACTAAGTCGGCTATTTCAAATGCATTGACTTTTTGAGCATCAATTTGAAATCTTAGCATCATGTTCAGGAAATTTTGCAACTTTATTTTCGTCCCTGCGTTTATTTTTAGATCAATTTTATCGATGCTTTTGATGATACCAAAGATGGATTTATTATAGTGATTTGCAGCTATGGTGAGCTTATCAATGGTTGTCGCTCCAATTCCTCTCGCTGGGTAGTTAATGATCCGCTTTAAAGCTTCTTCATCATTCGGGTTGATAATTATTCTTAGGTAGGATAGTATGTCCTTAATCTCCTTTCTTTGATAAAAGGAAATTCCACCATAGATTTTGTAATCTATATTTTTTTTTCGCAGTGCATCTTCTATGGCTCTGGATTGTGAATTGGTACGATATAGGATAGCAAATTCACTGTTTTTCATTTGCTGATTCATCTTATAATCATAGATTGATTGTGCGACATATCGTCCTTCTTCACCATCTGAGATCGTACACATTACCTTAATCTTTTCTCCTGAGTCATTTGTAGTCCATACCTCTTTATCTAATTTTGTTTTATTTTTTTCGATGACGGAATTCGCGGCACGAACAATGTTCTTGGTTGAGCGATAGTTTTGTTCTAGCTTGAATGTTTTTACTTCTGGATAATCTTTTTGAAAACTTAAGATGTTTTGAATGTTTGCTCCTCGAAAACTATAGATACTTTGTGAGTCGTCTCCTACCACACATATATTTTGAAAGCGATCTGCTAAGGCTCTTACAATGATATATTGTGAGTGGTTGGTGTCTTGATACTCATCTACCATAATGTATCGGAACCGGTCTTGGTATTTTGCTAGGACGTCTGGGAAACGGGCTAGGATTTCGTTGGTCCTGAGCAACAGATCATCGAAGTCCATGGCCCCAGACTTAAAACAACGATCTACATATTCTTTGTAGATCTCTCCAACTTTTGGTCGACTTGCCATTGTATCGGCTTCTTGCAAGCCTGAGTTATTGAAATAGGCACGAACGGTGATGAGACTATTCTTAAAGGATGATATTCGGTTGAGTATCTGCTTGGGTTTATATCGATCTTTATCTAACTCCATTTCTTTGATAATGGAGGTGATTAGTCTCACGGAGTCTTGGGTGTCGTAAATGGTAAAATTTGAGGGGAATCCAATTTTCTCTGCTTCTGCTCTTAAGATTCTAGCGAAGACAGAATGGAATGTTCCCATCCAGAGATTTTTTGCTTCACTAACTCCCACTACTATTGCAATTCGTTCTTTCATTTCTCTGGCAGCTTTGTTGGTGAAGGTTAGCGCAAGTATGTTAAAGGCATCTACGCCTTCCTTCATTAGATGCGCAATGCGGTATGTAAGTACTCGTGTCTTTCCAGAGCCTGCTCCAGCGATAATCATCGTTGGTCCGTCTTTTTGCAAGACAGCCGCTCTCTGAGCTGGATTCAAGGAGTCTAAGTAGTTTGCCAAATTGTTTGAATTAGGAACTCAAAAATACCACTCTAAGTTATTGCTAACAAGGAAAGTTATCGACAGTTATTCACAAGATTGGAAATGTTAAAAATGATTATTTTTCTTTTAAGCTAGAAAGTTTATGTATCTTCTTTATTTTTATCTTTATGGTATGGAAGACAAAATTTTAGAGAGCATTGCATACACGATTCCTGCTATTGTTACAGGGTCTGTTGCTTATTTTATTTTGAGTGGTTTTATAAAGCAAAATCATCGTGAGAAAAAACTAGAACTTTTAGCGGATAAGAAAAAGGAATCACTCCCCATTCGTTTGCAATCGTACGAGAGAATGTTATTGTTTTGTGAGCGTATTAATCCTGTAAAGCTATTGCTACGGGTAAAGCCTGTGGGAAATTCGACCAAGGATTACCTTCGGTTATTATTGGCAAATATTGAGCAAGAATATGACCATAATATGGTTCAACAGCTATACATTACTGATGCGTGTTGGAATGCCATCATCGCATCGAAAACAGCTGTTATGAATACGCTCAGACAGATTGCAAATTCTTCTGATTCAACCGGTGACTTTAGAGAAAATGTCATGTTGGAATATTCAAAGAAGTTACCTCAAACGGATACTGCTGTTGCTTTTCTAAAGAATGAGGTAAAAAAAATGTTGTAATCCCATTTCTGATGCCTACCCCTCTATATTGTAAGTAAAAATAAAGGATGTTTTTGTATGGAGGTGATTTACTTTTTTGTATTTGCTTGAGTAACAAAATAGTACTGACCTTTTTTGGAAAAAAGGGATTTATTTTGAATTTTCTTCAATTTGAGATTCCAACTACTCAACCTCATCATTCCCCATACTGGTCTCTTTGGTTGTGGTTTCATCATAAAGATGAATTGTATGCCGCGTTAGCGATAGCAGCGGCATCCTTTTTTGCTTGCAAAGCAAAAAAGATATAGCGGATAGCGCGACCCAAAGGGGAATGCCCAAATAACTATTATATTAACAGTCTCTAGTTATTTGGGTAAACATATCTTAAAGGATTGTTAAATAGCGTGTGGCTTGTAACTAATGTGCTCATTGAGCGTCTTATGTACAAATGCGCTAAAGATAAAAGACGTTGGTTCGTCATTAGTTAGTTTTTAATAGTTGATAAAAGTCCCGCTTTATGGTGCGGGACTTTTTTATGCTGTGTAGTTGTTTAGTTTCCTTTTTTTTCGGGAAGCCTGCTGCGTTCTATTTTTCCTTTTTTCAGTGCTTTGTAGTTTTCATAACAGTCCAATACGGCTTCGATCATTTGCAGATCACTTGCTCTTTTAACAAAGTAGTCAGAATAGTTGCAATTAGAAATCAGTTTTAGAAGATCGTTTCGATCCATCTCTAAATATTCCATCATGATTTCTCTATCAAACTTTCCAGCCATAATTTTTCTTAGATTGTCTTGTTTTTTAATTTTTTGAAGTTTTTTTAGTTGTTTTGGTTTATCTCCAAATAACTTGTAAACAAAATCAACAGGTTGGAAAAGAGAGGAGAGAGGAGAGATAAAGTCATTTTTTTTAGAATTTGGGATCTCGTAAGTCTGTCTTACACCATTAATTTTTATTCTGGTAAATTTATCTTTGGGGACTTGTTTTACATCGACTTCCAAAACTCCAATAAGTTTTGATGACTTGATGATGATCTCTTTTACTTCTTCTGATTTTTCGTACAGTGCAATTAACAATTCATTGCCCTTCAAAAGGTCGTTGGTAATTTTGATTTTTATGGATGAATAACCTAGATACGAGACGATCACAGTGTCGTTGGCTCTTGCCATAATTTCGAAGTTACCTATGTCGTTTGTAATGGTACCTTCTACCGAGTTGAGGTTGAGGATGTGTGAAGCACTTAAGGCCTTTTTTGTTTCGGAATCTATCACTTGACCTTTCAGTATAGAGACTTTTAAACTGTCTTTTGCTTCTTGAGCAATCATGCTTCCAGACAAGAATAAAAGGAGTGCAAAAAGTATTTTTTTTGAATACATCCAACAAAAATACGTATTAAATTAGATAGATGAGAGTGAATTATTGTTAAATAAAAAACCCGCCTTTTAAAGGCGGGAACGTTCCTGTAAAGGAAATGTTTTTGGGGGACTACTTTTAAATAGGGTACATCTGATAATTCTCTTACTCACAATTTTATTTGTTGATTGATCTATTTGATATGAGATGTGCGCACGAGAAGATTCGAACTTCCACATCCTAAACGGATACCAGCCCCTCAAGCTGGCGCGTCTACCAATTCCGCCACGTGCGCTAGTGAACAATATCTGAACTCGTTTTATGAAAATCTAAGAGTTTTGACTCAATGAACTTACAAAGATATTTAGAGATCAAATTATACTGTTTTAACTGATTTAAAAGATCGTTTGGAGGTCTTTAAAAATCTGTTTTTCAACGAAAATTTCAAGTGTTGAATACTCGATAAAATCGTTTTAACTCCAAAAGTTTTGACGCCTCAAATATAGTTCATGTGAGTAAAAAAATACCATTTTTGACAAATTTTTAAAGATATTTGTGTACTGAAGTTTATTTGACAAAGTTCTTACAGGGAGATGTGAAGCAACGATCAACACATCCATCAGTTAAAGAAAATAGTTAAATACCAAGCAGTTAGTATGAAATCTAAGGGGGTGAAACCCTCATGGAGGGATTGGTTAAAAAAGGGTTCATACCCTAATAAAAGAACATGGCTAAATACCAAATAATTCATGTAAATTTAAACGAGTGAAAATTATTTTATTAGGATATATGGGTAGTGGTAAGACTACTGTAGGGAAGCAGTTTTCAAAGAAAATGGGCATTCCTTTTTATGATTTAGATCACTACATAGAGACTAAAGAGAAAGCAACCATTCCTCAAATTTTTAAAGATAAGGGTGAAATCTATTTTAGAAAAATAGAACATGGATATCTTAGAGAATTTTTACAACAGAACAAAACGTATATCTTATCATTGGGAGGTGGGACTCCTTGTTATGCTGGTAACATGGAGCTTATTACAAACCAAAAAGAGATTAGATCGGTCTATTTAGAGGCCAGTGTATCAACGTTGACAGCACGTATCTTAGAAAATAAACAAGAGAGACCTTTGCTTGCTTCTTTATCTGGTGAAAAAATAACCGAGTTTGTTGCAAAGCATCTGTTTGAAAGAAGAAAATTTTATGAAAAGGCACAGTACAGAATTTTAGTAAATAAGAAAGCTGCAGATGCAATCGTAGCTGAAATAAAGATTCAACTTTTTTGAATGCTTTATATCAATTTAGCAAAAGAGTGAGATCCGTTAAACTCTACCTCAACATGTTCTTTGATGGATGTTGATAATGAAATTCCTTTGAAATCTGCTTTTACAGGATATTTCTTGTGATTTCTATTGACCAGTACAGCAGTTTTAAATTGTTTTAACGGGACATCCAAAAAATGCTTTATTCCATAAATCAACGTAGAACCAGAATTTAAAACATCATCAACTAAGACTATAGATTTGTTTTGGTAGCTAAGTGCATCTATGGATGTACTCACTGTATCAAGAGGCTTTTTTTTATTGATAAAAACCTGACACAGCTGAATTTTTAAGGGTGATATTGATTTTAAAATTTTCGCTAAAAGTTGAGCAAAAATCATCCCATTGCCTTGAATGCCAGCCAAAATAATCTCTTTTTCATTACTATTACTCTCATAAATCTGGTAAGCAATGCGCTTGATTATTTGAGTGATTTGACTTCCATTTAAAATGGTATGGTTTATCGTGTTCATGTCTCTGAAAATTCTGAAGATTCATAATATTCGTCAATATCTCTTCGATCTCTTTTGGTGGGTCTTCCAGTTCCTTTTTTTCTGTGATGATTCTTGGCAAACTTCAATAAATCCAATCGTTCTAGCTCTTCTTTGGGTGTGATGTCTTTCCTGTACAAATTCACTAACTTGGCACCAACTCTACTTTTAGGAATGTCTATTACTTCAATTTCGTAATTCATTTGATTTTTTCTGATGTTAATTATTTCATTTCCAAAAATTTCTTTTGCTGGTTTTGCATTGCTGTCATTGATTTTTACATGCCCCTTTTTACAAGCTTCAGTAGCCATGTTTCGGGTCTTAAAAAGTCTAATGTACCACAAGTATTTATCAATTCTCATGAAAAAGTTAAAAAAAGTATTTTCACTTTATACAAAGGTATAAAAATGCTAAATTGCGCCATAAATTATTTTCAAATGTTACAAAGTAAAAAGTTAATAATTCTATGGTTGCTCATTGTAATTATTGGATACTCTTGTAAGAGAAATGATTCTTTTGTTGATGACTTTGATCATGCAGCCCAAGCACTAAAGGATAATGACTCTTTAGTTGATTTTTTTCAAAAACATTATTACAATGATGCCTTAGATTCAGTGAAACCAATCATAGATGGTGCCACAGCATTGATTGATGATCCAAGATTGATGATGCAAGATGTCACTGAAAGAGAGGTAGATTACACGTTATATTACTTTGTAAATAGGGTAGGAGAACCCGATCCTGTGAAAGATTTTCCATCTACAGTAGATTCCGTATTGGTAAAATACAGAGGTGAATACTTATTTAACACGGAAGATTTGACTTTTTTTGATGAGAGAGCGGTAATCCCTATCTGGTTAACGTTAAACAGTGTAATTAGAGGCTGGTCTTTGGGATTTACTCATTTTAAAGGAGGAAGAAATATCACTGATAATGGTCCAATAACTTATGAGAATGGCGGAAGAGGTATTTTGTTTATTCCCTCCGGTTTAGGGTATAGAAATATTGGAGCTCTAGGCATTCCTCCTAACGCAAACTTGATGTTTTATATTGAATTATATGATCTAGTAGAGGGAACAGATCATGATAATGACGGTATAGCCTCTAAAGACGAGGATCCTGATGGCGATGGAGATCCAAGAAATGATGACACAGACGGAGATTTTGCACCCAATTACTTAGACTTTGATGATGATGGCGATGGAATCTTAACTCGTGATGAAGCAGGAGACGACGGTGACCCCACGAATGATTTTAGTGACCTCAATAATCCAGCGCTACCAGATTACTTAAATCCCAATTACCCGAACAACAATTAGAGTTTTAGAAGGATGTTTCTGTTGAATATCACTTTCTAACAGACTTAGAACTGCAGGAAGATCATCAACTAGTATGGCAGTATGTTTCATATGCTTCAATTTATTCAAATTCTCTATAAAAAATCAAAAATCTGTTTTTAAAAGCAAGCGAAAAGAAATGATTGTCCCATTTTCTATGACCATTGATTGAACGAGTTTTTCAACGTTCATCTACGATCTAGATTTTTTCTTTTAAATAATGAGCAGTGTATGAGGTCTTATTTTTCACCAATTCCTCGGGAGTTCCCTCAAAGATTAGGGTTCCTCCTTTTTTCCCACCCTCTAGGCCGAGATCTAAGATATAATCAGCACATTTAATTAAATCAATATTATGCTCAATAACAATGATAGAATGTCCTTTTTCAATCAATGCGTCAAACGAGGCCATTAATTTTTTAATATCGTGAAAATGGAGTCCTGTTGTAGGTTCATCAAAAATAAACAAAGCCGTATCTTTTGTAGTTCCCTTAACGAGAAATGAAGCTAGTTTTATGCGTTGTGCTTCTCCACCAGAAAGGGTAGAGGAGGACTGCCCTAGCTGTACATATCCTAGTCCAACATTTTGAAGTGGCTTTAGTTTTTGCGCTATTTTATGCTGTTCATGTGTAGAAAAGAATGTCACAGCATCATCAACAGTCATGTTCAAAATATCATCAATATTTTTTCCCTTAAAAGTAACCTCTAGAATCTCTTTTTTAAACCGCTTTCCATTACACGCATCGCAAGTTAAATGTACATCTGCCATAAATTGCATTTCTATGGTTACTTTTCCTTCTCCTTTACAAACTTCACAGCGTCCACCTTCAACGTTAAAAGAGAAGTGCTTGGGTTTGTAATTTCTAACTTTAGAGAGTTTTTGTGATGATAGCAATGCTCTGATATCATCATAAGCTTTGATATATGTAACTGAATTAGAACGAGAGGATCTTCCAATGGGATTTTGGTCAACAAATTCGATGTGTTTTATATTGCCCAGGCTTCCCTCTATACCCGTAAACTGACCTACTTTATCCCCATATCCTTTGAGTTTTTTTTGGATGGCAGGATATAAAATTTTCTTTACGAGTGTACTCTTTCCACTTCCTGAAACACCGGTAACAACTGTTAGTGCATTTAAAGGAAAGCTTACAGAAATATTCTTCAAGTTATTTTCACGAGCACCAAGGATTTGAATGAAATTTTTACCATTTCTCCTACGACTAGGAACTTTGATGGCTAGGGTTTTATTGAGGTATTGGGCTGTTAGAGAATCAGACTGTACAATGCTATCATAAGTACCTGTGGCAACAACTTTTCCTCCATAGGTTCCAGCCTCGGGACCTATATCTATAATGTGATCTGCTGCTTTCATAATATCCTCATCATGTTCTACGACAACTACAGTATTTCCAAGGTTGCGAAGGTTTTTAAGCACATTAATTAAACGTTCTGTATCTTTTGGATGCAAACCAATACTTGGTTCATCTAAAATATACATAGAGCCTACCAAGCTACTCCCCAGTGATGTCGCTAGATTAATCCGCTGACTCTCACCACCAGACAAGGTGTTAGACGTTCTGTTTAAAGTAAGGTAACTTAGCCCAACATCTTGTAAAAAGCGCAACCTACTATTAATTTCTGTGAGCAAACGCTTGGCAATTTTTTGTTCATAGGTATTTAATTGTATGCCTTGAAAAAAAGTATATAGCTCATCCAGAGGAATATCCACTAATTCAGAAATACTTTTTCCGTGTACCTGAACGTAATTAGCTTCTTCTCGCAGTCGCTTTCCGTGACAGGTTTTACAGAGCGTTTTACCTCTATAGCGAGAGAGCATTACCCTGTTCTGAATCTTGTAACTCTTTTCTTCCAATGCTTCGAAGAAATGGTGAATTCCTTTAAAATCCTTATTACCTTTCCACACAAGATGCTTCTGTTTTTTTGTTAGTTCAAACCAAGGTTGATGAATTGGAATATCATATTTGTAGGCCACTGCAACTAAGTCGTTTTTGTAATGACTGTAAGAATTAGATCGAAATGGAAGTATGGCATCCTCATAAATAGATAATCCGGTATTTGGAATGACTAAATCTTCATCAATGCCAATAACATTTCCATAACCCTCACAAGTTGGACAAGCACCATAAGGATTATTGAAACTAAAAAGATGTGTATTGGGTTCTAAAAAATGAATGCCATCCAATTCAAATTTGTTGTTAAATTCACTCACAGAGCTATCTGCCATGTTTTCTATATAGCAGACACCTTTTCCCTCAAAATAGGCGGTTTGAACAGCATCGCCAAGCCGGTTGTAAAAATCCTCGTTATGCTGAACAACTACTCGATCTACTACCAACCTTAGGCTACTGTAATCTTTTTTATTGGTGGGTAGATCTTCAATTCTAAAGATCTGTTGATGAAACTGCAATCGGGCGTAACCTTGTTGTGATAATATCTTTAGTACTGTTTTGATGTCTCTATCTTTGTTAATCTCAATAGGACTCAATAGTAGGAGTCTGGCTCTCTCCTCAAAAGTTTTGATAAAATCAATGACCTCAGTTACTGTATTTTTTTTTACTTCATACCCAGAGATAGGCGAAAAGGTTCTGCCAATTCGTGCGTACAAAAGTTTAATGTAATCATAGATCTCGGTAGAAGTTCCTACTGTAGATCTGGGATTTGTAGAATTTACTTTCTGTTCTATTGCTATTGCAGGTGCAATACCTTTGATGTAATCTACTTTTGGTTTGTGCAATTTTCCTAAAAATTGACGAGCATAAGAGGAGAGACTCTCTACATATCGACGTTGTCCCTCGGCATACAGAGTATCGAAGGCTAATGATGATTTTCCCGACCCTGATAATCCTGTGATAACAACGAGTTTATTCCTTGGAATGGCAACATCAATATTTTTAAGATTATGGAGTTGAGCTCCTTTAATAATGATGTGTTTTTTTGGATCTACATTGGAAATGTCTAGGCTCATAAATGCTTAAAAACAAAACCCAAAAATAATCATTTTCCACCTCATTGAATGGAGGTGTTTGATGATAATTTGTTGAAAAAATTTGCTGTTCAAAAAAATAAGTTACATCTTTGGTACATGATTCCCCCAAAATCTGTACACATATAGTCTAAAATTACTTTTTTTAAGATCAAATTATAATCGGAAGAGCTTATTGTTCTTCCTCTTATTATACTATTATGTACAGTAAAACCCAACCAGACAGCGATTTAATAAGAAATTATATTCAGGGTAACGAGTCTAGCTTAGAAATCTTGATAAAAAGACATCAACAACGCCTCTACAGCTACATTTACAGCAAGGTTAAGGACAAATTCATTACCGAAGACATCTTCCAAGATACTTTTATCAAAGTCATACGCACATTAAAACTGGGTAACTACAATGAAGAGGGTAAGTTTTTACCTTGGGTTCTTCGCATTGCACACAATTTAATTATTGATCATTTCAGAAAGTTAAAGCGCATGTCCACTTTTAAAAATACAGACGACTTTGACATTTTCTCTCTAATTAGTGATGGTAACTTGGATGCTGAGAAAAAAATGATTCAACAACAGGTGCTATCTGATGTTAGTGAATTAATTCATGAGCTTCCCAAAGAGCAAAAAGAAGTACTTGTGATGCGCATATACAAAGATATGAGTTTTAAAGAGATTAGCGAGAATACGAATGTAAGTATCAATACTGCTTTAGGTCGAATGCGCTATGCACTGATGAACTTGAGAAAGATTATTGAGAAAAACAAAATTATTCTAGAAAATTAATACTATTTACAAAATTATTGCGTTTATATTTTGTATAATAATTAAAAATTACTGAAATATGACGCAACTTTACTCTGAGAAATCTTTTAAATCTTCTAAAAATCCAACAAAAGAAACAGTTCAATTTTTGATTAATTTTTCCAAATCTCTCTCAATTGAAAAAACGAAATCAAATATGCTCATTGAATTGAATTTGAATTAAGAGTGGAAAAAGCCTCGCTTTGCGAGGCTTTTTTATGACAAAAATTGCCATGCTTTTTGAGTCTCGTGCGACTAGCTTCAGGCAGATTTTTTAGATAGGAAGTGAAGACTAGCTCACATAGACCAACCTTGATCTTATATATTTTGAGAGTTAAAACTCTGATTCTTCGCTACGGCAATTGTATTTTGTATACTCACTTCTTCTTTTGGTAAGCGTTTAAGACCGATTTTCGACCAACTGTTTTGGTGATGATATCGTTGTCTAAATTCCATCCTCTTACTGGGCTATATTCTCTTCCGTACCATATAATTTGTAGGTGAAGATCGTTCCATTTTTCTTTTGGAAACAAGCGTTTGGCATCTTTTTCAGTCTGAACTACACTTTTTCCATTAGACAGGTTCCAGCGATACATGAGTCGGTGAATATGAGTATCTACTGGAAATGCGGGAACTCCAAATGCCTGACTCATCACCACGCTAGCAGTTTTGTGACCTACTGCGGGTAATTTTTCTAAACCTTCAAAAGATTGCGGTACTTTACCGCCGTACTCTTCAATTAAAATTTTGGAAAGCCCATGGATCCCTTTCGATTTCATAGGTGACAATCCACAGGGCTTGATGATATCTTTGATTTCTTCTGCAGTCATTTTTATCATATCAAAAGGATTGTTTGCTTTTGCAAATAAAAGTGGAGTGATCTGATTCACACGAACATCTGTGCATTGCGCTGATAATAGTACTGCGATTAGTAATGTATATGGATCTTTGTGGTCTAAGGGAATAGGAATCTCGGGATAGAGTTCTTCTAGTGTGTGAATAATAAATTGAACTTTCTCTATTTTGTTCATGGAAAATCAGGATTTTATCGCTTTATCACAAAAATACAAGTTTCTAATTTTAAGACAAATTCATTTGTTTATTTTAATCGCAAGGCGATAGCCAAGGGTTAATTCCCCGAGGCTTACCTCTAAATGATTAAAATAGTTTTCTTTGAATTTATCGTTGGCTTGCCCCGATAGTTGATTTCAATCTAAAAGGTTTCTTTAAAGCTGCGTTAGCGATAATAGCGGCATCCTTTTTTGTCTACTTCTATGCTTAGTCTATAGATGTTATTTTTTTATATACTGTTTTACTTTATGTAGTCACAAGATTACACTAACAAAAAAGATATAGCGGATAGCGCGACCCAAAGGGGAACGCCCTTCAACAAATAGGTATAGTTGATAATTAATTTAATTATGGATAAACCCCGAAAATAATGGTCTGTTGTGACTTGACGGCAGGACACTTTTCTCTGTTTAAACTTTATTTTATTTCGTTGTGTTCATCTGAGTTTTATGATATCTTTGTTGCTGTTATTTTAAGATTGTGAGCTAATGATACATATTACGTTACCAGACGGGAGTGTTAAAGAGTTTGGAAGTGGGGCTACTCCTATGGATGTTGCCTTAAGCATTAGTGAAGGTTTGGCAAGGAATGTAATTTCCGCTAGTTTTAATGAGATTATTGTTGAAACTTCTACTCCACTAGTTACGGATGGATCGTTGGTTTTATATACTTTTAATGATGATGAGGGTAAAAAGGCATTCTGGCATTCTTCTGCTCATGTCTTGGCTGAGTGTATTTTAGAGTTTTATCCTAAGGCAAAACTTACCATTGGCCCGGCAATAGACAATGGTTTTTATTATGATGTTGATTTGAATGGTAGCATCATTTCTGAAAAAGATTTTCCTGCTATTGAAAAGAAATTTTTAGAATTATCTGGAGGAAAGTACGAGTTTAAAATGAAGTCTGTTTCTAAAGCGGATGCTTTAGAGATGTATCATGAGCAGGGAAATGAATATAAGGTGGAGCTTATTGAGAATTTGACAGATGGAGATATTACGTTTTGCGATCATAGTAACTTTACAGATTTATGTCGTGGTGGACATATACCCAATACTGGATTGATAAAGGCAGTTAAGATCATGAATGTTGCTGGTGCTTATTGGAGAGGTGATGAAAAAAACAATCAGTTGACTAGAATTTATGGCATTTCTTTTCCAAAACAAAAGATGTTAACGGAATATTTAGAATTGCTAGAGGAAGCTAAAAAAAGGGATCATAGAAAGTTAGGAAAAGAACTGGAGTTATTTACCTTCTCTCAGCGTGTTGGACAGGGTTTGCCTCTGTGGCTTCCAAAGGGGACTGCTCTTAGAGAGAGGCTGGAAAACTTTTTAAAGAAGGCTCAAAAAAAAGCTGGTTATGAAATGGTGTCAACTCCTCATATTGGTCAGAAGGAATTGTACGTTACTTCTGGACATTATGCTAAGTATGGGGAGGACAGCTTTCAGCCCATTGAAACCCCAAAACAGGATGAAGAGTTTCTATTGAAGCCCATGAATTGTCCACATCATTGTGAGATTTATAATTTTAAGCCTTATTCGTATAAAGATTTACCTAAACGTTTTGCTGAGTTTGGCACTGTATATAGGTATGAGCAGAGTGGTGAACTGCATGGTTTAACTAGGGTTCGTGGATTTACTCAGGACGATGCGCATATTTTCTGTACTCCTGAACAGTTAGATGAAGAGTTTAAAAATGTAGTTGACCTGGTCTTGTATGTTTTCACGTCTTTAGGGTTTGACAACTTTACAGCGCAAGTATCTGTAAGGGATTTGGAAAAGCCTGAGAAGTATATTGGTTCTGTTGAAAATTGGGAGAAATCTGAACAGGCTATTATCAATGCTGCCAAAGATAAAGGGTTGAATTTTGTTATAGCGTCTGGAGAGGCTGCTTTTTATGGTCCGAAATTGGATTTTATGGTAAAGGATGCACTGGGAAGAAGTTGGCAACTGGGAACTATTCAAGTTGATTATAATTTACCTGAACGTTTTGATTTAACGTATAAGGGATCTGATAATCAGCTACACCGACCTGTAATGATTCATAGAGCACCATTTGGATCTATGGAGCGTTTTATAGCCATATTGCTGGAGCACACTGGTGGTAAACTTCCTTTGTGGCTCACTCCTGATCAGGTTATTTTATTGCCTATCAGTGACAAATATCAAAAATATGCTAAAAAAGTTTTAGATTTGTTAGAAAATTCCGAAATTCGCGCCCTTATTGATTCGAGGAACGAAAAGACTGGAAGAAAGATCCGTGACGCTGAGGTCAGTAAGGTTCCTTATATGATTGTTGTTGGCGAAAAAGAAGAAAATGAAGGAACAGTATCTGTTCGAAAACAGGGACATGGAGATTTAGGAACTTTTGCTATTGGGGATTTTATATCCTTTATTACAAAAGATATCGATAAAACAGTTGTAAAGTTTAATTATTAAAATAACAATTCCTGATAAAACAGGACGTAAATTTATAAGCCATAGCAATAAGAAGAAGAAGGTCTAGAGGACCGGCAAGAGTTATTAAGCAAGACCAGCACAGAATTAACGAAAAGATTAAATATGTTGATGAAGTTAGGGTCGTTGGAGAAAATGTAGAAGTTGGGATTTATCCGATAAGAAAAGCCAAAGAAATGGCTCAACAACAAGGGTTGGATTTAGTAGAAATTAGTCCAAAGGCGATTCCTCCAGTTTGCAAGATAATTGACTATAAAAAATTTATGTACGAGCAAAAAAAGCGCGAAAAGGCAATGAAAGCTCGGGCTACAAAGGTTACTGTTAAGGAGATTCGTTTTGGACCCCAAACAGATGACCATGATTATGAATTTAAAAAAAAGCATGCGATTAAATTTTTACAAGACGGAGCAAAATTAAAAGCATTTGTATTTTTCAAGGGAAGGTCTATTGTTTTTAAAGAACAGGGACAAATCCTGTTATTAAGATTGGCACAGGAACTTGAAGAATATGGTAAAGTGGAGCAAATGCCAAAATTAGAGGGTAAGCGTATGATTATGTTCATTGCTCCAAAAAAAGTAAAGTGATTTATTGATAGGTTTGACTTTCTAGTTCATCCCTATTCATTTAGTGAAAATATAAGCAAGAAATTAAACCAAAGGAGAGATGCCTAAAATGAAAACAAAATCTAGTGCTAAAAAACGTTTTAAGTTAACTGGCTCTGGAAAAATTAAAAGAAAACACGCGTTTAAAAGTCATATTCTAACGAAGAAGTCTAAAAAACGTAAGTTAAGACTGACTCATGATACGTTAGTTCATAAGTCAGATGAAGCGAATATTAAGCAACAATTAGCTTTGAAATAGTCGTTTCAAGGGAGTTTAATTATTAACCATGGAGTTAAGCAACTAAGTGTTTTGAATGATGATTTTAATTTAAATGATGATTAAAATCTTGCTGTCTGTTAAAAAATCATAACTAAATAAACCGCTTACTACAAAAACAATTTGAATTATGCCAAGATCAGTAAATTCAGTCGCTTCAAGAAATAGGAGGAAAAAAATATTGAAGCAAGCAAAGGGCTACTTCGGACGTAGAAAAAACGTTTATACAGTGGCAAAAAATGCGGTTGAAAAGGCAATGTTATATGCCTACAGAGATCGTAAAAACAACAAAAGAAATTTCCGTTCTTTGTGGATTATGCGTATTAACGCTGGTGCACGACAGTACGGGATGTCTTATTCACAGTTTATTGGTAAATTAAAAGCCAATAATATCGAATTAAATCGAAAGGTTTTAGCCGATTTAGCAATGAATAATCCTGAGGCTTTTAAGGCAGTTGTGGATAGTGTAAAATAAAATTAACTGCTATGGATTTTAAATCCATAGTTTTAGTTAATGAATGAAATTACAGGGTTTTAACTTAACCTTAAACTTGATGTAACTATTCATCCAACTTAGTGATAAAGGAATTTCGAGCAAAGGAGTCTCTTATAGCTTTCAGCACAGGCTGATTTTTTTGACAGTAGTAGGTTACCCTCTTATACGAGCAAAGCACCGTGCATGGGCTTGCGAGCGAAAGCATCTAGATACTTTTGAAGATAGATACAATACAGAGCGATTTTAGCCCATTGCCATATTGTGCTTTTTGAGAAAGTCCCTCGGGAAATGAACCCTGACTGATCTTTCCACAACAAGTGCATATTTTTTTGATGGGACGATGCTCGGTTGCTTCCACTTTTATCTCTAGAAGATCAAACACCCGACGCGCATCATAGCCAATAGATGATTCAGCTAAAGACTTACCACAATAATGGCAATGATCTGCCTGATGTTCTAGAATCTTATCAGGATAACCCTATCTAGTTTACTGCCTTTGTGCCCTTGTTGTCCGCCCGGTAATCGAGTTGACTTTCCTCGCATACTCTTGGTCTTTCTATAAGGGTCCTGTGAGTGAGCAACACTACTGTTACCGCTGTTTTTTAGGTTTTCATACTTGGATAGCTTTTGCTCTAGTTCTGCTACTCGCTTTCTAAGACGTTCATTTTCAACTTTGACAATTTCCAGTTCCTTTACTCTAGCTGTAAGTTCAGCTACTTGCTTTAAAAGCTGTTTTATAAGTGCCTTGTCTGTCAAACCTAAAAATCTTTCTCTACAAGAACGAAACTAAAACACAACTATACCCATACGCTAATTCAAAGAAAATCATCTCTTACTGAGATTTCAAGATATACTGTGACAGATGCTTATTTTTCAAATATGGAGACACAAGTTATATTGAGTCGCTTCCCAGTTTTAATATGCCACATTTAACCAATGGAACGTATCGTTGCTTTGAAGTTTATGGAAACTCCATGGTTCGTACTTTTTTTGACGGTGATCTTGTATTTGGAAAGTATGTAGAAAGCCTATCAGATAGATGGTAGAGTCTATGTGATTGTAAGTAGAGATGACGGAATCATTTTAAAACGTCTGATTAACAGAATTGATGAGCGAGGAAAGCTCATTTTAAAAAGCGATAACAAGAGTGGGAATTACCCAACTTATACCATTGATGCCCAAGATGTAATGGAAGTTTGGTATGTGACGATGTTCGCTTCTAGGCAGATGCCTAAGCCTGTAGATATCTATGATCGCTTGCACGAGTTAGAGAGTCAGTTGGTAGAATTGAGGGAAGTGATGAGGAATTAAAAACTTATCCGATAACATTCTCAGGGTTATATCCTAGATAGGGAACTTTTTTTTCGATGAATACTATGTAATATTCTTCTAATTCTTTGAGAATGGGTTTGTACACTTCTTTATGTATTGGAATTTGTACTCCAGGAGTTGTAATTTCTTTGTTTAAAATCTTAAGGGTAGCAATAGCAACAGGCAATCCAACGGTTTTTGCCATAGCTGTATAAGTTTGATTTTCTCCTTTCACAATCATACTACTTTCAATCTGACGCTTCTCCCCCTCAATTTCATAGCCAAACTTGTGGTGCATGACAATCATGTCTTTATCATCTTCTTTCAGCGTCCACGACTCAGCTAGTATTTTCTGCAAGATTTGAGCTGGAGTGGCATTTTTTAGTGCTACTTTTTTGTTGGGGTTGAAAATATCTAATTCTACCAGCTTGTCCCACATGATGTCATCTTGATCAATTTTCAAATAAGATCGTAGTTTTAGTTCTACAGAGTCACTAGGGGAGTATGCTAGGAAAAGATTGGTAAAATCACGGTAACTCATATTTTCAGAATTTTCTATCGCATAGGTGTCGTCTGTCATTCCCAACTGAACGAAAGTGTTCCAAGCTCTAGAAAATCCAACTTTTCTAATGGTTCCTCTGTACATTGTAGGGATATCTCCTAAGTTGTAAACACTTCTGTATTTTAGAGAGTCGCGATTTGCATAGGCCTCAAATTTACCTGCACTGTCTAGATTAAGGAATTCAGTACGTCTAAATAGTTTGTGATAAGGAATATATTTATAAGTTCCTTCTTGAATGAATTTTGCAGCCCCGCCTTGTCCCGCAAGTACCACATTTCTAGGATTCCACGTGAACTTGTAATTCCATAGGTTATCATCACTCTCTGGTGCTACTAGGCCACCAGTGAAAGATTCAAAAAGTAAAATTCTAGCGTTGTTGTCTCTGATACGATCAATTACTTCCATAGCACTCATGTGATCTATTCCAGGATCTACTCCAATTTCATTCATAAAGACCAACCCTTTTTTTCTAACCTCTTTGTCTAGTCGTTTCATCTCTTTAGAAATGTAGGACGCAGTTACCATATGTTTTTCAAATTTAACACAGTCTTTGGCGACTTCAATGTGAAATCTTGCTGGTAGCATAGAGACAATGATATTGGCTTTTTGGATTTCACTTGTTCTTTGTTTTTGATCAAAGACATCAAATTTTATTGCTTTTGCGTTGGGATGACGGTTGATTCGCTTCTCAGCATTTTCATGGGAAATATCAGCAACAGTCACAAATAAATCTTCTGAATAGGATTTGTCTAACAGGTACTTGATTAGTGAGGAGCTCGATCTTCCAGCTCCAATAATTAAAATATTCCTCATCGCAGAATTATGCTTAATTTTGATTGTTTGTAATAACGAAAGTAACAAAAAACAATATTGTCTAACTTGATTTTAAAATTAGATATGAACAAAAACTTAATGATCACTGCTTTTCTAGGGATGATGGCCATGGTGCTAGGTGCATTTGCAGCTCACGCTTTTAAAGGGATTCTGTCTTCTGATGCCATGGAAAGTCTGATGACTGGAATACGGTACCAAATATATCATGTGATTGTATTGTTATTCACAAATACCTATCAAGGATTTTCTAGTCAACTAAAAAATCAAATTAGCGTGTGTTTCTTTGTTGGTATCCTTTTCTTTTCTGGTTCTATCTATGCGATTTACCTTCTTGGAATTCCTGCAAAAAATATTTGGTTTATCACTCCGTTCGGAGGATTACTTCTCATAGCAGGTTGGTTTTTGATGTTTTTCACTTTTCTAAAGAAAGTATTTGTCGAAAAAAAAGAATAAAAAACTGTTGAGGTAATGTTGTGTAGAAAATATGCTTAATTTTGCCTCAGCAGACAAACGTAACATAAAATTTAGACATGTTAAATCCTCAAGCGAAATCCATTTCGTTAACTGACACAGGAATTGAAAATGCCACTATTTTTTATCAACTAACTTCTGATGAACTCCATCAAATAACCTTAGAAAAAGGTCAAGGAAGGGAATCCTCTCTAGGAGCGATTGCCATAAATACAGGGGAGTTTACAGGACGCTCTCCTATAGATCGTTTTATTGTGAAAGATGACATTACCAGTGATAAAGTATGGTGGGGAGATATTAACATTCCATTTGATGCGAGTAATTTTGACCTTTTGTATGATAAGGTAGTTTCATATTTATCAGGAAAAGAAGTCTTTGTTCGCGACAGCTATGCTTGTGCCAACGAGGATTACCGACTCAACATCCGCGTGATCAACGAATATCCCTGGAGTAATATGTTTGCACACAATATGTTTTTACGTCCTAGGACGGATGAACTCAAAGATTTTACACCTAAATGGATGGTTATTAACGCTCCAGGATTTATGGCAGATGCCCAAATTGATGGAACACGCCAGCATAATTTTGCTATTTTAAATTTTACTAAAAAGATTGCTTTGATAGGAGGAACAGGTTATACTGGTGAAATTAAGAAAGGGATCTTTTCTGCGTTGAACTTTATCCTACCAGTATATCAAAATACTCTACCGATGCATTGCTCTGCAAATGTTGGTAAAGACGGAGACACCGCAATTTTCTTTGGATTGTCTGGTACAGGAAAGACAACCTTATCTGCGGATCCGAATAGACGACTGATAGGTGATGATGAGCATGGGTGGACAGCAGAAAATACGGTCTTTAATTTTGAAGGAGGTTGTTATGCCAAGGCGATAGATCTATCAAAAGAGAAAGAACCTGAGATTTATAATGCTATCAAAAAAGGGGCGATCTTGGAAAATGTAATGATGGACACACACGGAGTTGTGGATTTTTCTGATACCACCATCACGCAAAATACGCGAGTGAGCTACCCGATATATCATATTGAAAATATTCAACCTGGATTTGTGGGTAGAAATCCTAAAAATATTTTCTTTTTAACGGCCGATGCTTTTGGTGTGTTACCTCCAATCTCAAAACTAACACCAGCACAAGCAGCGTACCATTTTATCTCTGGATACACTGCAAAAGTTGCTGGAACTGAAGCGGGAGTTACGGAGCCGCAGCCTAGTTTTTCTGCTTGTTTTGGGGCTCCTTTTATGCCTTTACACCCCACGAAATACGCTGAGATGTTGAGTGCAAAAATGAAGGAAGCGGGAGTGAATGTTTGGTTGGTTAACACGGGCTGGTCTGGTGGTATGTATGGTGCAGGAGAGCGAATTAAGTTAGAATATACAAGGGCAATGATTACTGCTGTTTTAAGTGGTAATCTTGGAGACTATACTTACGAAGATTATCACATTCACTCAGTATTTGGAGTAGCACAACCAAGAACTTGTCCAGGAGTTCCAACATCGGTGTTGAGTCCGAGAGCTACTTGGAACAACGATAATGCTTATTATGAAACAGCTTTTAAATTATCCAATGCGTTTCGGGAAAACTTTAAAAAGTTTGAGGAATATGCGAATGAAGAAATTAGAAGAGGTGGTCCGCAGCGCTATGCATATTAATTGGTAGTTTATAAGGTTAGTTGTCTAAGAGAAATTTAGCCACGGTATCCAAAAAGATTGAGACATATTTATCGATAGATGGGATAATCTTATGGTTATTAAATTATACAATTTTTGTTTATTAGGCTATTTACTCAAACTCTTAGGGCTGATAATTTTTTCTATTTTCTGTATCTGGTTGAAATGTTGATTTGAATGCTGCGTTAGGGATGGTAGCGGCATCCTTTTTTGTTTGAAAAACAAAAAAGATACAGCGGACAGCCCGACCCAAAGGGGAACGCCCACAAAAAAAGAAGAAGTAAGTTTATTCTGCAGACGACTCTTTGACAATAATTTTTTTAATTTCTTAGGACGCTTCTTGAGATAACTATTTTCTGAATCTCGGAGGTGCCTTCGTAAATTTGTGTGATTTTTGCATCTCGCATTAGGCGTTCTACGTGATATTCTTTTACAAATCCGTTTCCACCGTGAATTTGAACAGCCTCAACGGTTTGTTCCATGGCTACTTTGGAAGCATACAGCTTGGCCATGGCGCTAGACATGTCGTAATTGTTTCCTTGGTCTTTGTCAAAAGCAGCTTTCATGACCAGTAATCTTGCAGCTTCAATTTCGGTTGCCATATCGGCTAATTTAAAAGCAATGGCTTGATGATTGCAGATTTCTGTTCCGAAGGCTTTTCTTTCTTTTGAGTATTTTAGAGCCAGTTCATAGGCACCTGAAGCAATTCCCAAGGCTTGCGCTGCTATTCCAATTCGGCCTCCAGAAAGGGTTTTCATGGCAAACTTAAAGCCAAATCCGTCTTCGCCAATCCTATTTTCTTTGGGGATTTTTACATCGTTAAATTGTAGTGTATGTGTATCGCTTCCTCGAATTCCGAGTTTGTCTTCTTTAGGACCGATGTTGAACCCAGGCATTCCTTTTTCAAGGATAAAGGCGTTGATCCCTTTGTGACCTTTCTCTCGGTTTGTTTGTGCAATGACCAGATATACATCAGATCTTCCTCCATTGGTAATCCAGTTTTTGGTACCGTTTAGCACATAGTGATCTCCCATGTCTATGGCTGTGGTTTTTTGAGAGGTGGCATCGCTTCCAGCTTCGGGTTCGCTTAAACAGAATGCACCAACATATTCTCCTGTGGCTAACTTGGTGAGATACTTTTGTTTTTGCTCTTCGGAGCCATAAGCCTCTATACCATAGCACACCAATGAATTGTTGACGGAAACGATTACTGAGGCTGAGGCATCGACTTTGGAAAGTTCTTCCATAATAAGTACATACGACAGGGTGTCCATACCACTGCCACCGTATTTTGGATCTACCATTATTCCCATGAATCCTAAATCTCCCATCTTTTTTACGAGATCGTCTGGAAAAGATTGTTTTTCGTCTCTTTCTATAACTCCAGGCAGTAGCTCGGTGTGTGCAAAATCACGAGCTGCGTCTCTAATCATTAGGTGCTCTTCTGTAAGGCTAAAATTCATCCTGCAATATGTATTATTATATTCGTGGAAAAAGTTTTTAAAGATACTTTTTTGCTAGCATACTTTCAACAGACATTTTATATTTTTACGAAGTATGAATATTAAAAGTACTTATGCGATTGGGTTGATGTCTGGCACTTCGCTAGATGGGTTGGACCTGGTGTATGTAAAATTTGCTCATGAAAACAGGTATCGGTTTGAAATTTTATCTCATGCAACGGTCAAATATTCTGATCATTGGCAAGGTCAGCTCCAACGTGGAATTCAATTAGAACAAGATGCTTTGAATGAGTTGGATTTGAATTATGGAGCTTATTTAGGTACTATGGTGCGTGAATTTATTCAAAATAATTGTATTGAAAAGGTTGACTTTATTGCTTCACACGGGCATACAATTTTTCATCAGCCTGAAAAGGGAATTACCAAGCAAATTGGTGATGGACAGGAAATGGCCAATGTGACTGGATACCGAGTTGTTTGTGATTTTAGGACACAAGATGTGGAACTTGGAGGTCAGGGAGCTCCGTTGGTTCCTATCGGTGATCGGCTGTTGTTTTCTAATGTTGACGCCTGTGTAAACTTAGGCGGTTTTGCTAATATTTCTTTTGAAAAGGAAGGCCAGAGAATTGCTTATGACTTATGTCCTGTGAATGTGGTCTTGAATTACTACAGTCAAAAGCTGGGACAGGATTTTGATGCTGGTGGTAATCTAGCCTCTGTTGGAAAGATAGATCAGAATCTTTTGGATCGGTTGAATGATTTGGATTATTACTTGAAATCACCTCCTAAATCACTCGGAATTGAATGGGTGTATGACCTGATTTTTCCTATGTTGCATTCAAGTGAAAACTACCATGACATTCTTAGGACTTACGCAGAGCACGTAGCTGTTCAGATAGCGAGGCATATCAAAGATTTTGATGGCGTTTTATTTACAGGTGGCGGAGTTTTCAATACCTTTTTGATGCATAGAATTGAGCAGCTAGTATCATCGAGAATCATCATTCCCGATCAAGAGATTATCGATTACAAGGAAGCACTAATTTTTGCCCTGTTAGGACTTTTAAAGTTAGAGGATAGGGTAAACTGCTTGGCTAGTGTGACGGGAGCAAGTCAAGATCATGTTTCGGGAAAAATATTTACCCCAAAGTAATTCATTTTAGTAATTAATTTTTTATTTTGCTGCAACTTTAAACTTCCCAAACATATCCAAAATAAACAACCCTAGATGAAAAGTTTACTTAATAAGTATGAAGAGAAACAACCAGAAATTATTTTTAACTGGAAAGATCCAGAAACAGAAGCAGAAGGCTGGACGGTAATTAACTCATTGCGAGGTGGAGCTGCGGGAGGTGGTACAAGGATGAGAAAGGGTTTGGATCAATATGAGGTCACTTCATTGGCAAAGACGATGGAGGTTAAATTCACTGTCTCTGGACCTCCTATAGGCGGAGCGAAATCGGGAATTAACTTCGATCCACAAGATCCTAGAAAAAAAGGAGTACTAGAGCGTTGGTACAAGGCAGTAGCGCCTCTTTTAAAAAATTACTACGGAACGGGAGGTGATTTAAACGTAGATGAAATTCATGAGGTGATTCCAATCACTGAGGATAGTGGTGTGTGGCACCCACAAGAAGGAGTTTTTAACGGGTATTTTAAGCCTTCGGAGGCGGATAAGATCAATAGAATAGGACAGTTAAGGCATGGCGTGATTAAGGTGATCGAAAGTACTAGCTATTCTCCAAAGATTTCTAGAAAATATACCATTGCTGATATGATTACTGGGTTTGGTGTTGCTGAAGCGGTAAAGCATTATTACGATATTTATGGAGGCTCTGTAGTTGGAAAAAGAGCTGTTGTGCAGGGGTTTGGAAATGTGGGATCGGCAGCAGCCTATTATCTGTCTCAAATGGGAGCAAAAGTCATAGGAATTATTGATCGTACAGGTGGAGTAATACATGAAGAAGGATTTTCATTGGAAGAAATGAGATCGTTTTTTTTGAATAAAGAGGGCAACACTCTAGTGGCACAGGAGATGATTCCTTTTGAAGAGATGAATGAAAAAATCTGGAATTTACCTACTGAGATTTTTGCTCCATGTGCTGCATCAAGGTTAATTAAACAAGGGCAAATTGATGAAATGATCGACACAGGATTGGAAGTAATTTCATGTGGAGCGAATGTTCCTTTTGCAGATCAAGAAATCTTCTTTGGCCCTATTATGGAGGCTACAGATAAAAAGGTAAGCCTGATACCAGATTTTATTTCTAATTGCGGAATGGCAAGGGTATTTGCCTATTTTATGGAAAAAAGGGTAGAAATGTCTGATGAGGCTATTTTTACAGATACTTCCAACACAATTAAAAAAGCTCTCGAAAATACGTATCATGTAAACGCTTCTAAAACTAGCATTAGTGAAACAGCATTTGAAATCGCATTAAAACAACTCGTATAGAAACATCATATGGAATCTGTAATTATCATTGTATTCATTTTAGGCTATTTAGCCATTACTTTAGAACATAATTTAAAACTTGATAAGCTGATACCAGCACTCGCTATGATGGCTATTTGCTGGGCGATTGTTGCTTTAGGTATTGATAATTTTTCTCAATGGTTTGACTCTGCAAGAGATCCTGGAGAACAGATGTTAACTGAAGAATGGCTTGCTTATGGACACGAAACTAAAATGCACTTGGCGGAGGAAACGCTATTGCATCACCTTGGCAAGACAGCAGAGATATTGGTATTCTTACTGGGTGCTATGACGATTGTAGAGATCATCGACTATTTTGATGGGTTTTCTACTATTAAGAGTTATGTTAGAACAAATAGTAAAAAGAAAATTCTTTGGATATTTTCTATTTTGGCATTTATCCTTTCTGCGATCATCGATAATTTAACAGCTACGATTGTTTTAATTTCTATTTTACAAAAAATAGTAAAAAATAGAGAAGATAGAATTTGGTTTGCGGGTCTAATCATCATCGCTGCAAATGCTGGAGGAGCCTTCTCGCCAATAGGAGATGTTACAACCACTATGTTGTGGATAGGAGGAAAGGTTACCACAATAAAACTATTTACCTATCTGTTTATTCCCTCCCTGTTATGTATGGTCGTTCCCGCGTTCATTGCTTCTTTTCTTTCTGCTTTTAAAGGGACCATTGATACCGATCCCCAAGATCAAGAAAAATCAAAGAGTAAGCACGGTGCATCAATGCTTTATCTGGGGTTATCTGCCATTGTCTTTGTCCCCATTTTTAAAACACTAACACACTTGCCACCTTATGTAGGAATGATGCTGTCTTTAGCCGTGGTAGCAACATTTGCTGAGATTTTCAGTAGGACAAAAATTTCGTTAACAGATTTTAAAACACAAGAAGAATCACAAGAGTTTTCTCATCACAGTCCTGTTCATAGTTCACTATCTAAAATAGAGATGCCAAGTATTCTCTTCTTTTTGGGAATCTTAATGGCTGTTGCCGCATTAGAATCCCTTGGAGTTCTGTTTAATTTTGCGAATAGCCTAAAGCAAGGAGTTCCTTTGATGGGTTCTGAGTTGCCTAGTACTGAAGTATCGGATTTGGTTGTCATGCTCTTAGGCGTAGGTTCTGCAGTTATAGATAACGTTCCGTTAGTTGCTGCCAGCTTGGGAATGTTCAGAGAAGGAGTAGATAATCCATTGTGGCACTTTATTGCTTTTTCTGCTGGTACAGGAGGGAGTATGTTGATTATTGGGTCTGCTGCTGGAGTTGTAGCTATGGGAATGGAGAAAATAGACTTTTTCTGGTATTTAAAAAAGATTTCTTGGCTAGCATTTGTAGGATTTTTAGTTGGATCTTTATCATTTATGTTGATACGAATGTTTGTTTGACAACAAAAGTCCCAATGATCTACTTTTCACTACAATTTCTATGTGAAAACATCGTTATATAAAAAATTTAAATAGTCCTCTAATGTTTTTGTACATTCAAGAAATTCCTGAAGTTTTAGATACAGTATCGGAAGAAAAGACACTATCTATATATAAGCTTATTGTTAACGGTGGTTTGGGTGGTCAGATTATTATTGCCATCCTTTTTGTACTTCTAGCTGTATCCTTGTACATCTACTTCGAACGATTTCTTACCATTAAAGCTGCGGCAAAAATGGACAAGAATTTCATGAATCAAATTCGTGATTATGTATCGAGCGGTAAGCTAGAATCTGCAGGTGCTTTATGTAAGAATACAACATCTCCCACGGCAAGGTTAATTGAAAAGGGAATTTCTAGAATTGGAAAACCGCTAGAAGACATCAACACAGCTATAGAAAATGCCGGGAAACTAGAAATTTACCAGTTGGAGAAAAATGTAAGTGTGATTGCCACCATAGCAGGGGCAGCCCCTATGATTGGTTTTTTGGGAACTGTTATCGGTATGATAGTCGCCATTCATGAGATTGCCAATTCAGGAGGTCAAATAGATATTAAGATGTTGTCTGATGGGTTGTATACCGCTATGACTACGACGGTAGCAGGGCTTATTGTGGGCATTATAGCCTATATATCCTACAATCACTTGGTGGTAAAGACAGATAAGGTAATGTATCAGATGGAAGCAAAATCTGTGGAGTTTTTAGATTTGTTAAATGAACCAGTATAATTGTATTTAAAAGATTTTGAGTTGAAAAGTTTCTCAAAACGAATCTCAAATCGCTCAAATAGAAGAACATGAACCTACGAGGCAGAAACAAAGTCAATCCGAATTTCAATATGTCATCTATGACAGATATTGTGTTTTTATTATTGATTTTTTTCATGTTAACATCTACACTGGTCACAGTGAATGCGATTGATGTTCTTTTGCCGAAAGCTAGTGGGAAAACAGAAAATAAAACGTCTGTATCAGTAACTGTCACCAATAAATCGAAGTTTTATATAGACAAGGCTGAAATTAGTGAGAAAAATTTAGAGGTAGAAATTTTAAATAGGGTAGGATCCAAAAAGCAAAAAACGGTGGTTATAAGGGGAGACCAAGATGTGCCTTACAAGAATGTGATGAAAATCATAGATATAGCAAACAGGAATAAGTTGAAAATGATTCTAGCAGTAAAGGGAGGAGGATAATGTCAGTTTTAGATACAAAAAATAAAAGGAAATCAGCAGGTATCACAATAGCAGTATTGCTAGCACTCCTATATCTCATTTTTAATCATGGAATGGATTATATAGATCCACCTGTAGAGTATGGGATTGCTATTAACTATGGTGTTTCAGATCAAGGTAGAACTCAACCAAAAGTTGTGGAAAACATAAAGGCTACTCCTAAACCGTTGACTAACTTACAAGAAGTAAAAGAGGAAACTTCCGACGAATCTATCAAAAAAGAACTCATTACTACCCAAGATCAGGAGGCTCCTGTGGTAGAAACCTCAGAGAAGGAACCCAAACCTAAAAAGCCCAAGGAAGAGGTCAAGGAAGAAAAACCCAAACCTAAAAAGCCATCAAAAAAAATGTTAAAAGCCTTTGATGATTTTTTAAAAGGAGCCACGTCTGATGGTCAACCAAAAACCGAAGGAAATGATAAGAAGAATGGAGTTAAAGGTGATAAAGATGGGAATCCAAAGTCCTCAAAATATTATGGGAATCAAGGATCGGACAAAGGAGACCCTAATTATAATCTGTTGGGTAGAGAAGCACTGAAAAAACCCATTGAACAACCAAATTGCCAAGAAGAAGGAACAGTTGTGGTTCGTATTGAGGTAGATCAAACAGGTAAGGTAATCAAAGCCATTCCAGGTGTAAAGGGGACTACCAATTCTGCAAAATGTCTGTTGGATCCTGCTAAGATAGCTGCTTTAAAAACCACATGGAATGCATCCAAAGATGCTCCTTCCAAACAAAAAGGCACCATCATTTACAAGTTTACACTCATTAAGTAATGACATATCAGGAAACATTGGATTGGATGTTTTCTCAACTACCCATGTATCAGCGTCAAGGGCAGGTAGCGTACAAGAAGGATCTGACTAATATTCTTGCTTTTGCCAAAGTTCTGGGAAGTCCTCATCAGAAATTCCATGCCATTCATGTAGGGGGAACTAACGGAAAGGGCTCTACCTCTCATATGATTGCTAGTATTTTGCAGGAATCAAAGTTAAAAGTAGGGCTCTATACATCTCCTCATTTAAAGGATTTTACAGAGCGAGTGAAGATTAATGGAGTAGAAATTGAAAGAGCGTATGTCATAGAATTTATTGAAAAGTATAAGGGTTTCCTAGAAAAACAAGGGCTTTCATTTTTTGAAATGACCGTAGGTCTAGCTTTCGATTATTTTGCGAAACAGCAGGTAGATATCGCAATTATTGAAGTGGGTTTGGGAGGTAGATTGGATTCCACAAATATCATTACTCCTGAGGTCTCTGTGATCACCAATATAGGCTTTGATCACATGCAATTCTTAGGGGAGACGCTACCTGAGATTGCCTATGAGAAAGCTGGGATTATTAAAAAAAATATTCCTGTTGTTGTGGGAGAACGTCAAGATGAAACAACACCTGTATTTGAGAAAAAAGCAAATCAGATGGGGTCGAAACTACTTTTTGCTTCTGATGAATTTGAAGATTTTCACACTGATTTACTGGGAGTTTACCAAAAGAAAAATGCAAACACAGCAGTCAAGGCAATTCAATGTTTATCTAAGCTTACTATCTCTGATAAAGAAATCTACAGGGGCCTTAAAAAAGTTGTGCAGAATACAGCATTTCATGGTCGATGGCAAGTTCTTTGCAAAGTACCAAAAACAATATGCGACACTGCTCATAACAAAGAGGGTTTAGCATATGTAGTGCGTCAATTGAAAGAAGAAATCTATCAAAAACTACATATTGTCTTGGGAATGGTAAGTGATAAAAATGTAGAAAATGTGTTGTCTTTTTTTCCATCAGAGGCTAGATACTATTTTTGTTGTCCTGATATTCCAAGGGGATTAGATCAGCAAAAATTAAAAGGATATGGATTTGAATTTGGATTGATTGGAGAAGCCTACGAATCGGTTTTAGAAGCCTATAATCACGCTCTGCTAAATGCAAGTAATCAGGACCTCATATTTATTGGTGGGAGCACATTTGTCGTAGCCGAAGTTCTGTAAAATAATTTCCTTTTTTTCCTTGGTAAAGATTAAAAACAACTTTATATTTGCATCCGCAATCACAAAAGGGCGCGTAGCTCAGCTGGTTCAGAGCACTTGGTTTACACCCAAGGGGTCAGGGGTTCGAATCCCTTCGCGCCCACTGCCTTTAACCTCAACTTTGGTTGAGGTTTTTTTTGGAAAAGATTTTACCATGGAAATTGTAAATGCTGGAAAAGATACAATTAATGCTAGTATCAAAATCTTAACTTGTAAGGTTTCATAATTTGGAAGTTCCTCTGCCTATATTGCCTCCATTCTCCAGATAAATGCCCTGTAGATTATACAAGATGTATACCACCATGCACCACATAATAAACCTATCCCTTTTTTTGATCTTAAGTTTACTATGCCTGCAATTAATAGTAAGAAAACACTAATGTAATCTGCTGTCAGTGCTAGATTAGATTGATCATATGAAATGTGATACCAGGTCTCATAAAAAAAATATATGATACCAAAGGAAATTGCTAACCAACTTAAGAATTTTTTCATATTCCTTATAATAAAAAAATATATAGATAAAATTAAGATTTTAAATCGAAGACAATTTTTTGGATTTTATCTTTTTGTATG
>CAXRAW010000076.1:0-4182 GCA_964228785.1 Flavobacteriaceae bacterium
GCATAGGTTTGGGCTAACGACTATAAGTCGTTGCTGTGGTCACCTCTCAATGATAAAGTTTGAACCATCACTAGAGTCTAGTTTTCTATGATGCTCTAAATATTCATTTACCATCTCGTCTGTAATATTGCCTGTACTCCACAACACCTATCCTATAGCCCAAAAGTGCCTCCCCCGATATCTTTTTTTGAGCGCCGTAAATTCTTGCTGTAATTTCCTTGAAATTCAACCTTTTAACTTCTTAACTAATCCACTAATTGAAATTGATAGTCGATATTTTTATGCACATATGGACATGGTCTAACGAAACAACTCCCTTTAAAATTTCTATATCTTCCGACTCACAAATTTGCATTAAAATAGTTCTACAACGTACTTGAATATCTCCTTGCAAAACTTTATACCTATACTTCGTACACCAAACTATATGTACACTCAATCGCGTTACACTATGTCCATTTGCTCTTTAACCTTTCGTAAAACAAAAGTGAAAATTTTTAGAAGCTAAAGCGAAATGCACTAAAGTGAATAGTTTGAACTATATTTGAGACCAATCAATGATATATATTTTTCGCTTGAGGCGCCTTTGTCACTTAGAAAGGTGCTCATCTTTTAAAGAAAAATAAAAAATAAAACTCTGGAATATGTCTGAAAAGGAATACATTGAAAGTCGTGTAGATGACCAAATAGCGTGGTATAACAAGAAGAGTGCGATCAATAAGAAGTACCATCTAAGA
The DNA here is from genome assembly GCA_964228785.1 of Flavobacteriaceae bacterium. Taxonomy (GTDB): domain Bacteria; phylum Bacteroidota; class Bacteroidia; order Flavobacteriales; family Flavobacteriaceae; genus Polaribacter. Next base: position 738 of record CAXRAW010000076.1, read on the forward strand.
TTAAAAGCCTTAATTATTACATTTTCGGCATTGATTCCTTTTGCAACAGGCTACAATTCAGCAGATAAGCCTTGGGTAGATTACATCATTGCCATGCTGGGTGTTTTAATTGCCATCTTCACAGGCTTATCAACACTCTATAAATTTCAGGATAAATGGAGTAATTATCGGATGACTGGGGAAGCATTGATCCACGAAAAATACCTATTTCAAACCAACTCTGGTTCGTATGCTAAGCACAAAGAGCCTTTTAAACTCTTTGTTTTTAGAATAGAAAATATCATCAATACAGAAGTTGCCTCCTGGAGTGAATACATTGGTGGCAAGGAAGAATAATATTTCACTCGTTTAAATTAATATTAACTATTTGGTATTTGATCATTCCCTTTTGTTAAGGTTTTGACATTTAATTCACTAACTCCCTCTGCGAGAATTTTACAGGAGTAATAAACACAGTAAATCAAATGAGTAAAAAAATAAATAATAGTAAAGATGGTTTTGGATTTTGAAAAAGACATATTTATAAGCTACGCTCATATTGACGATGAGGCGCTGATAGAAGGTGAAAAGGGCTGGATAACAGAATTTCATCGTGCTTTAGAAATTCGACTTTCTCAGCTACTAGGAGAGCGACCAAATATATGGAGAGATTCTAGATTAGATGGGAACCATGTATTTAGTGATGAGATCATTTCTCAGTTTCCGAAAGTAGCGTTACTCGTTTCCATACTCACTCCACGATATGTCAAGTCTGAATGGTGTGTTAAGGAAGTTTTGGAATTTAAAAAGGCATCTGACCGGAATATTGGAGTTGAAATCAATAATAAGTCCAGAATTTTTAAGGTGATCAAAACACCCGTTGAACTAGAACAACACCCAGAAGTTATTCAAGGACTTTTAGGGTATGACTTTTTTAGGATTGATAAAGATACCAACAGGGTCAAAGAATTTAGTAAGGTATTCGGATCAGAAAATCAACAACTGTATTGGTCGAGATTGGATGATATTGCACATGACATAGCTGACCTACTAAAGGAAATGAAGTCATCTGAGAGCACTCATAGTATCACAAAAGAAGAAGGATCCAAAGTGTATTTAGCGGAGTCTTCATTTGATCAAAAAGAACATAGGGATAGTATCAAAAGATGGTTAATGGATAATAATTACACGGTACTTCCCAATCACAATTTACCACTAGTGGTTGATGAATATACTGATGAAGTTACTACTACGATGTCGGAATGTGAATTGTCTATTCATATTGTTGGTGCAAGCTACGGTCTTGTGCTAGAGGGGACATCAGACTCTAAATCGGTTATTCAAAATAAAATTGGATCAAAACTAAGTGCGGAGAAGCAGTTAAAGAGAATTATATGGTCGCCACCAGAGACTGTTGGTTCAGATCAAAGACAAGTTGATTTTTTGGAAAATATTAAAGTGAATCCTGAATTTCAAAGAGGTGCAGATTATCTGATTACCCCTTTAGAGGATTTAAAATTTGCCATCAAGGATAAAATGACACAAAAGAAAGAGAAGTCTGCAAAGAATCCTTCTACTGAAATGAGTCCTGATAGTGTTGTGCCTGCTCAAGTTTATCTGATTTGTAATGAGGCAGATTTAGAACAAATCGTTCCAGTTGAAGACTATCTATTTGATCAAGGGTTTGAGGTCATTATTCCTGTTTTTGAAGGGAAACAATCTGAGTTAAGAGCCGATCATCAAGAAAACATGAAAAACTGTGATGCTGTGATGATCTACTTTGGAGCTGGGAGTGATTTGTGGGTTAGAACCAAGGTCAGAGATTTAATGAAAATATCAGGATATGGAAGAACAAAACCATTAAATATGAAAGCAATGCTATTGGCTGAGCCTAAAACAAGATCCAAAACAAGATACAGAACCCAAGATATGGAAGTAATAAACATGCTTTCTGGATTTGATAAAGCAGGATTAAAAGAATTGTCAACTAAAATAAAATCTTTGAAGTAATGGTAGATCAAAAAACATATTTTAATCCTTTTCCTGGTCTTCGTTCTTTTGAAGAAAATGAGGAATATTTATTTTTTGGTAGAGAAAAACAGATTGATGATTTATTAGATCAACTAGAACAAACGCATTTTCTTGCCGTGATAGGAACTTCTGGAAGTGGAAAATCCTCTTTGGTAAAGTCTGGATTATTACCGTCATTACATAGTGGCTTTATACGTGGCGTAGGAAAAGGATGGAGGATTGGTGTTTTTAGACCTGGAGACAATCCTATTGGAAATTTAGCCTCTTGCTTGTGTAGTGGCGAGTTTGTTGTTGAAGAAAATGAAGAAGAAAATTTTAACCTTCAACCGATTGTAGAATCCGTTCTTAGGAGAAGCGATCAAGGTATATCAAACGTAGTGGATCAATTTTTAAACAAACTACCTGAGAATATATTAATTGTTGCAGACCAGTTTGAGGAGTTGTTTCGTTTTTCTAAGTATGAAAGAACATCTTCCAAAGGAACTAGTGATGCGGTCTTATTTATTAACCTTCTGCTTGCTGCAATTAGAGATAGAAAAAGAAGAATTTATGTAGTATTTACCATGCGTTCAGACTTTATAGGTAATTGCACAGAATTTAGAGGTTTACCTGAAGCTATGAGTACTGGACAATATTTAATTCCACGAATGTCTCGTAATGAAATTCAATTGGCTATTACGGGTCCTGTTGCCGTCGCTGGTGCTGAAATTTCCCCACAATTAGTGTCTATGCTGTTAAATGAGGTTGGTGATAATCCAGACCAATTACCCATACTTCAGCACGCACTCATGCGGACCTATGATTATTGGAGTGCACACACCAATGGAAAAGCTCCTATTACCATAGAACACTATCAGTCTGTAGGTAAAATGGAACTGGCGTTATCGTATCACGCTGATGAAGCTTATTATGAGCTAACCGAGGAGCAGAAAATAATTTGTACCGCTTTATTTAGGTCATTAACCGAGACAGGAACCGTTGTAGGAGGTGTTAGAAGACCTACTAAGTTATTGGAGCTTTGCGAATTATTGGCTGTTGATAAAGACACTTTGATTCCAATTATCAACGTATTTAGGCAGCATGGACGATCCTTCTTAATGCCTTCGTTAGAGATTGAGTTACAAGATGAATCTGTAATTGATATCTCTCATGAAAGTTTGATGCGCGTATGGATTCGGTTGATTGATTGGTTTAAAGAAGAAATGAATTCTGCCGAAATTTATTTAAAACTTTGTAAAGATGCTGCATCGTATCAAGAAGGAAAAGGATCTCTGTTGGTCAATCCTGAACTGGCCATCACGCTCAAATGGAGAGATAAACAACGACCTACAGAAGCTTGGGGATCTAGATACAATATCTCTTATATAAGAGCAATTAATTTTTTAGAGGATAGTAAAAGAAAATTTGATCAAAGTGTCGTATTTAAAAACTTAGA
>CAXRAW010000077.1:0-13507 GCA_964228785.1 Flavobacteriaceae bacterium
GTCAAGTAAAGGTAAAACAAGATATGATTATCCAAGTACCCGAAGAAGTCTTTGGGATAAAAAAATACGAGGCCAAAGTTGTTAGAAATTGGAATGTAGCTTCATTTATAAAAGAATTTGTAGTTGAGATTCCTGAAGCGATGGACTATAAAGCGGGGGGTTATATTCAAATTGAAATTCCACCCTGTGAAATCAAGTACTCAGATATGGATATTACTGCTCATCCAGAAGAACACGAAGCAGCAGATAAGTTCCAAGCAGAGTGGGATAAATTCGGTTTGTGGCCTTTGGTGATGAAAAACACTGAAACTGTGGAAAGAGCTTACTCTATGGCCTCCTATCCTGCCGAAGGAAGAGAGGTCATGCTAAACGTACGTATAGCAACTCCACCGTGGGATCGCGCCAAGAATGGATGGATGGATGTAAATCCAGGTGTCGCCTCATCTTATATCTTTAACCAAAAGAAAGGAGATAAAGTAACCATCTCTGGCCCTTATGGAGAATTTTTTATCAACGAGTCCGAAGCAGAAATGCTATATGTTGGCGGTGGAGCAGGAATGGCACCTATGCGTTCACACCTATATCACCTTTTTAAAACCTTAAAGACAGGAAGAAAAGTAACCTACTGGTACGGAGGTCGTTCTAAAAGAGAGTTGTTTTATATTGAGCACTTCAGAGCCCTAGAAAAAGATTTCCCTAACTTTAAGTTCTACATGGCATTATCAGAGCCGCTAGACGAAGATCACTGGAAAGTAAAAGAAGGAATTGATGGTGAAGGAGACGGATTTGTTGGATTCATTCACAACTGTGTGATTGAGAACTATCTGAACCACCACGACGCACCAGAAGATATTGAACTATATTTTTGTGGCCCCCCATTAATGAATAAGGCTGTGCAAAAAATGGGCGAAGATTTTGGTATTCCAGATGAAAATATCCGATTCGATGACTTCGGAGGATAGTCATGATCGTAAAAAACTGAAAAAAGCCATGCAAATTGTATGGCTTTTTTTATCTGTTGTGGCAATTTTAGTTCTTATGTGATCACTGCATTCAGTGCATAAACAGGCATGTCATCTTCATACTCGAATAGTTTTGAATAATCCATAACATCAGGAATATCATCTAACTCGCATAGCAAGCTTACAACAGCACAAAGGCCGTTAAACAACGTTTCTTTATTCCTAGGATTTTGAGGTTTTGGATTATAATGACAAAGTGGAGTTTCAAACCCGCAAGCAATCAAAAAAACCTTCTCAATTTCTAAAAGCTCTTGAGGTGAATATCCGTTAAACTTTCTCCCCAATTGTTGATGAACTGTTCCGATATAATTCAATTGAAGAGAACCATGATCATTGGACAAATGTTTCCAAGAATCCTGATTGTCAAGGATATTCCCCACGGCACAGGCCGTACAATCTTCGGGATCTAACCTGTTGTTATGAAAAGCATTATACAGTTTCACCAAAGCGTGTTCTAATCTTTCTGGAGTCTTCATGATGCGTTATTTACTAATTTTCTAAGATACAAAAGAAAATATGAATACATAAATTCCCTTAGAAAATTCAATATCAAAGGGGAAAAGGAGCTCAGAATTGTGATCAGAATCAAAAGTTTTATGTGATCCCAACTGATTTGAGTTTTATCTTTCTTAAATCAAACTCAATCTTTAGTTCAATTTTTAGAGAGAATCATAGTTTTATAAAGCTTTTAGCAAAAAACCCTCTAAAAAAAGTAATTCTTTATTAATTGTAGTTTACTAATTGCTTAAACAAAAAATTAGATTATATTTAATCAAACTATTTTATATTGATAACATACATTAAAATTAACGGATTTAAATCGTTTATAAATTTTGAAATGGTTTTTAAACCATTTACTGTGGTCGCAGGACCAAATGCCTCCGGTAAAAGTAATCTTTTTGATGCTTTAAAATTATTATCAGACCTCTCACATACCGATCTCAAAAATGCATTTAGAAACCAACGAGGTGAAGCAAGAGAACTCTTTACCCAATTTTCAAATGGTGAATATGCAAATCAAATGTCATTCTATGTGGAGATGCTTCTTGATAAGGAAATAAGAGACAGTTGGGGAGGAAAATCGATATTAAAGTATACTAGATTAAAATACTCATTAATTATTTCTAGAAAAAAAAATAACGATGGAATAGATGAACTGTATATTAAGGAGGAACGGCTAGAACCATTTAGGCATCAAAAAGATCCATGGGTAAAAGAAAACATGCCCAATAACACTAAAGATTTTTGGAGACCTAAAGTTAAAACAGGAAAAAGAGGTAAACCGTATATATACACAGAACAAAGAAATGATATTCCTACAATTAAACTACCTCAAGATGGTAAACGAGGTGGAAAGGAGACAAATGCAAATATTATATCTAGAACAGTACTAAGTGGCATTGACGATGTGAACTTCCCACATGCTTTTGCCGCTAGAGAAGAAATGAAAAATTGGAATTTTTTACAATTGAATCCTAATGACCTTAGAGAACCAACAAAAAAGCAAATTGGGATGTCAGACAGAATTACACATTCTGGTGAAAATATCGCAGCAGCCCTTTTTAGATTAAAATCTAAAGACGGTTATGTGCTTAAAGAGATTTCAAGAAAATTAAACAACTTACTACCTAATCTGACTGAGGTTGATGTACTAGACGATATAGCAAACAACCAATATGTAATAAATAAGGGTAAAGAGTAATGATGGGAAGATATTCTCATCTCGTGTTCTGTCAGAGGGAACTCTTAGACTTTTGACTTTATGCATATTTTTGTTTGATGATACTCACAAAAACTTATTATGTTATGAAGAACCAGAAAATGGCATTCATCCTTTTCGAATCCAATTTTTAACAAAACTCCTCAATGATTTAAGCGTAGACTTTGTAGATAAATGCAATCCACTTCGACAAATTTTAGTGAATACACATTCACCTGTGTTAGTAAGAGAAATCATAAAATGGAAAAATGATGAAAGGGTCAGTATTTGGTTTTCCCAGCTTTCAACTCTAATCACCCGGCATAATACGAAAAATGTTAAGATAAATACTACCAAAATAATTCCAGTAGTAAAAGACACATCCCCAGAGCAATTGAAAATAAAATTTCCAAATTTAGACTTAAGTGAATCAGATTTAAGATTAACAGTAACAACTGTTAAAAGATATTTGGAAACTACTGATCTCGAACAAAATAATATGCCTACATGATAAAACAACTCATTATAGGCCTAGCTTGTGAAGGAAAGACAGATTAAAGGTTTCTTTTGTCGATAATCAAGAGAACTTTTGAAAATGTAGTGTTTCAATACACAACAAATATTGAAATTCTTGATGTTCAAACCATTAAAGTCCCGAATAAAGCATTTATCGAATATGCTTATGATTCTGCACTAGAGGGAACGAAAAGTTTTGGAATATTGATTTTTTGCCTTCATACTGACTCTAACTCTAATTCTGATAGTGATGCTTTTAAAAGTAAAATCAATCCTGCAATAGAAAATATTAACTCTAAAGAAGGAGACATTTGTAAGACCGTTGTTCCAATTGTACCTATCAGAATGATTGAATCATGGATGTTAGCAGATAGTGAATGCTTCAAAAGTGAAATAGGTACAAATAAATCTTATCGTGATCTAGGTATAACCCAGAACCCTGAAAGAATAACTGATCCTAAAGGAAAAATCACAGAAGCTATCAGAATCGCATTTGAAGATAAACCTAGTCGAAGATCTAAACCTGATATATCAGAATTATATCTGCCAATTGGTCAAAAATGTAATTTAACCAAATTAGAAAATTTACACTCTTATTTAAAGTTCAAAGAAGCAGTTAAAAGTAGTCTAGAGCGTATTAATTATATTCGACGAACATAATACATATTAAAGACAATACCCTCCACATTTGTCACAACAATAGAACAAAAAAACCAAGGATTTAACCTCTACTTACCGGTGGAATAACTGCAACAACATCCTGATCTTTTAGAATCATCTCATCGTTAGCATAACGTTCATTGACAGCAATGGCATACGATTGAAGTTCCGTTAGACTAGGGTACTTCTCCACCAATACTTCCTTAAAATCAGCTACTGTAGGATTGCCACTCATTAAGAAATCCAATGCGTTAGTCCCTACCACATCCGTAGAAATCCCAAAAAATAAAACTTTAATTTTCACTTATTTCAATTTACACGAATCATACAGCACATCATCATTTCCTATTGTTAAAGTATTGACCTTTATTTGACTAATACCTCACTAGGAGGGTTTCACAGCTCTAAAAATACCTCTTCTTAGTTAAACAAGCTAATCTTAAAGAGGAAACCATCATTTTTAATCCCATTAAAGTTAGAACGAACATAATCAATACGAAAAAAACGCCACTTTCCAAATCCAATATGATCCAATCCAATAGCAGTTTCGGAATATGGACTGTTTTCACTTGTAAACAAACCCTTAACTCCCAATACTAGGTGATAATTCAATGTATTAATCAATGGAATTTTAGACAATATGAATCCCTTGAAGTTATGTTCAAAATGTGCTTCGGCATACTTGTTATTCGTACTCATCGAATAATAATCCAAAAGATTAAAGCTATCCAATGAGTTTGGTAGAAAACGTAACTGATTTCCACTTACGTGTAAATAATCCATAAATGGAATATCTTTTTGCTGTAAAAAAGTACCCGCACTTATATTGTATTTGAAATTCCCAGTATTATCAGTCGTAACAAATTGATTGAGGCGTGCGAAAAGCAGATCCGAATGATATTCCGAATTCGATGCCCCAAATGTTTTGCGATAGCCCATATACAAGCTCGGAAACTTTCGGTTTCCAACATTCACTTTTGAGTTTGGATAACTCAAATAGCGCTGTCCAAAAACAATATTTGCCCTCAGGTTAAATATCCAAATACGGTGAGTGTCAAACGGAGCCGAAAAATTATCTGTAGGATCAAGAGGATTATTTGAAGTAAAAGAGCGGTTATCTGATCCAAACATCACATAATTAGTCGTATTAAATAATGGTCTTCGAGTCGCACGTTCCAGAGAAAAACTCATATTAACCCCATTACGGACTTCTTGTGAATAAGTGATCCTAGCAAATGTCTTGTCGTATATTTTTAAAAAATTCTGTTCCCTCAAAAGGGAATAAAAAGTGTTGTTAAAGCGAGTAATAGGATTCCTTCCGTTGAATTGTCTTGTGCTAGTCCCAGCAGCAATATACAATCTCGGACGATCTTGATTATTCCATTTTTTATTGAAATAAAAAACAGGACGAAGTTCCTTGTCAGACAATCCGTAGTTCATCGTTACACCTGTACTCCACCATTTCCCTTGATCGTTCAACCTTTTAAAATAACTCAACCCTGCGGTTGCATTCCATCCTTGAACAGTATTATAAGAAATATTTTCCAACGGAGAATTAAAACTCAAAGACCATTTTTTGTAGGAATTTCTATAGGTATAACCCGTTACAGGAGATAACCAACTCAATTTATTGCGTTTTTCATCAGTAGAATCCAAATACTTTTTAGATTTCCTAATAACTCTAATGCTATCTTTTAACTGATAATCCTTTACCTCCTCAGAAGTTAAAGGCACTGGTCTCAAACCATTCCAATACACACTGTCTTTTTCAGTAGCACCATCAGCAAAAGACAAAATTTGACGAGAGAATGTGCCCTTCTTAAAATCAGGATCAAAATCATACTCGGAATACGCCGATGAAAAACGACCATCTACATTAAAACCAAAAAAGCCAAATTCAAAGTCGATCGTTTGGGAGATCAATACCCAAGATGCATTAGAATCCGAAAAGTTATAATCCTGCTTAAACCTCAGATCTCCCACTATGGTAATTCCTATTTGCTTTCCAGAAGTCGTTAAATCCACACCATATATAGCCCACTCATCCTCAACAATGTAGATAAAGCCTTTAAAAATTCGATCCCCTTCTCGCTTTGGACTCACGGCAATTTTATGAATCAACCTTCCGTTTTTATCGTAGAACGTTCCCTCCAACCCAAAACGGTAGCTGCTAAAAGCACCATCAGCAATTGGCGAAACCAACTTACTCCCAGCCACATCCACAAAATTCTCGTAAAAATTCAAATAAGCTTCTTCCGCACGGTTAAAACTAATCCCATTGTCAGATCCACTTACCTTAGAAGCAATAATTTTTTCTTTAAAATTTTTAGGCCGCTTTTGATGAGTAATTTCAGAGATGGTCTCAGATAAATAAATAATCCCACTACGAGTAGAATCCAATCCACCACCCAGATCTCCCAAGCGTTGCCCCAAGATTTTTTCGGGAGCATTCTTTACACGGAACAGTCCCCTTGAATAAAATTTTGCAGTGTATTTCGCAAATGCATCCGTGTTGCGATCCTTGGCAGCAATCACGTTTCTAATGATCGTATTTGCAGGATTTTCAGAAGACGATATTTCTACCTCATCAAGGACAACTTGCTCTTCTTCAAGAACGACATTCAGTACAAAAGGAAAAGACCTTACAGTAACCATTTTCTTTAATGTTGCATAGCCCAAGTATTGAAAAACAAGCACATAAGATCCCAATTCCCCAACAGCCAATGCGTAATCTCCACTGTCATTTGTAGAAGTTCCAGTTAAAGTATTTTCAAGATAAACACTCACAAACGATAAAGGATTTCCCGCCCTATCTTTTACATTCCCTTTAATCTGAGCATAGCCCACAAGAGAAAACAAAAGTAAAATGACTAAAACAATTTTTTTCACGTAGTTGAATTTATATTAACAAATAGGCATTTTGAGCATCTAAGTGTGTTGAGAAGCTGACTTCTACCGAGCCAATCCCCGAATGAGAATTTCATAAAATTTTGTAAATCTTAAAGATCAAAAGTAATGTGTAAGATCTTAAAAAACCTTAAATTTTGTCAAAAATATTGCAAAAAGCCACTCTTTCAATCGTTTAAGTTGATACCAACCATTTGGTATTTAACCAATACTCCGAGAGGGTTTTATGATAGACTCATCCTTTTTTATTTAAGGGCGTTTCCCTTCGGGTCGCGCTATCCGCTATATCTTTTTTGCTTTTAAAGAGCAAAAAAGGATGCCGCTTTTATCGCTAACGCAGCACCAAAAAAACATGGCAACTAATAGCAAATGAGGATCAATTATTTTTTGTTAAACTACAATTTGTCACAAGATAATATCACCTACAATAACAGCGTCAAACCAATCCTAAACATCCAAATGCTGACCTCTTTTCAAGTAAAAAAAATCATGTACATTTAGCTTGTAGAATTTTTAAGTTGAACACTCCTAGCCACTACTCTCAATACATCAAAAAACAAGCAAAACGACTAGGTTTTCAAAATTGTGGCATCGCCAAAGCAGCATTTTTAGAAAAAGAAGCCCCTAGATTAGAGAACTGGCTCAAAAATGATTACCATGGAAAGATGCACTACATGGAACATTATTTCGATAAACGACTAGATCCTCGATTATTAGTAGAAGGAGCAAAATCAGTAATTTCACTTTCCTACAACTACTATCCAGAAGTTACACAACGAGAAGATTCCTACCATATCTCTAAATATGCCTATGGAGAAGATTATCATCATGTCATCAAAGAAAAACTCAGAGAATTATTACACGTTATCCAAGAAGACATTGGAGAAGTCAATGGAAGAGCTTTTGTGGACTCAGCGCCAGTGTTAGAGAGAACCTGGGCAGAAAAGGCCGGCTTGGGATGGAATGGAAAGCATACCCTGCTCATCCAAAAGCAACACGGATCATTCTTCTTTTTAGCAGAATTAATTATTGATTTAGACCTAGAGTATGACCAACCCTTCACAACAGACCACTGTGGGGAATGTACACGCTGCATAGATGCCTGTCCAACAGAAGCCATTCTGCCAAATACTAAAATTGATGGAAGTAAATGCATCTCATACTTCACCATCGAACTTAAAGACAGCCTTCCTGCAGAGTTTAAAAACACATTCGAGGATTGGATGTTTGGCTGTGACATCTGTCAAGATGTATGCCCGTGGAATCGCTTTTCCAAACCTCATACAGAACCATTATTTCAACCTAAAAAAGAACTACTGGAAATGAGTAAAAGAGGATGGGAAGAAATCACCGAAGAAACATTTAAAAAAGTCTTTAAGAAATCAGCAGTAAAGCGAACAAAGTTCAGTGGACTTACAAGAAATATCCAGTTTCTAAAAGATGAATCGTAACCCTCCTTCTTATCCTGAAAAGCCTATATTTGTAAGTCTTAAATAGTTGACTGTACATGAGTAATTCGAGGAAGAGAAGAGAGGCATTGCTGTACCATGCAAAACCCAGGCCAGGTAAAATTGCTGTTGTCCCCACAAAAAAATACACCTCACAATACGATTTATCGCTAGCCTACTCCCCGGGAGTAGCGGAGCCTTGCTTAGAAATTGCAAGAGATAAAAACAATGCGTATAAATACACTGCTAAAAGCAACTTAGTTGCTGTAATTTCCAATGGAACTGCAGTGCTAGGGCTCGGAAACATAGGGCCAGAAGCCTCCAAGCCAGTAATGGAAGGAAAGGGATTGCTTTTTAAAATATTTGCAGATATCGATGTATTTGACATAGAAGTTGATGCAACCGACGTAGATAAATTTGTAGAGACTGTTAAAGCAATTTCACCAACTTTTGGCGGAATCAATCTAGAGGATATCAAAGCACCCGAAGCGTTCGAAATAGAAAAGCGACTTAAAAAAGAACTGGATATCCCAGTGATGCACGACGATCAACACGGAACTGCAATTATCTCCGCAGCCGCCCTTAAAAATGCAATTGAGTTATCAGAAAAAGAGTTGTCTAAAGTACAAATCGTGGTCAACGGTGCAGGAGCTGCCGCCATTTCCTGTGCACGGCTCTACATTAGGATGGGAGCTAAGAAAGAGAATATTGTCATGTGCGATAGCAAAGGAGTCATTCGAACCGATAGAGATCATTTAACCTCCCAAAAAGCAGAGTTTGCAACCAGCAGAGATTTGAGTTCTCTGGACGAGGCCATGCAAAACGCTGATGTTTTTATAGGACTATCAATAGGAAATGTCGTCAGCGCAACCATGTTGCTATCTATGGCAAAAAATCCAATCGTATTTGCTATGGCAAACCCAGAGCCTGAAATATCCTACGATTTGGCCTGCGCTACCAGAAGCGACGTCATTATGGCAACAGGCAGATCAGATCATCCCAATCAGGTGAATAATGTGCTAGGGTTTCCATTTATATTCAGAGGAGCACTAGATGTACGAGCTACCAAAATTAACGAAGAGATGAAAATGGCTGCGGTATTGGCATTGGCAGATTTGGCCAAACAATCAGTACCAGAGCAAGTCAATATCGTCTATGATGAGGTAAGTCTTTCCTTTGGTAAAGAGTACATCATCCCCAAACCATTTGACCCTAGATTAATCTATGAAATCCCACCTGCAGTAGCCAAAGCCGCCATAAAATCTGGAGTAGCATTACAACCCATAGAAGATTGGGATGCCTACCGAGAATCTCTTATGGATCGCTCTGGATCTGGAAGTAAAGAAATTAGATTATTACACAACAGGGCAAAAAGAAACCCTAAAAAAGTGGTGTTCGCCGAAGGTGACCAGTTAGATGTTTTAAAAGCTGCCCAGAGAGTTCACGAAGCGGGTATTGGGCATCCGATAGTACTTGGCAGGAAAGACGTTATACTAGCATTAAAAAAAGAACTAGGCTTTACAGCAAACATCCCTATTTTTGATCCTAAAACAGATGAAGAAGAACACAGAAGAAACTGCTATGGAGAAACCTATTGGAAAAGTAGACAACGCAAAGGGATTACTCTGCTACAGGCTAGGAAGCTAATGCGTGAGCGAAACTATTTCGCTGCTATGATGGTTAATGAAGGAGAAGCAGACGCCTTAGTTACAGGATACTCTAGACCCTATCCTACCGTAGTAAAACCTATGATCGAACTGATTGGAAAAGATGTGGGCGCAACCAAAATCGCAGCAACTAATTTAATGTTAACCAAAAGCGGCCCTATCTTTTTAGCAGATACGACAATCAATATGAATCCAACTGCAAAAGACCTTGCCAAAATATCTCAGATGACTTATAAACTTGCTAAGATGTTTGGTATGAAACCCAATATTGCGATGCTGTCGTTCTCCAATTTTGGATCGTCCAACTCAGAAAGCTCAAAGAAAATTCAAGATGCCGTTTCCTACATCCATCGTCATTTCCCACAAGTGGTCATAGATGGAGAATTACAAGCCGACTTTGCCCTAAATCCTGAGATGCTAGCCAAGGAGTTTCCATTTTCAAAGCTCAACGGTAAGAGAGTAAACGTTCTAATTTTTCCCAACCTAGATTCAGCAAACATCACCTATAAACTTCTAAAACAATTGCACGGCGCAGAATCTATTGGTCCAATCATTATGGGCTTTAAAAAGCCCGCTCATATTTTACAACTGGGAGCAAGCGTAGATGAAATGATTAATATGGCAGCTGTAGCAGTTGTAGATGCACAACAAAGAGAAAAAAATTAAACTTGATTTCAATATATGATCACGCAAATTAGAGGAAAACTTATTGAAAAAAACCCAACTTATGTCGTTGTAGAATGTTCTGGAGTAGGATATTTATTGCATATCTCTCTTCAGACCTATTCATCCATTGGAGACGATGAAGCAGTTCAAATGTACACACACCTCTCCATACGTGAGGATGCGCATACCCTTTATGGATTCGCAACAAAAACAGAGCGTGAAGTATTCAGACTACTCATCTCAGTATCTGGTGTAGGTCCCAGTATTGCGCGTACAATGGTATCATCAATGTCTTCCGAAGAAATTCAGAATGCCATTGCCTCAGAGAATGTAGCATTAATACAATCAGTAAAAGGCATAGGTGCAAAAACGGCACAGCGTGTTATTGTAGATCTAAAAGATAAAATTCTAAAAACCTTTGAAATTGACGAAGTTTCTGTGCAAGCAAACAATACCAATAAGGAAGAAGCGTTATCTGCATTGGAAGTTTTAGGGTTTGGCAGAAAACAGTCAGACAAAGTGGTAAGCAACATTTTACAAGAATTCCCTCAAACAACCGTAGAGCTGTTAATTAAAAAAGCACTAAAGATTCTTTAGCCCTTGGGGATCATCTACAAATATATCACCTGTTTTTTCATGGTTGCGCTTGCAATAAATTTTGCTGGAGCGCAAGAAAATACTCAGGCTAAAGATTCACTTCCTAAGGAAAAAGATTCCTTACGACTAAGGTATAACTTTAACCACAGTCAAACAGGAAATTTACTATTAACATATCCCTCAAAATATGAGGTGATCTATGACAAAGATCTCAATAAGTATATCATCGTAGAAAAGGTGGGAGATTATTATATCAAGACTCCTATTTTTATGACTCCAGAAGAATATAAAAAATATCGCTTGCAAAGAGATATGTTAGAATATTTTAAGGGTAAAATTAGTGCTAGAAATAGTAAAAATGTTGCAGCCAAAAAAGACTTATTGCCCACATATTATGTAAACTCAAAGTTTTTTGAAACCCTATTTGGTGGAAATGAAATAAAGATTACACCCACAGGTAATATTAACTTAAAACTGGGATTTATCTATCAGAAAACAGACGACCCAAGGCTCTCAGAACAGAATAGAAGTAGCTTTACGTTTGATTTCGATCAGCAGATTAGTGCAGGAATACAAGCTCAGATTGGTAAACGTATGAATTTCACTGCAAATTATGATACGCAATCCACCTTCGATTTTCAAAACCTCATTAAGCTAGAATACTCACCTACAGAAGACGATATCATCCAAGCTATAGAAGCAGGAAACGTTACAATGCCCATCAAAAATTCATTGATCAATGGTTCACAAAGTTTGTTTGGAATAAAAACAAAACTCCAGTTTGGAAAAACGAGTGTAACAGCCGTATTTTCTCAACAGAATTCTGAGACCACATCGGTGACAGCAGAAGCAGGTTCATCTATTCAAGAATTTGAACTAAGAGCCACAGACTACGATAACGATAGGCATTTTTTCCTATCACAATATTTTAGGGAGAATTATGCACGTTCTTTAAGCCAATATCCCCTTGTAAGCAGCCCTGTGAACATTACGCGAGTTGAAGTGTGGATTACCAATAGAAACGCATCTGTAGATGATTTTAGGAGTATAGTGGCCTTTGCTGATATCGGTGAACCTAATAAAGATAATTATGTAGATGTTGACAATGGAGCGAACACCGTTCAACCAAATACTGGAATTCCATCTGCTGGAGGAGTTGAACTCCCAACAAACCAAGCAAATAATATCGCTGGTTTACTAACACCCACTAGTGGAATTAGAGATATTGGAACCGTAGATGAAACATTACAAACTACATTTGCAATGGAGCAGGGCACAGACTACAGCCTTCTTCAAAACGCTAGAAAGCTACAACCCAACGAATATACATTAAACCCTCAACTGGGATTTATCTCTTTAAATAGGAGACTAAATGATGGGGAAATTCTGGCAGTTGCCTATGAATACACAGTAGTAGGGTCTTCCACAGGAGATAATTCGTTTAAAGTTGGAGAATTTTCAAACGATGGAATTAATGCACCTAATAATTTGGCTGTAAAACTTCTTAGAAGTGAAATTTTAACTACTAATAGACCCGATGGAAGTGGAGGAATAGAGCCCTTCCCTACTTGGAATCTAATGATGAAAAATATTTATCCTCTAGGAGCGTTCCCCTTGGAGCCAAATGGTTTTCGATTTGAAATTCAGTATCGAGACGATCAAACAGGAATTCCCTCAAACACACTCCAAAACGCGCAGACAACAGCAATTGCAAATACTCCCCTTTTGCAAGTGATGAACCTAGATCGACTAGATCAAACTCAATTCCAAACACCTGATGGATTTTTTGATTATGTAGAAGGCATTACGGTCGATTCTCAAAATGGATTTGTCATCTTTCCAAGTCCAGAACCCTTTGGGACAGGTTTAGAAGCAAAACTAAATATACAAGCCGATATTGATCTTTTCGTATTTAACGAACTTTATCTGGACACAAAGATCAACGTAAAAAACAATAATCAAAACAAAGATAAGTTTTTCCTAAAAGGATATTTTAAAGGACAGAATAGTGGAGGAATCCCATTGGGTGCTTTTAACGTTCCCAGAGGTTCTGTAACAGTTACCGCAGGGGGAAGACAGTTAGTTGAAGGTGTTGACTTTGTCGTAGATTATCAATTGGGACGTGTTCAGATTCTAGACCCTGGCTTGCAATCCTCAGGAATTCCCATTCAAGTGTCCACAGAAAATAACGCAGTATTCAATCAGCAAAGAAAAACCTTTGTGGGTGTTGATATTGAACATCAATTCAACGAGGACTTTATCGTTGGAGGAACAGTGCTTAACGTAAATGAAAGACCACTAACACCAAAAGTGAACTTTGGAACA
>CAXRAW010000078.1:0-13934 GCA_964228785.1 Flavobacteriaceae bacterium
AATATTGAAGTTCCTGATAACATCTATTTGTTAAACATCCCCGCTTACTCTGCTGAACTCAATCCTTGTGAGCAAATTTGGCAGTACATTAAAAAACGATACAAAAACAAAACCTTTGAGGATATGCAAGAACTTAGACAGCGGCTATGGGATTATGGTCTGTAAAATGGGAAACAATTTGATAAAATCAATTGTGGCTAATAAAAAATACAAAAAAATTATTTATAGCAACTTATTATAGATTTGGTATGAGTCCATAGACTTGTTTTGGGTTTCCTTTGCTTTCTAATGAAAAGGGAGATAGAAAACTCTGTATTTTTGGGAATCATACTTCCAAAATAGTCAAAAATAATTCGATGACATTGATAGCGATACGATAGCAACGGCATCCTTTTTTGTCCTGAATAGGCAAAAAAGATATAGCGGATAGCGCGATACGTAGGAAAACGCCCTAAAACAAAAAGGGTTTAGCACGCCTCTTCTACAATAGAGTACTTAAAATAGATGTTTTTTATTTCTTTTTAGAAAGTGGTATTTACACTGATGGCAACCTCTGACCATAATTTACTTATTCCGTCTAATCCTTTGTGTAGGTCTTTACAAATCGTGTTTAGAGAATCAATAGAGGATTGGGCATTCCAATTTAATACATCCATTTTTGTATTCATCGCGAAGCTTTGATCGGTAATGGTATATTTAAACGGTAGTTTGTTTGTTATTCCGTTCATAGTTAAATGTGCATGTCCTATTGAGTCATTTTCTAACATTAGTTTTCCCGATAAGAGCTTGGGGTCTTGCATGATCCCAAAGAAAAACTTTTTGATCTTGTAATCTCTCTCCGAATTTTGTGTAAATATGCTGCTGATGGGAATAGTAAATTCGGCGTTGTTTATGGCTTCTTTGATTGTATTCCCTTCTCCCCCACCTATAATATTTATTTTTCTGAACTGTCCTTTGACTGGTGTCTTCTCTGTAAATTTATAGGCAGTCCATGCTATCTTATTTTTTGCTTTGTTTAACACATAGCTTGCATCAGATTTTTTCACTTCTTTGTCTGATTTCTTGTCTGTTCCGCAGGACATTAATTGAATTATTGTGAGAAGTGCTAGTGCTAGGGTACTTATTTTTTTCATAATTTCTATTCTATTTACTGGTTAAAATTCGTTTTACTAAGTTAATATATTCTTGCTTAGCTTGTTCCTTAGACATCCCATTTAATTGTGTCCATGCATTAAATTTAAATGCATTTTTAACATCAGATTCTCCGTTTGCAGCAGATAGATCCCCCAACAGGGTCTGTTTGTAATAGGCATACAATTTGAGCATAATACCGGGGGCAACACTTTCTTCTGATATTGAAAGCTGCTGAAACACTTCTTGAAATTCCCTGTTTAGGTCTTTAGTCATTTACTTCTGAGCAATGACTTGAGTACCTCCTTTTACCTTGTCCCCAATTTTTACATTGATACTGGTCCCTAGGGGAAGATACACATCAGCCCTACTTCCAAACTTGATAAAACCTGCATCTTTGCCTTGGACAACTTCCTCTCCCTCTACTGCATAATTTACAATTCGTTTGGCTAAAGCACCTGCAATCTGACGGTATAAAATGCCACCAAAGGTTTTATTCTCTACTACGATGGTTGTTCTTTCGTTTTCGGTTGAAGCCTTGGGGTGCCAAGCTACTAAATATTTACCTGGATGGTATTTACTGTATTTCACAATACCACTTAATGCATAGCGAGTTACATGAACGTTAATAGGCGACATGAAAATAGAAACTTGGATGCGTCGATCTTGGAAATACTCGGGTTCTTCTACTTCTTCTATGACAACAACTTTACCATCTACGGGAGCAACAATATGATTTGTATTAATTTCTGTTTTTCTTCTGGGGTTTCTAAAGAACTGCAGAATGAGAATTAGGAGTGCCAAACATCCAATTTGAATGATTTTTTGTAGCCAAAATAGCTCTACGAATTGGTCTGATAGTAAAACTCCAGCGATAACAGTGGCAAAGGTAATTGCGATAATTTTATAGCCTTCTCTGTGAAAACGAAGCATTTTTTTCAATTTAAAAAATAAAGATACAAATATACGAATGGAGCTATAAAGATCAAGCTATCTAAACGATCTAACATTCCGCCGTGACCTGGCATGATGTTACCACTATCTTTAATGTTTGCTTCTCGTTTAAACTTAGATTCAATTAAATCGCCCAGTGTTCCCATGACCGATACTATGATAGACAAGATAATCCAATGAAGTCTTGACAATAGATCAGAGTAATACGATATAACTACTGCGGCAGTCATCGTAAAAACAATGCCTCCAATGAATCCTTCGATCGTCTTTTTGGGCGATACACTCTTAAATAATCTCCTTTTACCAAGATTCTTTCCGATAAGATAAGCAAAGCTATCGCTAGTCCAGATCATTACTAGGAGATAGATGATCACAAAAGGCTCATACGTTCCTCTAGAAAAGGGTAAGAAGATTAAAAAGCCAAAAGATAACGCGAGATAACGAACAATTAAGTCTTCTTTTAGAAAACTGTGCTTTGGTACTTTTATATCCTTTGAAAATAAGTAGATTAAAGCTTGTATAGAACCTGAGAAGGCAATTGCCAAGAGAACAAATACTCCCGTAATACTTTCATCATAAACAGCAAAATACACGATGAGAGCAATAAACACTGAGTACGCTATGTAGGCTTTTGAATTGATCAATTTTGCAAACTCTCGGATACAAATTAGCCCAAAGACTGCTGTTAGGGTCACATACGATTCCCTTGAATAGAGGACTGATCCTATAAATAGAATGATATAAATAAGTCCAGAAAAACATCGCTGCAAAAAACCACTCATACTACAAATCCTCTAGCAGCAGTAAAAATAAGTTTTTAGCGTTATTGTTACCATAGTTTAAAAAATTATCATCATCCTTTTTCAATGTATAATTTTTTATGGCGCTAATGTTGGTCGGAATATGATTTTTACAATTGGATTTGATGCCTGTTAACCCTTGTCCTGTATCTTTTACAATCTGACTTGTTTTTGCAAACACAATAAAATTATCAGTTAGTGTAGCAATTTTATGGGTACTTAATTGATTGGAGGAAAATAGGATATCTCCATTATCAGAAATTAAATGTTCGCAAGTGGTAAAAAACGGGATATGGATATCAAATGCTGTTTTGGTTTTAATTCCTTCCTTTTTTAGTAATTTCTCTAACTGTTTATCTAGACATGTAATTATATCCCAAGAGGTCTCTTTTAGTATCTGCTGTAAATTGTTAGTGACATCACTTTCAGCAGTGCAATAAAGGAATTTACCTCCTTTTTCTATAAAGTGATGAACAAATGCATCGTCTAATGACAGCCGAACTTTTTGTTCTGTTATTGCTTCATCTTTGAACGATGATTTGTTAAATAATTTTTTAAAGAAATTCATTTAAAAAATCAACTATTTTCTTCTGTTACTTCTTTGTTGATAGATTCTTCTTCTTTTTTAACAAACGGACGTTCTCCAAAAATCTTTAAAAGATCATCTTTAAAAATAACTTCCTTTTCCAATAATAGATTCGCTAATGTATTTAATCTCTGTTTGTGCTTCTTAAGAATTGTAATTGCCCGATTGTACTGTTCCTCGATCATTTTGGAAATTTCCTGATCAATGGTTTTTGCTGTTTCCTCGCTGTAGGGTTTGATAAAGGTGTCTTGACCCGACGAATCGTAGTAGGTAATATTTCCTACTTTATCGTTCAATCCATAAACTGTGACCATGGCTCTTGCTTGCTTAGTTACCTTTTCTAGGTCGCTCAGAGCTCCTGTGGATATTTTATCAAAGATAATTTTTTCTGCAGCTCTTCCTCCTAGCGTGGCGCACATTTCATCTAGCATTTGTTCTGTTTGAACAATCATTCTTTCTGCTGGTAAATACCATGCTGCTCCTAGACTTTGCCCTCTAGGAACTATGGTGACTTTAACTAGTGGTGCTGCGTGTTCTAACATCCAGCTTACAGTTGCGTGCCCTGCTTCGTGAAAAGCAATGGTCTCTTTTTCTTTGGGAGTAATGACCTTATTCTTTTTTTCTAATCCTCCTACGATTCTATCAACAGCATCTAAAAAATCTTGATGGTGAATAGATTTCTTATCATTCCTTGCAGCTATAAGGGCTGCTTCATTACACATATTGGCAATGTCTGCTCCTGAAAAACCGGGTGTTTGCTGTGCCAGAAATTCTAAATTTACATCTTCGGCAAGTTTTAATGGTTTGATGTGTACTTCAAAGATTGCTTTTCGCTCGTTAAGATCTGGAAGATCTACATAAATTTGTCTGTCAAAACGTCCAGCTCTCATCAGGGCTTTGTCCAAAACATCGGCACGGTTTGTTGCTGCCAAAACAATAACATTTGTATCCGTACCAAACCCATCCATCTCTGTTAGCAACTGGTTTAATGTATTTTCTCGCTCGTCATTACCACCTGTCATACTATTTTTCCCTCGAGCTCGACCGATGGCGTCTATCTCATCAATAAAAATAATCGAGGGTGATTTTTGTTGAGCTTGTTTAAATAAATCACGTACTCTAGAGGCTCCAACTCCAACAAACATTTCTACAAAATCAGAACCTGATAAGGAAAAAAAAGGAACTCCAGCTTCTCCTGCTACTGCTTTTGCCAATAGGGTTTTACCAGTTCCAGGAGGCCCTACCAATAGTGCTCCTTTTGGAATTTTCCCTCCTAAAGAAGTGTACTTTTCAGGGCTTTTTAAAAAATCTACAATTTCCTGTACTTCTTCTTTGGCTCCTTCCAACCCAGCGACATCAACAAAACTAGTTTTCACCTTAGTATCGTTGTCAAAGAGTTTAGCTTTTGATTTTCCAATATTAAAAATCTGTCCACCAGCACCTCCACCACCGCCAGCACCAGACATTCTTCGCATAAAGAAAATCCAAATGGCTATGAGGATGATAAAAGGGAGGAAATAACCAATAGAGTCGAGTAAACTTCCTCTATTGTCGGAATCTGTATCAAAATCCAAGTTATTTTTGGCTTTGTAATCAGCTAGTTTGTTTTCAAAATTCTGTAGATCTCCAAAATTGTATTCAAACAATGGAGATTGCTTGTTGAAAAAAGGTGAATTCACTTGTTTCTTGTAGTCTTCACCATTTAGAGCTTCTTTTTTGATGTAAATCTCAGCAACGTTCTTATTAATGATTAATATTTTCTCAATATCATTTGATTTAAGAACTTTATAAAACTTATTCGTAGTAATTTTTTTCGTCGTTAGCGCTGTATTGTCCAATAAACTTATGGCTACAAAGACTAAAAAAATGGCTCCATAAACCCAGTACATGTTAAACTTAAACTTGGATGGATTTTTTTTTGATTTTTTATTTTTATCGCTCATTATCTTTCGATCGGAATTAAATTAAATGGGACTTATTTGAGTAATAATTGCATCGCCCCATAGACTCTCTATATCATAAAACTCTCTCACATGCTTTTGAAAAACATGTACCACAACATTCACGTAATCCATCAAAATCCATTCTGAGTTGTTCTGACCTTCTACGTGCCAAGGCTTATCTTTCAATTCTTTGCTTACCACTTTTTGAACAGAACCTGATATCGCATTGACTTGTGTATTTGAATTTCCAGAGCAAATGACAAAGTAGTCACAAACAGTATTGTCTATTTCTCTTAAATCTAACAATTGGATATTTTCTCCTTTCACATCATCTATTCCTTTTAATATCAGTGAAATTAAATCATCTGCTTTAACTGGTTTTTTCGTCATTAAATTTTTTTAATTTGCGTGACGCAAAGTTATTACTTTTTACTATAATAATTGGTGCAATATTAAACCACTTTATGCATTATTTAGCACATGAAACTCTCACAGAGGAATTGATCGAGTAAATATCGATAATCCAATAAGAGGAAATGATGAAATACCAAACAGCTAGTCGTAATTTTAACAAGTGAAAATAATCAAACTTAATACCATTGATTCTACCAATTCTTTTTTGAAAGAACTGGCGCAAAGCTCATCACTTGAAGACTACACTTCTGTAGTTGCAAATGATCAAACCAACGGCAGAGGGCAGATGCAGCATTCCTGGATATCAGAGCCTAATAAAAATCTGACCTTCAGTATTTTTACCACACTAAAATCACTTTTAATTCAACATCAATCTTATTTAAATTTTGCCACCGCTCTCGCTTTATTTGAGGTATTAAATGACTTAAAGGTTCCCAACTTAGCCATTAAATGGCCTAACGACATTATGTCAGGATATTATAAGCTTTGTGGAATACTAATAGAGACCACTTACTCAAAGCAAAAAATTAAGAGTACGATAATTGGCATTGGCTTAAATGTGAATCAAGAAAATTTTCCAACACACATTCCACATGCAAATTCTTTAAAAAATATTTTGGATAAAGAGCTAGACTTAGAACCTATCATGATTGCATTGATCAAAAAAATACAATCCAAGATCCGTGATATAGAAAATAAGAAATTTGATGCAATTTATCAAGGATATCTACTTCATTTGTACAAAAAAAGCATCCCTACCACCTTTAAAAATGAAATATCACAACGCCTTTTCATGGGAATGATCCAAGGGGTTACCAAATTGGGTCACCTTCTGGTGCAATTAGAGGATGATTCTATCGTTGAATTTGATGTCAAGGAAATATCGTTGGCTAAAGTTTAGCAAGGTTATCAGTGAGCGTATTCATAAAGCTAGTCAGCGGTTTTTTAACCATCATAGTGATCATAGGGTTGAATGCTCCCTCAAACTTCAGTTGAACATCGCTATAGGCATCAGAAATAGCCTCGATGTCTGCTATCAAGCTAAACGATAATTTACTGCTAGCAGCTGTCAACACCACCCTAGAACATGCTACTTGTTCTTTTAGTACTAGTCTAATTTCGGGCATACCTTTCAAAGCAAAGAGAAACGATTCTCCTTCTACTAGAAACTTTTGGATACTTTCAGGCATTAATTGCTCAAAGTTTTCCAATGAGGTAAGAAATTCAAATATTTCTCTGTCCGACTTGTGAACCCTCACTTTATCTCCGTTGATATTCATAATCTTATGTATTCCAATTTTCTGGATCTCTCCTCCATTTCTCTAGTGCAATAAGCTCGCTTTCATTAATATAACTACTATCTGTAGCTTGCTCTAAAAGATGAGAGTAATTACTCAATGTGGTTAAGCGTATGTGAGCTTGTTCAAAATTTGTAGTAGCAATATCAAATTCATAAGAGAAAATTGCTACCATTCCTTTCACAACAGCTCCAGATGTTTTTAAGGCTTCAACAGCATTTAGGCTACTTCTACCAGTACTTATCAAATCCTCAATCACCACCACATTCTGACCACTTTCTAGATGTCCTTCTATTTGATTCTTTCTACCATGCTTTTTCGGTTCTGGCCTTACATATACAAAGGGGACTCCCAACTCTTGAGCTACCAAAACCCCAATGGCAATAGCACCTGTTGCCACTCCCGCGATAGCGTCTGGCTTTCCATATTCTTTCTCTGCAATCTTGGCAATTTCTTCCTTTAAAAAAATACGAACTGAGGGAAACGACAAAGCGATCCTGTTGTCGCAGTAAATGGGAGATTTCCATCCCGATGCCCAGCTGTAGGGGTCAGAAGGACTCAACTTTATAGCTTTAATCTGGAGTAATAACTCAGCTGTTTTTTTTGCTGTACTTTTGTCTAAAATCATGTGCGCAAATGTATAAAGTTTTTGTCAATGACAAACAGATTATTCTAACAGATTCTAAACACAACGCAGAAAATTACCCCCAATACGAGTATGAAAACTTTCTAATAGAAGAGATTCTTTACAGATCAAAAGAAAATACTGTTGGCAGTATTGTGCTGTTTTGTAAAGACCTTGAAAAATCATGGAATGATTTTCAAAAAAGCTTTAAAATAGTAAAAGCTGCTGGAGGTCTTGTAACCAATGAGAAAAATGAATTTCTCTTTATTTATCGCAATAACCGCTGGGATTTACCCAAAGGAAAGATCGAAAAAAATGAACCCATCAGGTTAGCTGCCGTTCGAGAAGTAAAAGAAGAATGTGGTATCCATGAGATTTCGCTAACAAGAAAATTAGTCACTACTTACCATATCTTTACATCAGACCATCAAAATATACTAAAGCCAACACACTGGTTTGCCATGCAAACATCTTCTGGTGAAAAGCTCACTCCTCAAGTAGAAGAAGGCATTACTTGTGTAGCTTTTAAAAACAAGCTTGAGACAGAAAAAGCCCTCAAAAATACCTACGCAAACATTCACCTCGTTTTGGAGAGTTTTTACAATGAAAAATAGATCAAAAAAAACTCTCAATTTACTATCTATGGGCGTTCCCTGCGGGTCGGGCTATCCGCTATATCTTTTTTGCACTTTGAAAGCAAAAAAGGATGCCGCTACTATCCCTTACGCAACTGTAGAACACCTTTTTAAGAGAATCGATTTATAGGATAATTCATTTTTACCACATCATTACTAATTGTAGAAAGGTAACTGGATAAAATCAAATATCTAATGGTAAATCCATAAATATTCAAAAGAGAAACTCTAAGACTAGACCCTAGCAAACTCTTTTAGGTCATGTCATTTTTGATGGTATAAATCCTTCTTAATTATTCTTCTATCTTTGCCGCTTCTAAAAAAGCACCCAAGATGAATGCATTTGTACGAAAAAGCACCCAAAATGTTCGCAACGACCTATTATCTGGAGTTACCGTTGCTCTGGCACTGGTACCAGAAGCCGTTGCTTTTGCCTTTGTTACTGGGGTAGATCCTCTGGTAGGCTTATATGCTGCTTTTATAATTGGGCTAATCACATCAGTTTTTGGAGGTCGTCCAGGTATGATTTCAGGTGCTACTGGTGCTTTAGCCGTAGTCATGGTTCATTTGGTTTCCAAAGGAAATGCGACAGGACTAGAAAGTGAAAACCTAGGGCTGTATTACCTCTTCCTAACCGTTATCTTCATGGGAATCCTTCAGATATTAGCAGGGGTTTTCAAACTAGGGAAATTTGTGCGGTTAATACCACACCCAGTAATGAGGGGATTTGTAAATGGACTCGCCATAGTCATCTTCCTATCTCAACTAGGAATGTTCAAAAGCAACGTAAACGGTGAGAAAGTTTGGTTGGAGGGCAAAAATTTATGGTTAATGATTGGTTTAGTTGGACTCACCATGCTTATTATGTGGGGACTTCCAAAGATGAAAGTCACTAAGAAATTACCAGAGGCTTTAATTGCTATTTTGGTTGTTTCTGCAATTGTAATTTCTTTTAATTTAGAAGTTGCTACCGTTGGTTCTTTTATTCAAGATGGTGGCGGTGAAGGTTTAAAAGGAGGCTTCCCCGTTCCAGTCCTAGAGACTTTTACAAAAATTCCGTTGAATATGGAAACCTTTTGGTTCATACTTCCCTACGCTAGTATTTTAGCGGCCATTGGATTAATTGAATCGCTGATGACTTTAAATCTGATTGATGAACTCACAGACACTCGAGGAAACTCCAATCGTGAGTGCATGGCCCAAGGAGGTGCCAATATCATCACGGGATTGTTTGGAGGGATGGGTGGTTGTGCCATGATTGGACAGTCAATCATCAATATTAAAGGTGGTGGACGTGGACGATTATCAGGAATTATTGCTGCTGTATCTTTACTCATGTTTATCCTATTTGCTTCTTCTTATATCGAACAAGTTCCAATTGCAGCTCTTGTTGGTGTAATGTTTATGGTGGTCATTGGAACTTTTGCATGGTCGAGTTTTAGGATCATAAATAAAATTCCTGTTGCCGATTTAATTGTCTTGGTATTGGTGTCAGGATTAACAGTAGTATTTGACCTAGCCATTGCTGTAATTACAGGTGTTATCTTAAGCGCATTGGTGTTTTCTTGGGAAAATGCAAAGCGAATCCGCGCCAGAAAACGCATGAAAGCGGACGGAACCAAAGTCTATGAAATTTGGGGCCCTCTGTTCTTTGGGAGTATTACAGCTTTTAACGAAAAGTTCGATATTAAAAACGATCCAGATAAAGTAGAAATCGACTTTGTAGAATCAAGAGTTTCAGATCACTCAGCTTTAGAAGCCATTTTTAACCTAGTAGAAAAATACGAAAAAGCAGGTAAGAAAATTAGATTAAAGCATTTGAGTTCTGATTGCAAAAAAATCATGTATAAGGCAAGTCCAAAATTTCATCAGTTCATAGAAGAGTCAGTTGATGACCCCCGCTATCATTTGGCAGCCAATCCAGAACATTTTGAGAAGTCATTGGGTGAATATCAGTTTTAAGCTACTGCATAGACATTCACAAGAAAATCGTACGCCCAACTTCAAGTTTTTTTTACTTTTTATACTTTTGCTCTAGGCTTAAAAAAATTTTTATGAAAAAGTTACTGCTGCTCCTAGTCATCACATCCTCCTCTTTAACTGCACAAATCAACGTTGGAAAAATTAGCTTAGACTTTGGTGAAATCATCATTATTGCTGATGAAAAAAATGGTAATATTTACGCATTAGCAAGGAGAAAAAAACCGTGCTATGGACAGTTGAGATTCATTAACCGTCAAACTGTGATTACATCCCCTCAAATGAGTCTAGGCTTGCCACAAGAGTTGTTTACATCATCATTGGCTCCTTCTTATTAGTGTCCCTGAGAAATGCTGCTTTATGATCATTTAAAATAAGAAAGCAAAGCCCCCCTTTTTGGATGAAGAAACTAAAATTTCTTTCCCATTAGAAAGCACCACACTACCACCTTTACCTTTCTTATACCTGATAATTGCATTGATGTTAACTAGGTAAGACTTGTGGATTCTAACAAACGCATCACCCGAAAGTACAGTTTCAAAATATTTTAGAGTTTTACTTACCAATTTTTTGGAATTTGCTAGGTGAATTTCCGTGTAATTGTCATCAGCCCTACAGAATAGAATATCATTCACATCTAACACTTCAAACCCGTCGAGCTGAGGAAATGATTCAAAAATTTATTGTTGGGGTAATTTCAGGAACTATCATCGGAGTCTTTATAACTTCTATTTTTGTGCCCCCAGAGACATCCATTGGAGAACTATTTTTGACAAAGATTACAACAACCTCCACAACTACTGGTTTATTATGTTCCATATATGCCCATCTGTCCAAGTCAAAACTTCAAGTTTTTGTGATGTGCATCCTTATCGGGATGCTGGTCTTTTATATAAAGTATTGGCTTACTGTACATGATTTTAATCCAGGAATTATGGGAACATTCACTGGAGCCATTATTGGAGCGATATTTGCGATCTACAGAGAATTCAAACACTCCTACAGAGTTCACAAAAGATTAAAAACTCTCAGAAAAAAGGGATTCAGTGACTACAATTAAACCATCAGTTGGTCTACATTCTGCCAAGGACCTCCATTAATAACATCTATTCCCTGTTGTTTTAAAAAGTTAGCAGCACTTTCACTTCTTCCTCCACTCTTGCACACGGTAATTACAGGTTGATTCCAAGATTTGACTTCTTCAATGTGATCGGGAATCGCATTTAGTACAATGTGTTTCGCACCATCTGAATGGCCTTCTCCCCATTCCGCGTCTGTTCTCACATCCAACACAACTGCACCATTTTTGATGTATTTTTTAATATTCTCTACTGTTTCTTTTTGACTAAAAATACCAAATACCCCCATACACTTTAGTTTATTTTGCTCTTATGAATAATTTCCAATCCACTGGTTACTAATTTCTCAATATCTCTTTCCCTTTTTATGGTCGTTAAATATAAAAAAATATCTTTCTGAATATCCAATGTTTTTTCAACAGCCAATTCATAGAGTTCTAATGGAAGTAACCAATCTAGAGGAAACTCTGATTTTAAGTGATTAAAAATTCGATCAATGTCTGCCGTGGTAATAGTATGAAGCGTCCTAAAACTTCTAACTTCCTCATACAAGGCATACAGTGATTTCTCTGTGTCAGAATATTTGATCTTGTGTGTTTTCGTATCCGATACTTTTCCTAAATCGTCAAAAGAGTTAACATCAGCTGGACCAGCATAAGCAGAGATGACATCCTTTCCTATCGCCATATCATAGATCCCCCACTCTGGCCTAAATAGCACTTGATCCTGATAAGTAACGTGACACTCAGCCAAAGTAATTGATAAGATTTTCCCTCTCAGATCTCGGGTTCCAGTAATGGCTTTACCTCGAACAATCACACCGCTTTCAAATTCTAGTTGCATGGTCTCTCCTTCATAAATTCCATAGGCTTTTAAATCGCGTGGACTCATATCTTCAATAGGTAAATTAATTCCTCTCAATCGCCCTACCGGACTCCCAAAGCCATCCCTATGGTAGGAACTTCCGTGCCCAATAAGCTCTTTATCTCTATTTGATAGTGCTGTAGGACCTTTGGTTTGAAAATATGCAACATTCCCATTACTGTCTTCAATGACATTGGTAAACACCCCCGATATTTGAATTCCCGTTGTCAGCTCTACCGTTCCCAGGTTTTTGGAATCGATCAGTTTTTTCACACCTTCAAGCCCCCCTTTTCTCAGAGCCATGGTATTGGCAAATTCATCAAGTACCAGACTCAAACACGCAAAATCTGGAGTAACATACAGCTTTGGTTGAGGTTTAGTGATATCAAAACTCTGATGAGCAGCGTCAATCGAATACGGTATCTTTTTTACATTGGACGTCATACACCATTTGCTCTCTCCAATAGAGGAGAGTAATCCAGCACCATATATTTTTGGATGTTCGATAGTGCCAATAAGACCGTACTCAACAGTCCACCAGTGTAAATTCCTAATCTGAGCCATTTCAGACGGCTCACCCATATTTTCTTGTAAATAAAGCACTCGTCCCTCAGCCTCTTCAATAGCTTCTTTTGAGGAGCTCGGATCTTCTTTCAAAATAGAAAGTAATCTAATGGCTTCATACATTTCGGCATCCTTTGACGAGGAGATGGCTTTACTCCCAATCTCCCCAAAGCGCCTCAAATACTCAGAATACTCTGGATTGGAAATAATTGGAGCATGACCCGCAGCCTCATGAATAATATCTGGCGCAGGGGTGTATTGGATGTGATCGATTGCTCTCATGTCGGAAGCAATTACCAACACATTATAAGCTTGAAATTCCATAAAAGCATTAGGAGGAATAAAACCATCTACCGATACTGCCGCCCAACCAATTTCTTTGAGGATCCGATTCATCCCCTCCATGTGAGGGATACATTCAATAGAAATTCCTGTTTTTCTCAAACCTTCAACATATGACTCATGAGCTATCTTACCCAAGTAATCCACATTCATTCGCATTACATATCTCCAGACCGCTTGGTTTTGAGCGGTATAAGCCTTATAAGGCTGCTTTACAATAAACTTAAGGAGGTGTTTGGGTAGCTTTTGAGTGACTTCGTTCAATTCAAAATGAGAATCCATTAAAAAAAATGCCTTTTAGATAGTTAAAATTACGAATTTCTTATAAATCAAGAATTGTAATTATAACATATTTATATGTTGATTTTATGCTCTATTACTTAAGGGCGTTCCCTTTCAGGTCGCGCTATCCGCTATATCTTTTTTGCCTTGAAGAGGACAAAAAAGGATGCCGCTGCTATCGCTTCTATGTTGTAATCCTAGAAAAAGTTCAATAATTTCTTTCCTCTGGTTTCTAATTTACCGTTCATCAGTATTTTTTTATCTTCTTTATTTTAAAACTAGCCATGATGACGATTATGGCTTGTTGAACTGGAGACAACTTTTAGGACCTAAGTCCGTTAAAAAAGTTATCCTATTTCAACAATGCCCAGATTGTTTTTTTGATGTAAACTATAACATCAACCTTCTATCAGCGATCTTCTCTATCAAAGTCGCAT
>CAXRAW010000079.1:0-3921 GCA_964228785.1 Flavobacteriaceae bacterium
CAGCTTATGCTGGCTTTTTTGTTTTTGGGTGGGGTGGAATACATTGAAAGCATTTGCATGCAGAATCGTTGTATTTGATATATGAGTGATAAAAGGTATTGCGGTTTTTCTTTATTTTTCTGTTGGTTGTGGGGTATCGTAGTTATAAATACAAGGACAGGTTTCCGAAAGTTGTGTGGATTAGCATGACGGTTTGGGGACGAGTAAGCTGTTAGATTTCAATCGTAAGGAAGAAACTTGGATATTGAATCACTTGCCAGTAACCCGTTAGTTAGTATTGGAAGTCTAGTTCTAGCTGTACTAGGGGTCGTACTAGCAGTTGTCTTTTATATACGCTCACAAAAGAACAAAGTACCTTGCTTTGATTGTTCTAGCAATACGATCATTGAAGGCCTGCATAAGTCTTTAGATGGGTTAGAGGTCCATTATAAGGGTGCCGTACAGGAGCGAATCACGATTACCAAAATAGTGTTTTGGAATGATGGTAGAGATACCATTGATAGAAGCGACTTGGTAGATAGGGACCCGTTGCGAATTGTCTGCCCTGAAGGCGCTGATATTCTAGATATCCAAATCATAAGCGATGATGCGGAACTAAATTCTGTTGAACTTGGGAACTTGGCAACTGAAGATCAAGAAATATATTACCCAATAAATTTTGATTACTTAGACCATGAAGAGCACTTCGTTATTCAAATTATTCACAATGGTGAATCCTCAGATAAATTTTTTGTTTCTGGAAAAATTAAAGGGGTTAAAGCTATTAGTAAAGTGTCTGACGCAAAGCCACCTGCAGTAATATTCCAATATATTCCATCCATGGGCCCATTCGAAAAGTTGATGTCAAGCCCAATGTTCTACAAGTATGCAGGAAGCCTCTTGTATTTTTCAGGTGCAATGTTTGCTATTTGGAACTTGCTAACCGGAAACACACAATGGTATGTCTGGCTGGCAGTTCCAGTTCTTTTGCTTTTTTCGGGAGTAATGTACTTTGGTTTTAGGCATATTTCACCAGTCAAAATCTAACAAAGCATTGCAGCGGACAAGCCGCTGAATGCGGCGTTAGGCGTACACCGAAGAATGCTCGTTTTCATAACTAAATATACGAAACAAAGATTAAAGAGAGATAAATGAAGAACGTTTTTAAGGGATACTACAATATTGAAAAAAGCGTATTGGAGCAGCTATGGAAAGACGACAAGACCATTTTCGTTTTTGATACAAATGTTCTCCTCAATTTATATGGATATGCAAAACAAACAAGAGAAGATTTCTTCAATATCCTTGATGCCGTAAACGAAAAATTGTGGATTCCTTATCACGTTGGGCTTGAATATCAAAGACGCAGACTTAGCATTATTAGAAATGAAAAAGTTGTATTTAATGATATTGAGGCTAATCTTGAAAAAATTCAAAAAGTATTTAAGGGTGACTTTGAAAAGTTAGCTCTAAAACGTCGCTTTCCTAGGCTATTTGAAAATACAGAAAAATTAGAAAAAGAAATAAATAAATCAATATCTAATTATAAAAAATCAGTTCAACATTGGGACAGTGAGCAACCATGTGTGCGCTCTCACGATAGCATCAGAGACAAACTTAATGTTTTTTTTGATCAAAAAGTCGGAGAAAGACCAGAAAATCAACAATGGCTAGATGACTTATATAAAGATGGGGCTGAGCGCTATAAAAAGAAAATCCCTCCAGGCTTCAAGGATTCAGGCAAGGCAAACAATGATGATGATACGCACTTTTTCAATGACGGATTGTATTATGAACGTCAATACGGCGATTTAATTCTTTGGAGGCAATTAATTAATAAAGCTAAAAGTGAAAGTATTGAAAATGTGATTTTCATAACTGATGATGCAAAAGAAGATTGGTGGTATAAGATAAGCTCGAATGGCAAAAAAACTATAGGACCACTTTCCGAATTGCAGTCAGAGATCTATCGAGAATCAAACATTAAAAACTTTCACATGTATAGCACCTCAATGTTTCTAGAGGATGGCAAATCCAATTTGGCCGTTGATGTGAGTGAAAGTTCAATTGAAGACGCAAGCACTCCACATATTATAGAAAGTCCAGCTGGTTTAACCCCAAAACAGATATCAGCGATTGCAGATTCATACCGTTCACCATCAATTGATACAGAAAAACTTAGGGAATTAGCTGAACGAGCCAGTAAGATATCGAACATAGATAACGAGCGTTTAAGGGAAATTGCTGAAACTGCAAGTAGAATCAATACGTTCGACAATGAAAAATATAAAGACATTATAGAACGAGCTAATAAAAGCATCTCATTCGACAGTGAAAGAATTAGAGAAATATACGAATCTCAAAAAAGGATTCAAAAACAAGCAGAAGATTATGAAGCTTTTACAAAATTTAATAAATGGTATTTAAAAAACAAAGATAAAGACGAAGAAAACTAGAATTCGATCATTTGTAAGCCTAACAAGTCATTTCAGCAGGACAAAAAACAGCTGGTTTTTGCTCGTGTCTCGCTAATTTTAACCAGCTATTTTATTGCCTCTGAATGAGGCGTTAGCAATCATGGATAGTTAAGTGGAAGAGTCTAGCTCAAATACAAACGAAACCTTTTTTCAAAAGCACTTCGGGGTAATTATTACAGCTATGGTGTCTTTTTGTGCTGTTATTGTGTCAATAGCACAGATTTGGATTGCAACTATCAACAAGGATAAAGAGTTAGCAATCACGGAATTTACAGCCAAAGAAGCTCGATTACTCGATGAGAAAAAATCAACAAGGCAATGGCAATTAGACTTGGCTGAATTTATGGCTAAATATCGAGAAGAGATTTTTACACAGGGTGAAAAAAGATTTGAGTTTCAGCAGATAATGCTTGCAACCTTCCCCAAAGAGGTAACCCTTCATGTCTTTGGTAGCTTGTCCGAGGTGTCTGATAGTAATGATGATTATTGGTCAAAAGCGGAATTTCGAGCATTAAATTTGTATGAGCCAAGAGCAAAAATCTACTACGAAGACAGTTTTCCAAACT
This sequence comes from Flavobacteriaceae bacterium, assembly GCA_964228785.1. GTDB lineage: Bacteria > Bacteroidota > Bacteroidia > Flavobacteriales > Flavobacteriaceae > Polaribacter. The sequence goes on from CAXRAW010000079.1 coordinate 3,023, forward strand.
TTTTAGATCTTATTCCAGATACAATCGGTGGTGGCGAAATTGAATACAACTACGACGATCAAGTCGTTCCAGAAGGATTGAGTTCTGGTGATGTCCGTTATTTTCATGAGTTGGATAGAGAGCTGGCCTTACAAGTCAAATCAGAATTTACAGAGTTTGCTTGTTATTCTGGCGGTTTAGAAATTTCTCTAAAAATTATACCTCTCACAAAAAGCAAATTGAGAGCACCTAGAGGCACAGTTGAAATTTGGTTATCCAGAAAAAGTATAGTAAAAACTGTGAGTGAAGATAATTGCTAACGGACTAAATAAGACAGTCATCTTTTTACAATCTTTGATACAACGGCATACATTTGGTACCTGTCTTACGCGCTTAGTGAGAATACGGAACTAGCACTTTTACATAGAGTCATCGTGTCTGAGAGACTAAACAAGACAGGCATGTTTAGGGACTAAATAAGACAGGCATGTTTGCGGATATACGGAATCACCATGAAAAGCAAACTCTCACTTGCACAATATGTTAAGAAGCGAAATGGGGTTCCATTAGGGGCAAGTGGCTCCATGACAAACATGCTTTCGCGCTCTTTTGGTGCCGCATCTTTTCCAATTTTTTGGCACTATTGGAATCCGATCTGGGGTTACTACTTATCACGCAATGTCATGCGCCCACTTGCGAGTTTTCTTCCTGTTTCGTTAGCTACTGTTCTTACATTTCTCGTTAGTGGCGCGCTTCATGATTTAGCGGTCTCAATCGTTGAGCTGAAAACCATTATCTTCTTCACACCTTGGTTTGGATTAATGGGTTTGATTGTTGTAGTTTCTAAAAGGGCAGGGATCTCATATGGCCATGTAAGTTGGCCTGTTCGTGCGTTAATTAATGCGTCGTTTATTTTAGTA
>CAXRAW010000080.1:0-4858 GCA_964228785.1 Flavobacteriaceae bacterium
TCCAAATCTTCCTCTCTTGTATAATACATACTCCCATCAACACTTACATAGTGAGGCTTTTCTGAGACCTCTGGCAATACTTCTTCATAAGCATTAACTTCGATATTACCGAGTAAATCGTCTTCTAAACTTTGACCATAAATAGTGGCACAGATGTTCTATTTGTTTAGCGTTTATATCTGCACTAGTACTTTGACAAGTTAATAATGAATCATTATATTTCAAGAAATAATGATTTATCTTATGAACAAATTCAATTTATCAGCATCCGATTACAACTACTTAATCAAGTTTGTAAAAACTGGGAAAAAGACAGGTAAAGAGTTGGAAAGAGCCTATATTCTTTTAGCTCTTCATCAGAATTTAAAGCAGAGAGAGATCGCAGTATTACTATGTGAGCCGTTCAACGATATGGAGGATTAAGCACAATTACAATGTAGGAGGTCTTGACCATGCACTTAATGATAGAGATCGACCAGGAGCACCTATAAAATACGATGAGAAAGTAGAAGCTGAAATTATTGCTCTTGCATGTAGTGGATGCCCTAAAGGCAGGCTTCGATGGACCATAGAATTATTAACTCATCACGCAAAAAAAATAGCAGGACTAGAAAACATCAATCGTGAAAGCGTACGATTGGTGCTAAAAAAAACCGGTTTAAGCCTTGGTTGAAAAAGATGTGGTGTGTCGGAAAACTCACCAAACAATACAGAAGAAGAATGTATAAAATTCTAGATTTGTATCAATTAGAGTATCATTCTGATTATCCAGTAATTTGTATGGATGAAAAGAGTAAACAGTTAATTGAAAACACTAGGGAACCTATTAAAATGAAGATAGGACAAGTTCTCAAAGAAGATTATGAATACAAAAGAAACGGAACGAAAAACCTTTTTGTAGCTGTTGAGCCCAAAGCAGGAAAACATATAGTTCAATTAACTCAGACAAGAACCAAAAAAGATTTTGCACACTTCATTAAACGCCTGACGGACGAGTTTTACCCAAAGGCAAAAAAGATCACAATCGTATTGGATAATCTCAATACGCATTTCGAAAAGTCAATCATTGAGACCTTCCATGCAAAGGAATCCGAAAGGATCTTAAGTAAAATAGAATTCTGCCACACACCTGTACATGCAAATTGGTTAAATATGGCAGAAATAGAAATTGGAATTTTAGAAAGAGAATGTTTGAATAGAAGAATCGCTAATGAAAAGGAAATGGGTAATGAAATAAAAGCATGGACAGAATCTAAAAACAAGCAGAAAATGAAAATCAATTGGAGTTTTACAAAACGTGATGCTTATAAAAAATTATCTCATAAATATGTTTCATAATTCTATTGTTGAAGTACTAGTCATTGTTGTCTATGTGAGAACCTCCGTGCGCAAAAATTATAGATTAAACTTATTAATGATATGTAAACTCTATTAATTTTGTAATTGTTTCACTTTGTATAAACCAGACCTTAAAGTATCTTTGCCAATTGTAAAACAAAATTTAAATTATTTATTTAAGATGAAAACATTTGTAGGCAGTAAATTTCCAAGTATAGTAGTAGATGCGATGGATGAAATGGGAGAAACATTAAAATTGAATATATTAGACGAAGCAGTAAAAAACGGAAAAAAGGTATTGTTGTTTTGGTATCCAAAAGATTTCACTTTTGTATGTCCCACAGAATTGCATGCTTTTCAAAAAGCTTTGACTAAATTTGAAAAAAGAAACACCCTAGTCATTGGTGCATCTTGTGATACCCCAGAGGTACACTTTGCATGGTTATCTACAACAAAAAATAACGGTGGAATTGAAGGAATTACCTACCCGATTCTAGCCGATAGTAATAGGAACTTAGCAAATATTCTAGGAATTTTAGATATCACTAGTGAGCGATACGATGAAGAATTTGATACGATACAGGTAGTAGGTGATAATGTAACGTACCGTGCAACGTATTTGATTGATGAGCAAGGAACTGTATTCCATGAAGGGATTAATCACATGCCCTTGGGAAGAAATGTAAATGAATTTTTACGTTTGATTGATGCATACACGCATGTACAGAATAATGGGGAGGTTTGTCCTGCAAATTGGGAGGAAGGAAAAGAAGCTATGGCTCCCAATGCTAAGGAAACTGCAAAATATTTAGCATCTCATTAATTGTTATTTTATGATTCAGGAATTAGATCAAGATAACTTATCTGAAATTATAACAGAAAACTCTAAAGTTGTTGTTCAGTATTCAGCTTCATGGTGTGGAAACTGTAGGATTATGAAGCCAAAATTTAAGAAAATGGCGAGAGAAAATACGGAAGCAATCTTTGTAATGGTCGATGCTGAAAAATTCCCTAAAAGTAGAAAAATGGTGAATGTAAATAACTTGCCAACCTTTGCTACTTTTGTTGACGGAAACTTTGTAAGACAAGTTCAAACCAACAAGCTAGATGTGTTGCAAGAATTAGTCTCAGAAATCTAAGTTATGAAATTACCGATCATCAAAAACTTGGTTAATTTCATTGAAGAGAACGATCAGGACTATTTAATTGAAACAATTGAAACCTTGGAAGCATTATCTGAAGTCCCTTCATTGAAAGATGAAGAACTAGATGTGATTGGTGAATTAATTTCTAATATGTATGGAGCTCTTGAGGTAGATAAAATGTTGAAAAAAGGAATTTCTAAAAAGGAAGCATTAAATGCGTTCATGCAACGGGTGATGCAATCTATAGATTCCAGTGCAAAGTAAATTGAAAATTTAACCTCTTTTTTAACCTATATTTAAAAGTATAGTGCGTGTCTCTTGGAAGGTTTTAAAATAGACTCAATGAGTGTTACTTAATGTGTTTTTACATTGGTTCTAGGCTGGTTTTGTTTTTGTGTTTATGGTTAACTTTTAAACTCTAAAAGCTCTTAGATTCCTTTTCATATACGTATAACTGATCTAATCTCACTTGTAAATACAACATGTAGAGGCATTTCCAATCGATTCCTCTTACATGTAGGTGTTTTTTCAAAAAGTTTGAGGTCAAGTTTGAAGCAAAGTGTCTGCTGCCTAGAAGTTCTTCGTTATAACAATCTTTTCAATCCATCTTTAAACCATGGAAGTTAAAATTACTTCAATATCAAACTTTTGTCTTGCAATTTAATCTGATCATTGATTGCATCCCATAGCTGAATACGCTTTTCTAAGCATATTTTTGCTATCTCTAATACTTCCTCCCATTTATGTTGATCGCTGCCACATAATTCAGAAATCATATTTAATGCGAGAGGTCCGTGTTTGTCTGCGTCTATCTCTATGTGACGCTTTAGATGATACATTAACTTGTTGTATTGTGTATTTTCAGCATCAGTATGTTTAAGGATTTCTATAAACATCTCTAGAATTACATCTTCTCTTCCAAAAGTAAAAGCAGCGGCAATACAGTGCACTTTGTTAGACGAGATCACCCCAAATGTATAGGCTACAAAATTTTTAATTCACACATTAAGGTTAGTCTCCGAGAGCACAGAAGTAACTTGGGGAATGGTTTCAATATTATCTATAAAATCGATTATTTGATCTGTTTTGGCTCCTATTTAAGACATGGCATCTAAGTATATTTCAAAATGACTCTTAATGACTCCTTGCTCGTTCACGTCGCTCTCTTCTCCACAAACAATTTCATTAATAAGATGGACTGTTGTCGAATTTTTAGAAGGTTTCCAAGGTAAGGAAATACAGGTGAGCTCTCGTTGTAATGCTTTTAATAGTGACATAAAATCCCAAACAGCAAATACATGAGCCTCCATAAAGATTTTAATATGATCTAATGTTTTGAGATGAATATATATGGGGTGGTTACGGAGCTGTTTTTTTGTCTACCAATAGCTTTTTCGATTTTTAAGGCCTTATTCACAGTATATTAAGTTTGTATAAAGATGATGCACTTAAAAACCTATCACGAATTAAATAATTGAATATTGTTATTAATCGTGAAAAAAAATGATAAATACATATCAAGTTTTTATATTTATGGCAAACTTATGAAATAAAATTTAGTAACATCGTATGGAATTGAAACTTGAAAAGCCCATTGTATTCTTTGATTTAGAGACCACAGGAGTGAATATTGGTAGTGATAGAATTGTTGAAATATCAATTTTAAAAATTTATCCCAATGGAGATAAGGAAAGTAAAACATGGTTGGTAAATCCCGAAATTGAAATTCCTGCAAAGGTATCAGCGATTCATGGGATTACGAACGAGAGAGTTGTTACCGAACCAACTTTTAAAGAGCTGGCACACACTATCAATGAGATGATTTCAGGTTGTGATTTAGCTGGGTTCAATTCTAACCGTTTTGACATTCCCTTATTAGCTGAGGAGTTGTTGAGAGCGGGAATCGATTTTAATATGATCAATAGAAAAGCAATAGATGTTCAAGTAATTTTTCACAAGAAAGAACAGAGAACATTAAGTGCTGGCTATAAGTTTTACTGTGATAAAGATTTAGAAGATGCCCATTCTGCTAAAGCTGATACGAATGCTACTTATGAGATTTTGAAGGCTCAGCTTGATCAATATGATGATCTAGAAAATTCTGTAGATGCTCTGAGTGACTTTTCTACTCATACAAAGAGAGCTGATTTTGCTGGTTTTATTCTACTTGACGATAAAGAGCAAGAAATTTTTTCTTTTGGGAAATACAAAGGAAGGACAGTTAGGGAGGTGTTAAAAGAGAACCCAGGGTATAACACTTGGATACAAAGTGCTGATTTTCCATTATATACTAAAAAGATTTTCCGCGAGATCAAAGAAGATCTATCAGCTCCTAAAGATCATTTAACGGATGATGAAAAATTAAAAGCACTTCA
>CAXRAW010000081.1:0-16565 GCA_964228785.1 Flavobacteriaceae bacterium
GCTGTGATGATTTGTAGTCAGTAACCTGAGCCCTGTAAGATTCCAAATCTTTTAGACTCTCTTGAATTGTGAATTTCCTGTGTCTTCCCATGATAGAAGGATACAAAATATGTATCTCATTTTAAAATAGATTTGGTATAACAGTTTATTTAGACATTTTCTGGCACGATTAAGAAGAAAAAACAAGTGCTACTCTAAGAATGCTGATAGACTAAAAGAGGCTGTTATGATGCTTATGTTAAAAAGAAATAATCAATTAAGTATACTTTATTAACAATGCCGATTTTTTTACTGATTTAGAGTAAATGGTCTTACTCAGAAGTGCAATATAAATCCTATCCATTTCCCTTTATGAGTAGAATTTTCTTTTAGGAATTACTTTACCTGTTTGAATTTAAGCCAACTATTTTAATCTTGAGCATCTATTTTTAACCATTGACAAAGGACTAGCTATATCTATGTCAGAGCCTTGTAATTATTTTGCAGTTTGCTCAACATTAGAGAGGCATTCTGCCTTTCTGATATCGATATTTCTACAGCAATTTCACATAAAATATAATTTTTGAAAATGAAAAAAAGGGAGTCGAAAACAGCTCCCTTTATCAGATATCAACCTACCCCTAAGTAGTCGACTTTGATTCATAATCTTATCCAAATGTACAAATACTTCATAGTCAATAAAATAGCTTTTAGCTATAAATTATAGCTTATCCAATTAGCCATAATTAGGTAGTGCTAAAAGCTATAAATATCACTAAAAAATGGTAGATTTTAGCAAATTGCTTTTTGTTAAATTAGCATTACATAGCTATTTCTTTAGCCTATGTAGAAGAACAACTTTGTGAGATGAGTACAACAACTAAAATGGTGAATGATATTCGTGAAAGGATAAAGAGGATTAGAATAGACAAAGGCTATTCTCAGGATTACATGGCTGAAATGCTAAATATTAGCCAAAATGCCTATCACAAGTTAGAAAGAGGACATACTAAAATTAACCTTCAAAAGTTTATAGACATCTCAAAAATATTCGAGATTGATGTATCTGAACTCATTACAGGGCCTGATCACGAATATCTATTTTCTAGATATTATCAAAAGTCGTTGAATAGAAAATTAGATTGAGATTTCTTTTTACATTAAAAAATACATTATACCTTTGTTCCGTTCTCAAAAGGGGTGCTAGATTTGGATTATGAGTGCTGGGACACTACCATATCAAATTTGGCTGAGATCATACCCATAGAACCTAGAACAGGTAATGCTGTTTAGGGAAATAGAGTCATAGTACGTCAAAAGAAAAAAATCTTTATTTTTCTTTTTACTTACACACTCTTGGTAGTTTTTTTAGTAATTATTACAAGAATAATCACCTCTTTTTATTCGTTTTAAATGATCATTAAAATGAAAAAAAATATCTTCCTTTTATTCTTGCTGATTGGAATAACCACTAGTGCTCAAGACTATTCTATCTTTGGAAAAATAGTGAATGAAAATCAAGAATCCTTAGCCGGAGCAACTATCCTTGTCAAAGAATTAAACAGAGGAACTTCTTCTGATATGAAGGGTGAGTTTACATTAAAGGCTAAAGAAGGCACATATACTCTGGTGATTTCTTATGTTGGTTATAAAACAGTAGAGAGAAAAGTTGTATTGCCACAGAGCCAGGAACTTGTCATTATACTGGTTTCAGATGACACTGTTTTGGCAGAGGTATTGGTGAAAGCTATTAGAGCTACTTCCAAAATCCCTGTAACATATTCAAACCTTTCTAAGCAAGAAATTTCCAAGCGTAATTTAGGGCAAGATATCCCTATTTTGCTACAGTACTTACCTTCTACCATTTCATCTTCTGATGCTGGAGCAGGGATAGGATATACATATTTAAATGTCAGAGGCTCTAATAATGAGCGAATTAATGTTACAATTAATGGAATTCCCTATAACGATGCTGAAAGCCACGGTACGTTTTGGGTAAACTTAGGTGATTTTGCCTCCTCTACAGAAAATCTTCAGTTGCAACGTGGCGTAGGAACGTCTACCAACGGTGCTGGTGCTTTTGGGGCTAGTCTAAATATTCTAACTGATGCTATTTCTGAGAAGTCCTATGGTGAAATTGCCAATTCCTTTGGATCTTTTGGAACAAGAAAACACACAGTGAAATTCAGTACTGGAAAATTGACAAAAGTAGATCAAAGTCAAAATGTTGAGATCTCAGGAAGAGTCTCTAATATTTATTCAGATGGATATGTAGATCGTGCTTATGCTAACTTAAAATCCTACTTTTTACAGGGGACTTATAGCGATACAAATACTCTAATTAAAGCTATTACCTTTGGAGGATCTGAAATTACTTATCAAGCATGGTTTGGCCTGACTCCTGAACAATTAGAAGAAGACAGAAGGCAGAATCCTTATACCTATGATAATGAGGTGGACGACTATCAACAAAATCATTATCAATTCCATTGGAACGAGCAATTGAACGAAAATTGGGCTACCAATATTGGACTCAACTACACTAAAGGTCAGGGGTTTTTTGAGCAATTTAAACCAGGAGAGAATGCTGTAGACTTTAATAATTTAATCGTGGATGGTAGCGACATCATTGTAAGAAGATGGTTAGATAATGACTTCTATGTGGCTAATCTAACAGTAGATTATCAGAAAAAAGGCACAAATATTATTTCTGGAATTTCATACAGTAATTACACAGGAGACCATTTTGGGGAAGTCATCTGGGGAAGTCAACTTACTCCTGGAACAGCTATAAGAGATCGTTATTACTTTAGTGATGCTAGAAAAACCGATTTTAGTATTTTCTCAAAAACTACTTTTGATATCGGTAAAAAGTTAGCTGCATACATAGACTTACAGGGTCGCTTTTTGAACTATCAGACAGCAGGCCTAACCTCAGACCGAATTCCTATCAATATCGATGCAAGTTTTAATTTTTTCAACCCAAAAGTTGGATTTATGTATGAAATTGCTAGCGATAATAGACTATATGTTTCCTATGCAAGAGCAAATAGAGAACCAAATAGAAATGACTTTGAACGTGGAGTGACAAAGAATGAAATTTTAGATGACTTTGAATTGGGCTGGAGATACAAAACCGAAACGATTCGTCTTAATACAAACATCTATTTTATGAACTACAAAAATCAACTGGTGTTAACGGGAGCATTGGATGATGTAGGAGCTCCTATCCGTGCTACTAGTGGTAAAAGTTATCGTTTAGGGTTGGAGGTAGATGCAGAGGTTCAAATGAGTAATCATTTTACTATTCGCCCAAATGCAGCGTTTAGTTCAAATAGAAATAAAGATTTCTTTGCACCCATCAATGGTGTTATAGAAAACCTCGGAAATACTCCCTTATCTTTTTCACCAAGCGTAATTATTGGAAATGCATTTATATTTAAAGCCGCAGAGGATTTTCAAATCTCATTTCTATCTAAGTTTGTGGGACAACAATTCATGAGCAATTTAAATAGCCGAGTGTCTCGTTTAGATGTGCTAAATAGTTACTTGACTAGTGATGTGAATTTCATATATGAAATAAAAACAAAGAAAGTTTTTAACACGATCACAATTTCTGGATTAATAAATAATATCACAAATGTAAAATATGTAAATAGAGGATATTATTATACTTATGATTACCTTGATGATAACGGATCTACAGTAACAGGTGATGGTGCAGGGTACTATCCTCAGGCAACAATTAATTTCCTTTTGGGTGTTACCACGCGATTTTAAAGGTACTCATTACAGTGAGCATCTATTTTACTTAAAATTTCCCTGAATCTAATAAGCAAAACCTAAGAGGAGTTAAATTCAGGTTGATAAAGTTGTCTTGATTGAATAAAACTTTGTCTTCTTGTAAAGAAACTTAAAAATCCTATCGAACATCGTTTCTGCGCACCTCTTCCTTTAGAATCGTTCCTTTATAGGCTAGTCAACTAGAATAATCGCCTTATTTTCTTTGAATTCTATGGTACCTGATTGAACGCTTACAGTTAAAACACCATTGCTACCTGCTTGAGGAACTATTTTTTTGTGTAGACTATCTTTCTGTAAAGATAAATCTTCTGAATTCAGGTGAATTTTAACAACTCCTTCTCTCAAAGTAGAGACTATAGGAGCGTGATTAACCAAGATTTGAAATGCTCCGTCAGTTCCTGGAACTGAAATGGAATCTACCTCGGACGCAAATAAAACAGCTTCTGGTGATACAACTTCTAGATACATATTAAGTGCTTATTTCTATATTCTAACTTTATTCAAGGTCTTTAGCCTAAATGTAAATAAAGTTCTGTAATAATGATTATGCTTCAGCAAGCATTTTCTCACCTGCCTCAATTGCTTCTTCGATAGTTCCTTTCAGGTTAAAAGCTGCTTCTGGTAAATGGTCTAATTTACCGTCCATGATCATGTTAAATCCTTTGATAGTATCTTTGATATCAACCAAGACACCAGGAATACCTGTAAACTGCTCAGCTACGTGAAATGGCTGTGACAAGAAACGTTGAACACGTCTTGCTCTCGAGACAGCAAGCTTATCTTCTTCTGATAGTTCTTCCATTCCTAGAATGGCAATGATATCTTGTAATTCTTTGTAACGTTGCAATAACTCTTTTACTTTCTGAGCACAGTCATAATGTTCTTTTCCCAAGATTTCTGGTGTTAGGATTCTTGAAGTAGAGTCCAAAGGATCAACTGCTGGATAAATTCCAAGTTCAGCGATCTTACGAGATAATACCGTGGTAGCATCTAAATGTGCAAAAGTTGTTGCTGGTGCGGGATCTGTTAAATCATCTGCGGGTACATACACTGCCTGTACCGATGTAATAGAACCTTTCTTAGTTGAGGTAATTCGTTCTTGCATGGCTCCCATTTCCGTTGCTAGAGTTGGTTGGTAACCAACTGCAGAAGGCATTCTCCCGAGGAGTGCGGATACCTCAGATCCTGCTTGGGTGAAACGGAAAATATTATCTACAAAGAAAAGTACATCTTTCCCTTGAGCATCCCCAGCACCATCACGAAAATACTCAGCAATAGTCAACCCAGATAGTGCTACGCGCGCACGGGCACCTGGAGGCTCATTCATCTGCCCAAAAACGAAGGTTGCTTTGGATTGCTTCATTACCTTTTTATCTACCTTAGTTAGATCCCATCCTCCATCTTCCATAGAGTGCATAAAATCATCCCCATATTTGATAATTCCCGATTCTAACATTTCTCTTAAAAGATCATTACCTTCACGAGTTCTTTCTCCTACACCTGCAAAAACAGAAAGTCCACCATGTCCTTTTGCAATGTTGTTAATCAGTTCTTGAATCAAGACAGTTTTACCTACTCCTGCTCCTCCAAATAACCCAATCTTTCCTCCTTTAGCATAAGGCTCAATTAGATCAATTACTTTGATTCCAGTGAAGAGTACCTCTGTAGAGGTTGATAATTCTTCAAATTTAGGAGCAGGTCTGTGGATAGGAAGCCCATTCTTACCTTCTTTGGGTAAGTCTCCTAATCCATCAATAGCATCTCCGGTTACATTAAACAATCTTCCATAAATTTCTCCTCCAATGGGCATTTGGATCGGATTACCAGTAGCAACCACTTCTTGACCTCTTTGAAGACCATCGGTAGCATCCATAGAGATCGTTCGAACAGTATCTTCACCAACATGCTGTTGTACTTCCAGTACGAGCAGGGATCCATCTGTTCGCTTAATTTCTAATGAGTCATAAATTTTTGGAAGCTCGGCATCTTGAGTGTTAAATTCTACATCAATTACTGGACCAATAATCTGAGAAACTTTTCCTGTTATTGTAGGCATTATTTTAACTTTAATAATTGAAATCTGGTTGAGAGAAAAGCTCTCATATTTTGGCTGCAAAGGTAATCCATTTCAATGAAAAAGGAAAAGTTTTTTAAATTATATTCTAGGCTAAAATGAAGTAAAAAAAAGTCTCGCTAAATGCGAGACTTTTAATAATTATATGAACTTAAGATTACTCGTTTGTAACTTTAATTTCTACTCTTCTATTTTTTGCTCTACCAGATCTTGTCTCATTGTCAGCAACGGGAACAGTAGATCCGAGTCCTTTAAATGACAGTCTTGAGGCGTCAATCCCGGTCTTTTCTAGATATATCATCACAGCATTGGCTCTTTTGGTTGACAATTCATTATTAAATTTATCAGAACCTGTACTGTCAGCGTGACCTTCAATCAGGAAAGTAGCCTTTGGATTTTCCTTCATGATTTTTGTAATCTCATCAAGTGCTGAAGATGCTCCTTTTTTGAAATTTGAAGTTGATGAGTCAAATAAAATTACTTCTGCAATATTTTCTAATACCTCTTTAGCTTCCTTAGTGATAATAGGTAGTGGGCATCCATCGTTAGACGCTGGGCCAACTTTATCTTTACAGTTATCATCTTTATCTAGTACACCATCGCCATCGGTATCGGGCCAAGGACATCCTCCGTTAGCTGAAGGTCCTGCAACTGTAGCACATTTGTCATTTTTATCTATAATCCCATCGCCATCAGTATCAGGACAACCATTGTTAGCTTTTGTTCCTTTGGCATTTGGACACATATCATCTTTGTCAGCAATCCCGTCTTCGTCAGCATCAGGACATCCGTTTAGAACTGGCAATCCTGCCACATTGGGGCAAGCATCTTCTGAATCTTTAATACTGTCTCCATCAGAATCTGGACATCCATTAAATTCTGGTAGACCTGCTACTTCTGGACAAGCATCTTTTTTATCATATATACCATCTCCATCAGTATCTTTTCCTCCAAATTTAAGAACTAAGCCTAAAGAGTGTTGGTAGTGAGTTGGGATTCTGTTAGCAAATTGCTCCTTTGTACCTGATTGATACACAAAACCTACAGTTTCTGATAACCATACATTAAATCCAAATCCATAGGAAAAAACACCTTCACGTTCACCGTCTAAGGAAACATATCCACCACCTACATAGACGAATGGGTTAAAATATTGGGTTGTTCCTCCAAATATTTTTCCAACTAAAACATCTAAATCGTATTTCAAATTAGCATCGATAGAGTAGTAAATTAACTTATCTGATGTAGAAGTTCCTGATGCTGATGAATAATATGAGCTTGTAATTCTATTGAAAGATCCTGCAAATTGTAACGTAAACCCGTCATCTAAGTATTTCTCCGCTGATATTCTAGAGAGTGATGGAAATACATCCCAGTCTCGTGTGCCATAGTAGTCTTTCAGATGGTCTCCGAATGCTGACCCTAGTCTAGCATCAAAGGCATTCATCCCAATACTGATAGCCCACGGGTTGTCTTCGTCCTGAGCATTTAAGTTACTAGCTGCTGCAAGTATAAAGGTTGCCATCACAGCTAATTTTAATGATTTCATTTATTGATAATTTAAATTAAATATTTTCTTTAAGTATCTGCAAAAGTAACTTGTTCGTCACTAATAACAAAGATAAATCTACAAAAACTTATGTCAAATGCAAGTTTTAATCTTTCAGATAACATTAAGTTCGCTGCCTATTTTAATAAATGCGTCAATAGCTTTGTTAAGGTGTTCCAATGTGTGAGCTGCTGATAGTTGAACTCTTATCCTTGCTTTTCCCTTAGGCACCACAGGATAGAAGAATCCTATTACATAAATCCCTTCCTCTAGGAGCTTATCTGCCATTACTTGAGAAAGCTGTGCATCATACAGCATTACTGGTACGATCGCTGAGTCAGCACCAACAAGGTCAAAACCCGCTTTTTCCATCTCACGTCTAAAGTAGTTCGTATTCCATTCTAATTGATCTCTTAAAGAAGTATTATTAGATAATAGTTCGAATACTTTTAGAGAGGCCCCTACAATGGCTGGCGCCAATGAATTAGAGAACAGGTAAGGTCTAGACCTTTGTCTTAGCAGTTCAATAATTTCTTTTTTTCCAGTGGTATATCCGCCCATAGCACCTCCTAGTGCTTTTCCTAACGTTCCAGTGACAATATCCACCCTGCCTAGCGCATTTTTTAGCTCTAATGTTCCTCTACCTGTCTTTCCTATAAATCCTGCTGCATGACATTCATCTACCATTACTAGAGCATCATACGTATCCGCTAAGTCACAAATCTCATCGAGTTTTGCCACAATGCCATCCATGGAAAAAACACCATCTGTAACAATAATTTTGAATCGATGTTGCTGCTTAGAAGCAGCGATCAATTGCTCTTCTAGTGATTCCATATTGTTATTATTATAACGGTATCTTGCAGCCTTGCACAAACGAACACCATCAATGATAGAAGCATGATTTAAACTGTCAGAAATAATCGCATCCTCTTTGCCGAGTATCGGTTCAAACACCCCTCCATTAGCGTCAAAGGCCGCAGCGTATAATATGGTGTCTTCTGTATGATAGAACTTAGCAATCTCGGCTTCTAACTGCTTGTGGATGTCTTGAGTTCCACAAATAAAACGCACTGAAGACATTCCGAATCCATGCGACTCCAAAGTGTCTTTGGCTGCTTGAATAACCTCTGGGTTGTTAGACAACCCCAAATAATTATTAGCACAGAAATTAATGACTTCCTCACCTGTAGATATTCGTATAACAGCATCTTGTGAAGATGCAATAATTCGCTCAGACTTGTATAACCCAGCTTTTTTGATGGCTTCTAATTCTTGTAAGAGATGTTCTTTGATTTTTCCGTACATTACAAATTGTAATATTGATTTGTTTTGCGCAGTAAAAATAATTTAAATTTCTTCCACTAGAATTGAATCATTCATATAAACTAAGATCTTTTTATCAACACAATAATTTAGCCTTTCCAGAACATGTGCATATTTCTCCACTTGCCTTTTATGGGTGTCTAACATACGACCCGTTTTATAATCGATGATCGTTACTTTTTTGTGATCTCCCACAACCAATCGGTCGGGAATAATGCTTTGTCCTGATGCATTTATAATCTCCCTTTCATTATACACAATCCCATTTCCAGAAAAATAAGGGGCTAATTTCTTATTATGTATGATCTCTTTGATAAGTGATGCAATTGTAGTCTTATTTATATCCTCAAACCGCCCGCTGCTTTCATAGGAATCAATCACCTGATCTAGATCTTCATGGGTATATATTTTGGACATCATTTCATGGATTAAGTCACCATAACGAATAGCTTCGCCCCTAGATGTCCCCCACAAAGCAGAAGAGCTCGCCAATAAATTAATATGGTGGTGTTTCCAAGAGGAACTTATAAATCGAGAAGTCTGACTGCTTTTTTGAGAAAGTACTCTTTTCTTTGATAGGCGATGAGGATTGCCAAAAGTATATTCGTGTTGATGATCCTTCCAAAAGCCTTTCTCTTTCAAAAAAGAAATAAATATCCCTGAATAAAATTGTGGATTTTCTTGTCCATACCGATCAAGCTTTTTTTGAGTGACTACAAAAAGCTGTTCCACAGCTCTAGTCATAGCAACATACAAAAGGTTAAAATTGTCTAGTTCCAGAGCTTCACGTCTAGTTTGATACAAAAACTGTCCTTCTTCGCCCATAAGTGGAAGATCTTTATTCAAGCTTACCATAAACTCCGGGAAATTTTCTACTGCTTTCAACCAAACTTTTGGCTTGATCTCTTTGTAAATATCCAAGTCACAAGGGAAGATAACAATAGGAAACTCCAACCCCTTAGACTTGTGTATCGTCATAATCCTCAAAGCACTTTTGTTCTCTGGACTTACCACGCTCAACTGATTCTTTTTTTCATTCCAAAAGTCCAAAATATCTTGTACATCTGCCTCTTTTTTTTGTTGGGTTAAAACCTCATCTAAAAAAAATTGAACATACACATCTGGTGTTTCTTGAAGTTGAAATGAACGAATAATCTGCTCCACTTTTTCATACAAAGGAAGCTGGTAATATTCCAAAAGATCAAAAACACACCCTAGTTGTTCTATTTCTTCAACAAAATCATAAATATCTAGATGAACATATTTTTCAAAGAACAGGTGTTTTTCTTCCGTAACTTCTAAAAAGTCATACAAGAAACACAATACGTTAAAAAGACTTTCCCGATCATTCGAAAACAAGATATATCGCATGAAATTAATCAAGAAGTTTACCTTACTGCTATTGCCTAGAAGAAGCGTTTCAGAAGAAACAATCTCAATTTCATTTTCTGATAGAAGATGAGCAACGGCGATTCCTTCTTTCTTTCTTCTAACCAACACACAAACATCACTTAGATCATATCCATCATCCAGATGTTGAATGATCTCAAGAACCTTTCTAGCATAGATATTTACATCTGCTGTCTCCTCCTCTTTTTCTAGAAACGATATAGAAACATGACCTCCCTTTTTTTCATTTTCTTTTTGAAAGGCTTTTTGATGAAATAATGCCTTATACGTTGGTTCATGGATGAATTTAGAAACATGGAGAAACAGCTCATTGTTAAATTTGATAATCTCACTATAACTCCTGTAGTTTGTTTCCAGTACCAAAACCTCTTTCGGAATTAAGAAAGGATTTACAGATTCATCATCATCAGATCCCAAACCAATAAACTGCTCGGCTTTACCCCCTCGCCATCTATAAATAGCCTGTTTCCCATCTCCAACAAGTAGTAAACTTGTGTGCTCCTGAGACAATGTGTTTCCAATCAAAGGAATAAGATTTTGCCATTGTAAGGTAGAGGTATCTTGCATTTCATCTATAAAAAAGTGCATGAATTTCTGTCCAATCCGCTCGTAAATAAAAGGTGCAGGTTGATTTTGAATCTCCTCAGAAATTAGCTGATTAAACTCACTATGAAACCTCAAATTTTGGTCTGTTTTAATGGAGTTTAATTCTTGATTTATATGATTTAAAACCGCTAGAGGGACAATACTCTGAAGCAGTAATTTACCCTTTAGATACTCCTTAAAGACATCGTTGTAGTATTTTTTTGATTCAAGATAAAGCAATTTTAACTCATGATATACAGATGCAATTTCATCCTTAGTTTTTTCAGATGCTTTAGAGCTGTGCAAATGCCTATCATTCTCAAAACTGGTATTCAAACGCCCTTCAAACTTTAAATCAGCTGTTTTTAGAAATCTCAATTTCGTGAGTTTTATAAAATGCTTAGGACACTCGCCGCCATACATAAAATCACTATGATTTAACCCTTTATCAGCAATAATTTGCAAGCATTTTTCCCCTATTTTTTTGAATCTACATTCAATCTCATATATTGCTTTTTTTACTTTTTTACTTACTGCCTGAAAATCTGAAATAGATTTTTCAGATAATTGCTTAAAATAACGAGCATCATCCTCATTCAGGAGCACACCAGAAAACTCAGTAAGATCATGAACAATATTCCACGAGGTATCATTATCAGATTTTTCCAAAGAATAATCAACCAAAAGTCTCGTTAACTCTCGATCAGAGCCAATTTTTGCCACCAGTAGTTCCACTGCCTGACTCAAAATGCTTTGCGCATCCATTTCAACCTCAAAGTTATGACTCAAACCCAAATCAAAGGCAAAACTCTTAATCACTCTGTACGTAAAGCTGTCAATAGTCGTAATGTTAAAAGCAGTGTAATTCTGTAGAATTGCTTCTAGAATTCTCCTGCTCCTTTTTTGGAGCACTGCCCTTTCAAGTCCAGTTTCCTGTTCAATTAGCTCCCCTAAAACAGGGATTTCACCTTCCGAAAACCCTTTTAAACCCTCTAGAACACGTTCCTTCATTTCTGTTGCAGCCTTATTCGTAAACGTAATAGCTAAAACCCTTTGGAAAGAGAAAATATCTTCACCAGTAAGGAGGATTTTAAGATATTCTTTAACCAACGTAAAAGTCTTCCCGCTACCAGCAGATGCATTATATACGTGAAAAGTAGAGGCCGTATGCAACAAAAAAATTTAATGCAAAATACAAAATAGCGACGACAGACAGGTCGTTTTTTGTAAATTAATCCCAACTCATGATACCATTTTTGGTACTATTTTACACATCAGAAAAAATAATATCAAAATACAGGTTTCAATGGAGTTTATTTAGGGCGTTCCCTTTCAGGTCGCGCTATCCGCTATATCTTTTTTGCCTTATCAGGACAAAAAAGGATGCCGCTTTTATCGCTAACGCACCATCAGACAAACACTTCTGCTAACATGATCAATGAAGGCTTACAAGAGTAAATTTTCGAAACTTTACCAGATAAGATAAGACTATCCCAATCCTACATCCAAAGACATCATTACAATAAAGCCCCCAATAAATCCAAGAGTGGCAATATCCGTATATCGATCTCGTTGTGTTTCGGGAATGACCTCCTCTACTACAACAAAAATCATAGCGCCAGCGGCAAAAGCCAGCGCATAAGGGAGGATAGGCGTAAAAAAAGAGACAGCCAAAGCTCCCACAACAGCAGCTACTGGCTCCACAATTGCCGATAACTGACCATACCAAAAGCTCTTCAATCGACTCACCCCCTGTCGTCTCAGAGGCATAGCAACCGCAAAACCTTCAGGGAAATTCTGAATTCCAATACCAATAGCCAAAGAAATAGCAGCAATCACCATTTGAGTTTGTTCAATGCCTATCATAGTAGAAGCTGCACCAAATAAAACCCCAACAGCCAATCCCTCAGGAATATTATGCAATGTAATGGCCAGCACCAGTAGCGTTGTTTTATGCCAGTTGGTTGTGACACCTTCTGCTTCACTATCTTTAAAATTAATATGCAAATGAGGCAACCACTTATCCATCACAAACAACACCAAAGCACCCATGGCAAACCCAACTACAGAAGGAACCACTTTCACAAAACCTTCGCCGGGACTTTTGTCTATTGCAGGCGACAGTAAACTCCAAAAACTCGCAGCAACCATCACTCCACCAGTAAATCCAAGCATCCCATCAAATACAGCACGATTCATTTTCTTAAAAAAGAAAACCAATGCTGCACCCAAAGCTGTTAAACCCCATGTAAATAAAGAGGCATAAAAAGCCATGAGGATAGGATGTTCTTTTCCGAACGCAACAAGTTGATCAAATATACTCATGACCGAATGTAAATATTAGTGGCTATTTTATTAGAAATAGAAAGCGCTTTGCCAGCTACTTTTATAGATAATGACCCATCAAAAGATTCTATTGAAAGGACTTCTATTTTTTTCCCTAAAGAGATGCCATTTTTATCTAAATATTGTAGGAAATTAGAAGATGAGTCATCCACACCCACACAAACCCCCACTTCATTTTCCTTTAATGAAGACAATAATCTTTTCTCCACAGAATCAAATCTACCCTCATGATCTGGAATAGGATCACCATGTGGATCTGTTTTTGGAAATCCTAGAAAGGCATCCAGCTCCCTAGTTAATTTTGGAGATTTAATATGCTCCAATTGTTCCGCAACATCATGCACCTCATCCCAAGAAAAATTCAATTTTTCAACCAAGAAAACCTCCCAAAGACGATGCTTTCTAACAATTATCGCTGCGGTAGTCTTGCCTGATTTAGTCAACGAAACACCTTGATATTTTTTATACACTAACACCTGTTTCTCAGCTAATTTCTTTACCATATCCGTAACCGATGAAGCCTTTGTTTCCAATTTACTTGCAATAGCATTGGTGCTAATGCCAGTACCAGACATCATTTCTAGATGAAAGATTGCCTTTAAATAATTTTCCTCCGAAAGTGTAAACATTTCATCTTTTTAATCACACAAAGATAATTTCTTTTTGCAGATTTAAAAATATTTTTAGCCTTGTCTAAAAAATTATTTATTTTTGCCGAAAATAGAAGCAATTGAAGTTAGTCTATATCTGCATCTTTCTTTTTTTCAGTCTCTTGTCCATCGCACAAGAAAAAGCCACCATTTCTGGAAAAATTTCCTCTAATTCTGAGTCTGTTCCCTTTGTCTTCATATATGTCCAAGGAGGAGTTCAAGGGACTACAGCCAATGAAGAGGGAAGTTATCAATTAGAAGTTCCTTCAGGAGAAGTGATCATTGTAATAAGCGCTCAGGGCTATCGAAAAGTGTCAAAAAAAATCAATCTGCAACCCCGTCAAAAACGCACGCTTAACTTTGAGTTACTTGAAGATGTTCTGGGACTTGATGAGATCGTTGTAAGTGCTACTAGAAATCGTGTTGAACGGAAAAATACTCCTGTGGTGGTATCAACCTTAACACCCAGACTCCTTACTGCTACACAATCAATCTCTATGGCAGATGGACTAAAATATGCGCCAGGAGTTCGAGTAGAGACCAACTGTCAGAATTGTGGATTTACCCAAGTTCGCCTCAACGGGTTAAACGGTGGATACACCCAATTGCTACTCAACAGCAGGCCTATTTTTACATCGTTGATAGGTGTCTATGGTCTGGAGCAGATACCAACCAATATGATTGAAAGAATTGAGGTCGTTAGAAGCGGTGGTTCTGCATTATATGGATCCAGTGCCATTGCTGGTACA
The DNA here is from genome assembly GCA_964228785.1 of Flavobacteriaceae bacterium. Lineage (GTDB taxonomy): Bacteria > Bacteroidota > Bacteroidia > Flavobacteriales > Flavobacteriaceae > Polaribacter. The sequence continues at coordinate 14,473 of CAXRAW010000081.1, forward strand.
ATCAATGTCATTACCAAAGATCCCATCATAAATACCTGGGAGATGGCAAGTAATTTCGCTGTAGTCGGTCAAGATGCCTTAGACAGGACGTTAACACTCAATACATCAATTGTTGCTGATGATTTTAGTAGTGGTATTTCATTATTTGGAATCTACAGAAACCGACAAAGTTATGACGCCAACGGTGATGGATTTACCGAATTAGTGGAATTGAAAAATACCACTTTGGGAGCTAAAGCCTTTTTAAAACCAACTGACAAAAGTCGAGTCTCCATTAATCTAAATACCATACAAGAATACAGAAGAGGAGGAGACCAGTTAAATATAGCACCACAGTTTACAAACATTACAGAACAATTAGATCATGATACATTTATCGGTGGTCTAGATTATGAAGTGTTTAGCAAGGACGATGCTGGAAAGTTTCAGGTATATACCTCAGTATCACACACAGATCGGGATAGCTATTATGGTGGTTTGGGAGGCGGAACCACTGCTCAAGACAGCATTTTAGCCAACAATGCATACGGAACCACCAAAGATTTAGCTTGGGTAAACGGAGTTCAATACACCAAGACATTCAAAAACAATGATATTTTTACCGTAGGGACAGAACTCAATCACACCTCTACAAAAGATCAAATTTCAGGATACAATCGGTTGATTGATCAAACCGTTAATTCTTTGGGAATTTACAGTCAATATGAATGGAAACCCAACAAGAAGTTTACCCTATTGGCAGGATCGCGTTTGGATAATGTTTATGTGGACGGACAATATACTGTTAGTGGTATAGACCGAAGTATCAATGTGAATCAAACTGCTTTTTCTCCGCGTTTCACCTTATCATATCAACTTACAGAAGCCTTAAAATTTCGAGGAGGGTACGCCAAAGGGTTTCGAGCTTCACAAGCGTTTAATGAAGATCTACATATTTCTAGTGTAGGAGGAGAGCCACAGTTTGTGATCCTTTCAGAGAATTTAAAAACCGAATTTTCCAATGCCTTTACAGGTTCTTTAAACTACTCAAAGAATATGAACCTGCTGCAGATAGATTTTTTGTTAGAAGGATTTTATACCATGTTAGAAAACCCCTTTGTCTTAGTAAGCACAGGAGCTACTTTGTCTAATGGTTCTATTTTAGAAGAAGTCAGAAATGGTTCAGGAGCTATGGTATATGGGTTCAATATTGAATTTGGGATCTCTCCCAATCCAAAGTGGCAATTACAGTTAGGAGGAACAATTCAGCATTCAAAATATCATCAACCCCAAACATTATTTGAATCTGATGGAACTCCCGGGGAGTACGACATTATTGTGAATGAGTTTGTGAGAAATCCAAATGCCTATGGATACATAAATGCGTCGTGGATTCCTAGTGAGAGATTCAATATTGATTTTACAGGAAGCTACACAGGAAACATGACCGTTCCTTTAGTCATCAGCGATACTGGGTTTTTACAATTAAACGATGTTGATCCCTTTTTTGACCTCAACTTAAAGTTAGAAACACATATCGATTTTAGTAAGTACTTTATGATCACACTTTCTGCTGGGGTAAAAAACCTGCTCAACGCCTATCAGGACGACTTTAATACAGGTGCAACAAGAGATTCCGATTATATCTATGGTCCCAATGCACCGAGAACAATTTTTATTGGGTTGAAGTTTGGGAAATTTCACTAAGAATAAATATGAAAATATAATTCGAAAAAATGACAAAACGTGAATATATCTAACGTGAGTTCGACATAACTTTAAGACATTAGAAGTTGTTTTACATCTACCAAATTATTTTTCAATGACGGTTTTCTATCTTTAGATTTTACCGTATAATTTTTTTATTAATTATTTAATTATGAGTAGCTTATAGGGTACAAAGGGGAAGTAGGTATTGGCATTAATGAGATAAAAAACATCAATAGAGAGGTATTTTTGGTAGACAAAAACCCTGATGGAACAGAAGTATCATATGCAATTAGTGATGAATTGGTCACACTTAATTTAGAACAAGGAACGTATCAAGATCGTTTTTTCATCACCTTTAGTAGTGAAACACTAGGCAACGATGAAAATCTGTGGAGTTCTCAACT
>CAXRAW010000082.1:0-16889 GCA_964228785.1 Flavobacteriaceae bacterium
TTGAAATAGGATAACTTTTTTAACGGACTTAGGTCCTAAAAGTTGTCTCCGGTTCAACAAGCCATGATCGTCATCATGGCTTGTTTTAAAATAAAGAAGATAAAAAAATACTGATGAACAGTAAATTAGAAACCAGAGGAAAGAAATTATTGAACTTTTTCTAGGATTACAACATAGAAGCGATAAAAGCGGCATCCTTTTTTGACCCTTAAAAAGCAAAAAAGATATAGCGGATAGCGCGACCCACAGGGGAACGCCCTTAAAATTATTGAGGAGAGTTTAGGGATTGTATATTGTTTTTTTCGTGTACTAAATTAGAAAATCCTAAATTAGTCATTCGTTTGAGTCTGTTGGTGGACTTTGGCAAAATTGTAGGTAGCTTATAAAGATGATGGATCATATTGTGATTATTGGTAATGGAATTTCGGGAATTACGCTTGCGCGACATATTCGCAAGAATGGGAATAACCGTATTACCGTAATTTCTGCTGAAACTGAGTATTTTTTCTCTAGGACGGCCCTGATGTATGTGTATATGGGGCATATGAAATTTGAGCATACGCAACCTTATGAGCACTGGTTTTGGAAGAAGAATCGGATTGAGCTAAAAAAAGCCTATGTTGAAAAGATAGATACTGCCAATAAGCAACTTATTTTTTCGGATAAGGAGCGGTTGAGATATGACAAACTGGTGCTTGCCACAGGCTCTAAACCGAACAAATTGGGTTGGCCTGGTGAGAATTTAGATGGGGTGATGGGGATGTATCACAAACAGGATCTCGAGAATTTAGAGGTTCATGCTCCTAACAATAGGGTTTGTAAACGAGCGGTGATTGTTGGTGGTGGACTGATTGGAATTGAACTGGCAGAGATGTTACATTCTAGGGCGATTCCTGTCACTTTTTTGGTTCGTGAAAAAAGTTTTTGGGATGCTGTACTGCCCAACCGTGAGAGCGCCATGATAAGTCGACATATTTTAGAAAATCATATTGATCTTCGGCTGGGAGTGAATTTAAAGGAGATTAAAGCTAACGATCGGGGGCATTGCAGTTCTGTGGTGATTGCTGAGACAGGTGAGGAAATCGCGTGTGATGTGGTGGGCTTAACAGCTGGAGTTTCTCCGAATATTGATATTGTAAAGGACGATACCAACGGTATTGAAACCAATAGAGGAATTTTGGTTAATCGGTATTTAGAAACGAGTGTAACTGATATCTATGCCATTGGTGATTGTGCCGAACAACGGGAGCCTATTGGGAATAGAAAACCTATTGAAGCTGTGTGGTACACTGGACGAATGATGGGTGAGACATTGGCGCAAACACTATGTGGGAATAGAACTGAATACAAGCCCGGACATTGGTTTAATGCTGCAAAATTCTTTGACATTGAATACCAGACCTATGGATGGGTGTCTAGCGATCGCAATAAAAAAGATTATGAAAAACATTTTCATTGGCGACACTCCAAAGATTACAAGTGTGTTACGATAGCGTATGATACAAACACCAATAAATTTCTGGGTATTAATACGTTTGGAATACGAATGCGTCACGCAATAGTTGATCTGTGGCTCACTGAGGAAAGGGATATTTTTTATGTCCTTGCGCATTTGGCTGATGCTAATTTTGACCCTGAGTTTTACAAGACCCATGAAGCTGAAATTGTGGCGCAGTTTAACGTAGAAAACAATACCAATATTGTCCTTAAAAGAACGTCTTGGAAGCGTATTTTTACCAAAGCATAAGCATATTTAATGAATGCTATTAAAAACATCGGACTTGTTCTATTCCTCGTGGGAATGGCCATTTTTTCTGGGGTGATCTTTCTGGGTTCGTTTCGGTTAAGTTCATCAGCATTAGATGAGTACCTGCAAGCTAAGGGCTTTAAAAGTGCGCTGATTGCAGAGAAATTGGAAAAGGCAGTTGTGACTGATGAACATCTTAACATCTTTGAGTTTTCTAATCGGGTTAGAAATGCTTTTGAATTTTCAAATGTGCATTATCACAGTCTCATTAGTAGATACGACAGCCAAAAGGCTTGGGATGAGAAAGCAAAACAGTATTCGTATTTAGTGAACGAGAAGCCGCACGTGTTGAGTTATGAATTGGCTAAAAAAGCAGGTAGGGGAGTTGTAAAAGAAAATGTTGGAGTACTGTGGTGGCTCACTTTTGGGATGGGAATTGTAGGCGCTTTGTTATTTATTCTTCCTCATCTGATTCTTTGTGGAAAACCGGGCATTAAAAACAATGGAATCTACTTAGAATCGGCTACCAATAGAGGATGGGTCGCTTGGGTGGTGTTTGCTTATTTAGTAGCTTTTTATCTGCTGCTCTACTTTATGCCAGATTACGTGGTGAACTGGACTTATATTTTAGATCCCATCAGCAGGGTGTTAAATGGTAACGATGCTTCTCAGTGGTTTGTCTATGGTTTTTTGTATTGCACAGTCATGGTGGTTATGGGAGTTCGAATGTACATCAAATATCGGCATAACAACTACCAAATACTTCGCACAACCTCGGTACTGTTTTTTCAGATCGTCTTTGCCTTTTTAATTCCTGAGGTTATGGTGAGTTTAAATGCTCCGGGATATGATTTTAAGAATGCGTTTCCACTAGACTACGATTTCTTCTTTGAATGGAACTTGGAGTCACTTGCCAAGAGTGGCAGAATTGGGTTATTTATTCTTGTTTGGGGAATTGTCTTAACACTGGTGATTGTACCTGTAATGGTATATTTTTATGGAAAGCGATGGTACTGCTCCTGGGTTTGTGGATGTGGCGGATTGGCAGAGACATTGGGAGACCCTTACAGGCAGCACTCAGATAAGAGTGTGAAGGCTTGGAAACTGGAAAGGTGGTTGATTCATACTGTTTTTGTTTTCTCTCTGCTGATGACAGTCGTTACGTTGTATGCTTATTTTAGCGGTGCTAGTTCATTGTTGGGAATCAAGTCACAATGGATTAAAGACACATATAGCTTTCTGATTGGATCTTGGTTTGCTGGAGTGATTGGAACAGGATTTTACCCCATTTTTGGAAACAGAGTTTGGTGTCGATTTGGATGTCCGTTAGCAGCCTATCTAGGACTAGTTCAGCGGTTTAAATCTCGATTTAGAATTACCACCAATGGCGGTCAGTGTATCTCTTGTGGTAATTGCTCTACCTATTGTGAGCAGGGAATCGATGTACGTGCTTACGCACAAAAGGGTGAAAATATTGTTCGCTCTAGCTGTGTTGGTTGTGGTGTGTGTGCTGCGGTTTGTCCTAGAGGAGTTCTCAAATTAGAAAATGGTCCAGAGGCTGGGCGTATCAACCCTACTCAAGTGCTATTGGGCAATGATGTTGATCTGATCTCTTTGGTAAATCAAAAATAACTATCGGTCAAAAAATTCTTGTATTTGGGTTTTGTTGTGTTTCTTTGTGATCACCTAGTCGAAGGTAAATTGAGAGTAGGAATAAAACAAGTGACTCAACAGGTTGGAGGAAAGAAAAATGTGGCGTTAAATAAGTTTTTCCTTGATAAAAGTGGAGAATACCCCTATGGAAGTTGATATCAAAATTAAGGTAATTATCCCGGCATATAACGAGGAAGATGCAATAGCTCGTGTGATTGGTGATATCCCAGCGAGTGTTCATGAGGTAATTGTTGTAAGCAATAATTCAACCGATACTACTGAAGAGAATGCTGCCAATGCTGGCGCTACGGTCTTAAGAGAAAATCGGCGAGGCTATGGGCATGCGTGTTTAAAAGCACTGGAGTATATCGCCGGTCTAGAGACTTCTCAACAGCCTGACATCGTTGTTTTTTTGGATGGAGATTATTCAGATTATCCAGAGCAATTGATGGAAATTGTCGCCCCTATTTTAGTTGATGATGTGGACTTTGTTATTGGTGCTCGTACGAAAGCACTTAGAGAAGTGGGTTCGATGACCACCCAACAAATTTTTGGGAACTGGCTAGCGACTTCTCTGATGCAACTATTTTTTAAAGCTACATTTACGGATCTGGGACCTTTTAGAGCAATTAAATATCCAGCTCTTTTGGCTCTTGAAATGGAGGATAAAACGTACGGTTGGACTGTGGAAATGCAGCTAAAAGTATTACGACACAAATTATCGTACGTAGAAATTCCTGTCAGATATAGAAATCGTATTGGCGTATCAAAAGTGTCAGGTACAATAAAAGGTTCTATATTAGCGGGTGTAAAAATTTTAGGGTGGATTTTTAAATATAGCTTCAAAAAATGATTTTCGAATATTTGGTGATTAGCATTTATTCTATTGCACTTGTATTGATCCTCATGTATGCATTGGCACAATTGAACTTACTGTTTAATTATATGAGGGCACAAAAACAAGAAGATGATTGTCCCAAGTACAACCTCAGTCACTTTGAAGAGGTTCCTAGCGTAACGGTTCAGCTTCCTGTATTTAACGAAATGTATGTAATGCAGCGTTTGTTAGATAATATAGCGCTATTGGAATATCCCAAGGAAAAATTAGAGATACAGGTTTTAGACGATTCTACAGATGAGTCTGTATTCTCTACAGCGAATCACATAAAAAAACTTCAGCAGCAAGGAATTGATATTCATCATATTACACGAACAAATAGGAAAGGGTTTAAAGCGGGTGCATTAAAGGAAGGCTTAGAAATTGCTAGAGGCGATTTCATCGCTATTTTTGATGCTGACTTTCTACCCCAAAAAGACTGGTTGCTTCAGACAGTTCCGTATTTTAAAAACTCTAGCATTGGTGTAGTTCAAACTCGATGGGGGCATATCAACAGAAATTATTCCACACTTACCAAGGTTCAGGCTTTTGCTTTGGATGCGCATTTTACATTAGAACAGGTGGGAAGAAATAGCAAAGGGCACTTTATCAATTTTAACGGAACTGCGGGAATCTGGAGGAAGCAGTGTATTCTGGATGCTGGGAATTGGGAGGGTGACACCCTTACAGAGGATTTAGATCTTAGTTATCGCGCGCAACTAAAGCAATGGGAATTTAAGTATTTAGAGGATGTGACCACCCCTGCGGAACTCCCTGTTATCATTAGTGCAGCTCGTTCTCAGCAGTTTCGTTGGAACAAAGGAGGAGCTGAGAATTTTCAAAAAATGGCCAGACGTGTAATCACCAGTACATCAGTTCCTTTAAAAACAAAGATCCACAGCGTACTTCACCTACTCAACAGCTCGATGTTTTTAATGATTTTTCTAGTTGCCATTTTAAGTATTCCCATGCTGTACATAAAAAATGAATATGCGCATTTAAAATCCTACTTCTATGTGATGAGTTTCTTTGTAATCAGCTCAATTATTTTCTTTATCTGCTATTGGTTTATGTTCAAAAAAACTTATGGCGGAGGTTTTTTTAATTTTATGAAGTACATAGGGACATTTTTTACATTCTTTTCTATTGCGATGGGGTTTTCACTTCACAATACGATAGCTGTTCTTGAAGGGCATATCGGTAAAAAAAGTGAATTCGTACGCACTCCAAAATTTAATATCAAATCATTAAAAGACAGTTGGAAAAACAACAAATACATCCGAAAGAAACCCTCTTTAAATGTCATTATTGAAGGACTTCTAATGATGTACTTCGCTTTTGGCATGTATAGCGCTTTTATTGTGGGCGATCAGGGGGGAGACTTTGGGCTGTTTCCCTTTCATCTGATGTTGTTTATGGGATTTGGGTATGTCTTTTTTAAGTCGGTTTTTTCCAAGGCTTAACGTTGGCTGTATCCCAAAAATACCAAACCCTTCTCGCCACTAGTTTAACAATAGTGTTATACTTTTTATTGGGTTACGGGTTAGATCGAACAGATTTCACATTATTACTCGCCACTTACACCATCCTTTTTGTGCCCTTTTTCTATGTTCTTAAAAAAGAAAAAATGAACCTCTCTTTTTTAATGGGAACTGCTATATTATTCCGATTGATATTTCTTTTCGCAATCCCTAATCTATCACAAGACTTCTACCGATTTATCTGGGATGGAAGGATGATTTTAGAGGGGATAAATCCTTTTATTTCTATTCCAGAGACCTTTGTTGAGAAGGGAAATATTCCGATAAGTCAAGGGATGGAGCTCTACCGTGGAATGGGACAGCTCAGCGGAAGTCATTATACCAATTATCCACCTGTTAACCAGTTTAATTTTCTGATAGCAGCTGTTTTCTCTAATACCAGTATTGTTGGAGCTGTGATTATCATGCGCTTACAAATGATCCTAGCAGACATTGGCATCATCTACTTTGGAAAAAAGATACTTAAGCAACTGAATCTTTCTCACCACCTTATTTTTCTGTACGCGTTGAATCCATTGATTATTATTGAACTGACTGGAAATTTACATTTTGAATCGGTAATGCTGGTCTTTTTAGTTTGGAGTTTACACCTCTTACTTAAAGGACGATGGATATGGTCTGCGATTATTCTTGGACTATCGGTATCTGTAAAATTGATTCCTCTTCTCTTTTTACCCTTATTTTTTCAGTGGTTTACATCAAGAATTTCTCTCCCTTCTCAAACGAATGTGAGCATCAAAACCCAAGTCCGGAAGACTTCCTTTTCATGGGTTGGATTATCAAAACTGGTCTTATTTGTGATGATTGTTGTTTTTGTGAACATCATTCTTTTTATCCCTTTTGTCTCCACAGATCTTGTGAACAGTTATTCAGGTACCATAGGACTGTGGTTTCAGAATTTCGAGTTTAATGCGAGCTTATACTATATTGCCAGAGCTATTGGATATACCTACAGAGGGTGGAATGAGATTGCTATTATCGGAAAGATGATGCCTGCTCTTACTTGTCTATTTTTGATCATCATTACATTTTTTAGAAAGAACAGATCGCCAAAGCAGTTAATCTCGGCATTGCTCTTAGGATTAACGTGCTATTATGTTGCCACAACCACTGTTCACCCTTGGTATTTGGCACCTTTGGTATTGTTGTCGGTTTTTACAACATACCGTTATCCCTTGGTCTGGAGTGTGGTCATTGTGTTGAGCTACAATGCCTATGGAAATGAGCTTTGGGAAGAAAATTTATGGCTAGTAGGATTGGAGTACCTGTTTGTTTATGGTATGTTGATCTGGGAAATCATTCAAATTCGACTGCGATCATCCTCAATGATATCAAAACTTAAGTAGTTGAAGGTCACTTCTGATTCGTCGATAAAAAAAGTGAACCACAAGAAACGGTCTGTGATACTTCATATAGAAGTTTTAAATCCTTACATTGGAGAAAAATAATTCCATGGACTTATCCAAAGTACAACTCATTGTCACAGATATGGACGGCACGCTATTGAATCCAAAAGGGAAACCGAGCGCAGTATTTTTTGAGCAGTTCAAAAAATTACAAGCATTAGATGTGCATTTTGTCGCAGCTAGTGGTCGTCAGTACAACAGTATAGCACAAAAATTAGCTCCTATCAAAGATCATATTACGATTGTTGAGGAGAATGGCAGCATTATAAAAAGAAAGGACAAATTATTGCACTTACATATTATGAATTCTGATCATATTCTTGCGATTTTGCCCATTTTAAGAAAAATACAGGATATTTTTATCATCCTCTGTGGAGAAGATTCGGCTTATATCGAATCGAAGAATCCCAAGCTGGTTGATATGATTTCTGATATGTAATTTAACATCAGAAATATAATTATTGTCAGATGGTCTTCCCAGCTTTTACCAGTTCCCTTGAGATGGCAAACCGTAAATCCTCTTCTAAGAGTATTGTACTTTTTCTAACCTCAGCTTGAATAATACAATAAGCAACGATGTTGGTAATATTGGCTCCAGAGAGTTTATGCTCTTTAGCAATTTTCATGAGGCTCAAACCAGATTCTAGTTCAAATAACGAGGGCAGGGCTTTCGACCACAGAGAAAGTCTTTCTTGCTCCCGAGGCAACTCGAAGTCGATGACAAACTCAAAGCGCCTGAGGAAAGCCTCATCTAAATTCTTTTTAAAGTTGGTTGCTAGCAATAGCATCCCCGAGAAGTATTCGATTCGTTGTAGAAGGTATGACACAGATTGGTTGGCGTGCCTATCGTTGGCACTATTGGTCTCACTTCGTTTTCCAAATAAGGCATCCGCCTCATCAAAGAAAAGAATCCAGTTCTCGTTTTCTGCTCGATCGAACAAACTCGAGAGGTTTTTTTCAGTTTCTCCAATGTATTTAGAGACCATAGAAGGAACATCTACACAATACAAATCTCTCTCCAAAGACTTACTCAATAATTTTGCGGCAAATGTTTTTCCTGTTCCAGGTGGGCCACTAAATAAGCAACGCAATCCAGGTCTGATCTTACCTTGCATATGCTGATGGAGTAACGGAGCATAGTGACACCAACTTTCTATTTCTTTGATCTCTTTTTTAAGACGATAACTGGCTACATAGTCGTCCCAGCTTAAGGTTGTTGAAACTAATTTTGCAGGGAAGCTCGGACTTAGATCGGGTTTAGACATGCGGCCAAACATAAAAAAGTCGAGATAGTCTGGACTTAGGATTAGTTTTCCGCTAAGTTTTGGAGCTCCATTCTCAACACTAGAAAGTCGCAGAAGTTGTTTTTTATGAAAAAAATGATCCGATTGAAACAGTCGTATCATTCGCAAACGCATATCAATATCTTGCCACCCAACTAAAAAACAGAGAGTTTCTCCTGTTGGGGCAAATCCTTGATTTTCTAAACGACCTCCAAACTGAGTATACAGGCGTTCTGTGTGCTTATTTTTCATGACAAGAGTATCAAATATTTCTGGACAGATATGTGATGCTAGAGAGGTGACTAGCACCAGTCGTTCTACTGTAGACATCTGATGTTCTTGTATAAAACTACCATACGAAGAATTTACATCTATTGGAGGCATGGTAAGTTCGTTAAAGGCTGCTGAAGTGTTCCCTTCTAAAAAATCTTTAATCCGATCATGAATTAAGTTTTGTAGCCACTTCAAGTCAAGATTCACATGATCGATGGTTTTTTTTTCTTGTGTGGGTGAAGGTGATGGATTTGACGTTGTTTTGATAATGTTCATAAGGTTTACAATGATGATATACGGTATATAATGACATTTTTTGGTCGAAAGTAATTTCCCTAGTCTTGACCCAAAATATTTAAAATAAGTTTCTTTGGATATCTCGCGAACTTACAGGGTGTACGGCAAATGTCCAAAGAAGGTCAATTTTTGTCCATCTGAAAATCTTCCAGATTCAAAAAGATCAGTCCATCTCTGATGCTGAAACAAGCGACCAATGACGCAAGGCGAAAAAGATAGAGCAGATTACCCAGTCGCTTGCGAAACCCCATAAAAAAAATGACTTCTATAAACGAAGTCTGTGTGGTGTTGAATATCTTTGAGAACGAATTTTTCGCGCTAATAAGGCCATTCCACATTGATGATCTCTTGCATGAGTGATGTCTTAATCATGCGAATATTCCACGGAAGTGTTTGTAAAATGAGGTCATGTGGACGCTGTTCTACTTGTAATCGCCATTGTTGCCTCTGCATGCTAAGCTTTCCCTCTCGTTGTAGAAATGCATTTTGAAAACCTTGAGGACTAACATTCCCCATCCTAGACCAGTTGTTGATCACAGCTTTTAAAAGTTCGTTTGCACGCATCTGTTCTTTTTCTGAAAGGGTGATGCCTGTGATAAAAGTTGTGCTGATGGGCACACCACAAAGCAATTTGACTAGTGGCAGTTGATGTTCTTCAACCTCCACTTCTCCAGTGGCCAAGTAATGTCCTAGCATCAGTGCTTTGGTCATTGATAAATCACCAGTGAATTCGTTGCTTTTGGTCAGCCCCAATACTTGAAAAAGTTGAGGAATGTAAGGAGCACAAATCACCATCCCTGCGTTGTTGATATAAATTTCCCGAGCCTCTTGGTTTAGATGTTCTGTATTTGGAATTCCTTCCTGATTTATTGGTTCTGAAAGAGGGTTTTTTACTTTTTTTCGTAAGGCAATCATGTGTTCTTCCCACTTTTTCTGCCAAAATTGTGCTGTTTTTTTTGTGTCGGACGGCTGTAATTGAGATGCTTTAGTATCTGATGATGATGTTCTATGGCGCTCTTGTGTAAATTTCTCTGTCTCCTTTACGATTATGCTTTCTTTAGAACTATTGTGATGATCCTTGTGATAGAGCTGTTCCTTGGATGCATCATCTTCCAGTGAGCTTGGTAGTTGACCAGCATCCGTTTTTAGAGTATCTGGATGGTTTTGTGCTATTTTTTCAAAAGATTTTTGTGACGTTTGCTGCGTTTCAACAGACTTCAATGTGAGGCTGTTGGAGGTTACTTTTGCTGTGTTGTCCTCAGTAGGCTGACTATCATCGATATTTTGATGGAGCTGTTCCTTGGATGCTTCATCTTCCAGTGAGCTTGGTAGTTGACCAGCATCCGTTTTTAGAGTATCTGGCTGGTTTTGTGCTATTTTGTCGAGTGATGTTTGTTGTGTTGTTTTTCCTTTTTGAACAAATTTAAAATCACTTGTTTTTTGTACTGATCTTTCGAAATCCTTCCAAACCATTGAAAGCAAAGTGTCCCATCCTTTAGGTTTTGAGATTGTATCATTAAAGAATTGTTTTTTAAATGTCGATAATGTCTTGGGTGTTAAAACGGTGTAAGCAATTTCTAACAAAGATACAGCAATGTGTTGTACAGGAGTTTTTTTGTGGAGTGCTACTAATGCTTTTCCCCAGAGTTGTACCTGTAATATTCTCCTTGTTTGAGAAGAAGTCCGACGAGAGGGGATCAGTGTGTACAAGTGTTTGATATACGGAACAAGCAGAGATTCTTCGTGAAAGAGTTCTGAACTCAGACGAATCAGCGTTGCTTCTTTACACGTTGAAACTATTCTAGGAGACCATTTTTTCCAGTTACGAAGCAGTTGAGATCGGTACTTTGAGTTTTGATGTAGCCATTCTAAGAGAAATGTATCAATTGAGACCTTTTCTTTTTCGGACTTACTCCACCAAGGCAGATAGCCGTGTTCTAAATAGTAAATAATGGTATCTTCTGTACTTTTCTGAAGGTTTTTCTTGGACTGTGTCGTTTCTTTTTGATTACCAAACGTTGCAAGTTGGGCCATTAACTCTTTATCCACCTGCTCTTCAAAACGTTGCACAAGGGTGCTTAAATTTGAAGGATCGACGGTTCCCAATTGAATATTTACACGATCTAAATAAAGAGTTTGTCCATCAAAATCATATTGTTGCAACTTTTTCTCCAAAAGCGGCATCATTGCTTTTTCAAAGATCTGCTTTACCTGATCTGTATAACGCCAAGCATTTTTTTGGTGGAGACATTCTACCTGCAATCGTTGCTTTTTAATAATAACATCCATTTACACAGCGGCTAGATTTGCACCAGTATAGTTAGTGAAAAGCACATTAAAAGTGTCGATAAAATTTTGATGTGCCATTTTATATAGATTAGTATTGGTCGGATTTTCAAAATCAAGATACGCTTTCTGTTCCTCTAGCCATTCTCGGTAGTGGGATTCAAATTGACTCAGGTCAGAAGGATAAATAACCCAGAGGATGTTGACATAGACATGTGCTGGAGCTTCTGATTGAACAATATGGGTAAAATGGTCTCTATATCCTCTATTGTTAAAAGGGGGTGCCAATTTAGGGCAGATGATGGTCATCTGATTGGAATAGGGGTCATTTTGGAATGCAGAAGAAGGATTTAGAAAGTTCGAGCTGTAAGCATTCTTAGGACGGAGTAAAATATGCTCCACCAAGTGAAAAGTACCCATTCCATTTGTGCCTTGATACTGAGGAGTACCCTCTATGGTTCCGTGGTTGTTACTGGATGCTTTTTGGTCACGAAAGTATTGTAATGTTTTCCACAGACCCTCAAGATCAACCTCATCCCCATTGAGTATTCCTTCCTTATTAGTCAAATCACTTTGAGAAAACTCTTTTCCCCACAGTGCTAGTCTGGCAATAGCTCCTTTAAACGCCGCAGTATTGCCCTTATTATTTCCTAAATATGTAGCAGCATTTTCAAAACTAGGGATACTTTCCGACAGATTTATTTGTTCAACTTGATTGCCATCGACAAAAATTGTAGATATAATGTTATCGTGATCATAGCTTACAGCTAAGTGTACCCATTGATCCCATTGAATTGCAGCATTTGAAATTGTAACCTGCGATTCGGTGGCTAATTTTACAAGAAGATCAGCAGAATTATTGATTTCTAGGCACAAAATATTTTCTGAGTTTGTATTTTTTTGTACATCAATAAGGGTACTAGAATTACTATTCTGACTAGGCAGTACCCACAGTTCCAGCGTCCAAGAGGTTAACGCATTATAAGAATCAAAATTGATAGAGACAGTATCATCAGTGTTCTCTCTAAACTGTTGTAAAAGGAGATTTACTCCATCAAAAGATGCTTGTTGTAGGTACAAAGGATTTCCTTGGATCATTCCGTGGTTAGTAGCTGAATCCTTGAGGTTTTGAAAATTGATTATTTCTGCCTTCCATAGACCTTTAAGATTTCTATCATTTTCTATAGATGTATTCATTGTCTTTTCTAATAACTCACTTTCAGAAAGTGCTTTGCCCCACAGCAGAAGTTGGGCAATGACTCCTTTCAATACGGCATTTTTAGTCGTATTATTCCCTAAGATTACTGTGGAATCTACAAAAGAAGGAATTGCTCCTGAAAGAGCGATGTCTCGAATTTGACTGCCATTGATAAAAATGGTCGCAGAGGGAGTCGTTTGATCGTAGCTTATGGCAAGTTGTACCCATTGATCCCATTGAATTGCAGTATCAGAAATTACAACTGGTGTCTCACTGGATAGGGTGATAAGCAACTCAGCGTTACTGTTGATTGTTATGTGTACAAGATTTTCTAAACTTGTATTTTGTAGGTCGATAAGGGTGCCAAAAGTAGTAGTCTGGCTGGGAAGTACCCATAACTCCAGTGTCCAAGAGGTTAACGCCTTATAAGAATCAAAATTAATAGAGACAACATCATTAGCATTTTGCCCGAACAGCAGCCTATTGAAAAAGTTTTCAGGGCTACAAATAAAATCTCGCATTGTATCGGAGATTCCTAGTTTTGCGCGTACCCATTGTTCATAGCCAGTGACTTCTGAACCACTACCCCACATAGTGCTTCCCCCATAGTTAAACCCTTTTCCTCGCTGTTTACTCAGTTGATCGTAAGAACTTAGTAACTGTTCTTTAGCAGCAATCGCTTTCTGCCCCAGTACTTGATCCGTATCTTGAAAATTTGATACATCGGTATATGCGTCTGAAAAGCGTGCCAATAGATGATCTAAAAATTGATGTCTCCTTTGCCTAAATTCTTTTGAATGAGTAGGTTCTAGGATCGCTGTTAATTTGTTGGGGAACGTTGTTGCCATAAAATCATTCCAATCGCTTTCCGATGTTCCAGTATATTCGTGTAATAATCCTCGAATGCCGGTAATTTCTTTTAATGCTCGATTAAAATAAGTATGTTGCTGCGGAGTGTAAGAGAAAAGACTTCCTACTTGCGAAAGTTGTGCGAGATAATTGCCCATGAGCTGATCAAATAACAACAAAAACCCTTGTAATTGTCTGCTTTGTGCAAGACGTTCTGGAGGAGTACCTGAAATGGGAGGTACATTGTTACCAACGCCATAGACCCTAGGGAGTTCCTCTTGTACTGATACATAGGCTGTGATCTCCCTTTGAGTTCCCACAGGGATCTCTACGGGAGTCCTCGTATGGGTTGTTTGATCTACATACGCCTGTTTAAGAGTCTCATATTGAATTTTTACTTGTTCCATATCTATGACGAGAGCGTTCCCAGATTGACGTTCTTTAGTTTCAAGAAGAACTTCTATTTCAGAACCATCGATGTCTAGGATAGGTTGTATGTTTTCACCCAAACGAACAAAGCCTATATGACTCTGTGGATCATTTTCAACTTTCACTAAAGGAGAATCTCCATAATCAATAGACAAAACAGTTTCCTCTTCTCCAGAAGACCACATGGCAGCCAGCACATCCGAAAAATAAATAATCCCTTCTTCTCTTGTTTTTTGAAGGCTGTCCTCCCTTAAAAATCCTTGGTTGAGTAATGGACCTTCATAAAGTTCTTCTAACGAAATTTTATTTCCTTGAAGATGCTCTAACGAGTCAAAGACTATTTTTGGATTGAGAAATTTGTAAATACGAAAGTAAATCTCCGCTAAGGTGGTATTGACATCAGCCTCTAAAGAAAGAATGACGGTCGCATGAATTGTCACATTCCTTCCTTGAATTTTAGATGCATCAACAAAGTCTTCACATAGATTTCGATCTTGCATCAATAAGGATATTATATTATTTTCTAGACCTTCTCGGATGCTTTCGAATTTCACCTCGTACAAACCACTTAGATTTACTTTATTACCATCAATGCCTGAACCTTGAAGACTCTTACTGTGCTCATTAAAATAAATTTTTCTCTTTCCCTCTGGTACCTTACGAACCCATGCGTTCTGAATTCCGTTCGTATCCAAGAGTTGTTTTTTTGTATCCTCCAAGGTAAGAGGATGTGAAGGTAAGATGGCTTCTAAACGGAAAAAACTTGGATTAGGATTAGGTGTAGGATGACTTGCTAAGAGATCTTCCATAGACAGGTTGGTGCGATAACTGAGATCTGTGAGGGCATAGACAAGAGATTCTAGTACTGTGATTCCCGGATCATGTGTGTTGTAATCTGTCCAAGTTTTTCCTGCTAGTTGTTCTATATATTCAAGGGCCTTTTTTCGAAGTACATCATAGTCTAGTGTTAATGTCTCTTCTCTTGGAATGGTGGTTTGCTCAGTCATATCTTTTAAATTGATTGATCGTTCCGTACTTGTTACGGAATTTTATTTGTCGTGTTGACTTCTGATTCTACAATGAATTTGTTCGTTTTTTAATCGCAGGGCGATAGCCAAGGGTTTAATTCCCAGAGGCTTGCCCCGTGGTAGTTGATTTGAAATGAATACTTGAAAGATCTCTCAAAACCTGTCACCCTGAATTTATTTTAGGGTCTATGCATCGTATTTCAGCTTTTGTCTTTTGAAGAGCAAGAAACAATGAGTGAAATATGCCGCTACTTTAAGCACAATTTATGTCTATAAATTCTTTATTTTAAAAACTATTTGATCATTCGTTATTTCCTTTTGTTGAGGCATTGACCTTTGTTTGTCCCATCCCTCCATAAGGGTTGTTCAATGTAAAAAGGCTGCTAAGGAGTGGTGTGACAAGCAGAAGTAAATCCCCAAATACTTGCTTGCCTGAAGTGTGAAATGTGAAAAAGGACTCCTTAGCGAGCCATTAAGTATTGTTTGGTTTATATTAAAGATTTTCTGCTCTTACGGGTTGTCTTTTGTTCATTTTTTCTTGATACTTCGACAAGCTCAGTATAAATTCCAAATGAACCAAAAAATTGAGTCTTTATGAGGAAACTGCCACTAAGGAATTAATCCCACCTACACAAAAAGATTTCCCCAAGTGCTTTTTTGTTTATAGTGTATATGATGTACCTTGGCAGTCGGTCAATAACAGCCTACTCGCTAAAGAATTACTTAACCACCTCTTTTTTCTTTTGAGTTGCTACCTTCTTTGGCGCTTTGGGAACTTCTCCCTGCCCATTCTGTGCGGCTTGCAGTTGTGTACTCCCTTGGGTTTGTATCTTCGTAATTAAGGGTTGTACTTGGGCATAGGGTTGCATACCCAAAGCGTTTAGTATACTATTGACTTCTTCTAGGGTGAAGGTTAGATTAATTTCGTTCATGATATATATGGTTTTGGGTTTTAGGATAAATTTGTTTGCTTTATTAATTTGCATGGAAAGCATTTCAGCACTAGTAGGATCATTATAATCCTATAGCAATAAAGCTGAATTTAGAATCCTCAAAAGCATTGGCATCAATATCACGGATAGCTACTTCTATTTTATTTTCAAATACTCTAATGTTAACATTATTATCATCCCATTCTTCATCGGAATTGTCTGTAGCTAGCGCTACAGGCAAAGAAGAAAAAGCACTATCAAATGTAATGCGATATCTTCCTGAAGACGTTCTAGTACTCGTAAACCCACTACCTAATGCTTTAGTGCCATTAGAATTAATTATACCCGTAATAATTTTTGATATAGGAGTTCCTCCACCTATTTTTATATCTCCATCTACCTCCAACTTCACCCCTGCACTTGGCGTCGTCCCAATGCCGACGTTGCCTTCCACAAGAAGACCATTACTAGGAGCAGCATGTGTGCCAGAATAGGTAGCACCAATAGCGACTCCACCCTCTACATCTAGTTTACTTTGTGGATTATTGGTTCCAATGCCTACGTTGCCGGTACTTCCTTTCACTGTAAGCAGCGACTTCTCGGTATGTTGCACCACGCCGCCGCCATCTGCATCATATCCTATTGAGTACGTGTCAAATCCTGTAAAGTAGTTTATACCTGCAAACCATTTTTTTCCGGGGTGTCCAGTATCTAAAAAATATATACCTTGTGCTCTATCTTCATAACCTTCCATTAAAATAGAACTAGTGCTAGTAGCTACTCCTGCTGTGTTTAAAGCTGAAATTCTTAATTGTACAGCTTCATGATCTGATCCTCCAAACCTTATAATCCCCCCATTCACCTCCAACTTCGCACTTGGACTACTCGTCCCAATGCCTACGTTGCCTATAAAAGAACTATTACCAGTACCACTAACGGTAAGCGTATTTGATAGCGTCGTTGCGCCTGTGACGTCTAAAGTAGTATCCAATGTAACAGCTTCATCTACGTTTAAGGTACCTTTTACTGTAGTCGTGGCACCACTAGAGGCAATATCAACAGCTCCGCCATCAGTTGCTAATGATGTAGT
>CAXRAW010000083.1:0-10228 GCA_964228785.1 Flavobacteriaceae bacterium
TACATTATTTATGATGCATTGGGTGGCACAAACTCTGTAGCGAAAGGGAATGAGTTTGTAAAGGAAGTATTGGAACAAATTGAAAGTGATATAAAAGAAGAAGTAACGAAAACACAATAACCTGTATTAAGAAATGGAAATTCAACAGATAGTATTCCAGAATTTATGCAACAATATATTCATATTGATATGAGAAATGATGAGAACTACGAGAACTCATATGTCGATTTACTTAGGGAAATTTACGATGAACCTGAAATTGTAAAACCTAAAATTGGAACGAAAAGAAGAATAACTAGTAGCCAATAAAGTGTATGATGCATAAAATAATTTTAACACACCATTAAATCAGGGCAACTGCTTTTCTAGTGTAATTTTTTGAATGGCATCCATTAGGTCATGAACATTACGCGAAGCCCAAAGTTCAACCATTTCATGTGCTAAGCAATAAGTAGCCAAATAATGTAACATTTTTAAGGACTCAAAATAATCTTCTATTCCTTTTGGGTTTAACAGTTCTAACAACTCTTTTTGAGCGGGTGTTACTTTAATTGATACCACTTATTTTGTTTGATATGAATGCCAACTCAAATATAGCGAAATAGTTTTAAAAATCTACTAATTAGTAGTTATATATTCGTAGTGTACTTAATTTCTTTGTTTCCATGAATAAATCAATAGAAATTAAGAAGCTGGCCAACAGAATTAAATCGTTAAGAATTAAAAAAGGGTACAGTAGCTATGAAACTTTTGCCTTCGAAAACGACATACATAGGGCGCAATATGGTAGGTATGAAACTGGAACTGATATGCAATACACGAGCTTATTAAGAATTGCGAAGGCTTTTGATATGACTCTTGAAGAATTCTTTGCTGAGGGATTTGACTAAAATTTATTTACTGAAGATTCACAATGGTTAACTTATTCAATATCATAATGATTAGTAAATAAAAATGGGTAAGGGATAAGAGTCTGCAAGGTAGTGACTGACGCTATTTTTATTGTCTCATCAAAGGACTGTTTAAAGCTTGCGTAAGGGATAGCAGCGACATCCTTTTTTGCTATTTTAGGGTGTTTCTTGTTTTGGTTTTCTGTATAATTCACAAATGTATTTCAAGTTTTTTATTCTCTGAAAAGATGGCAAAAAAGATATAGCGGATAGCCCGACCCGAAGGGAACGCCCAAGAAAATCGTCGAACAATTTGCCCTCGTATTTTGGGGGTTGTTGGGTGTGGTTGCTATTCTTGATATTCGTAGTATAAGAAATCGTTGTAGGGAAAACGCTGTATGTGAATTTTTTTTACTTCATCGTACACTTTTTCTTTGAAAGCTTCTAGGTTGTCTTTGTTTAGGGCGGAGATAAAGATGGATTCTTTTTCTAGATCGTTCATCCAGGTTTTTTTCCAGTCTTCTAAGGTAAAGTGGGCTTTGGTTTTGATCGTAACCAAGTCGTCCTCATCGATGGTTTCGTGTGTGTAGGAGTCTGTCTTATTGAAGACCATAATGGTGGGTTTGTTGGCGCTGTTAATTTCTTGTAAGATTGTATGAACAGATGCTATATGGTCTTCAAAATTGGGATGTGAAATATCTACAACGTGCAGTAACAGATCGGCTTCGCGAACTTCGTCTAGGGTAGATTTGAACGATTCTACCAGCTGAGTGGGCAGTTTTCGGATGAACCCTACTGTATCGGTCATTAAAAAGGGGATGTTTTTGATGACCACTTTTCTTACTGTTGTATCTAGAGTGGCAAATAATTTATTTTCTGCAAAGACATCGCTTTTGCTCACCACATTCATTAAGGTTGATTTTCCTACGTTGGTGTATCCT
Source organism: Flavobacteriaceae bacterium (assembly GCA_964228785.1). GTDB lineage: Bacteria > Bacteroidota > Bacteroidia > Flavobacteriales > Flavobacteriaceae > Polaribacter. The sequence goes on from CAXRAW010000083.1 coordinate 1,832, forward strand.
ACGAGGGCAACGCGTACCATTTTTCCACGATTTTTGCGCTGCACTGCCATTTGCTTGTCTATGCTCACTAGCTTTTTCTTGAGGAGTGCAATTTTGTCGCGAATGATTCGTCTATCTGTTTCGATTTCTGTTTCTCCGGGACCTCGCATTCCTATTCCTCCTTTTTGTTTGTCGAGGTGTGTCCACAGTCTGGTTAATCGGGGTAAGAGGTATTCGTGTTGGGCAAGTTCGACCTGAGTTTTTGCCGAACTTGTCTGCGCTCTTTGTGCAAAGATGTCTAGAATTAGATGTGTACGATCCAAAATTTTACAGTCGAGAATTTTTTCGATATTTCTTAGTTGTGCGGGCGATAATTCGTCATCAAAAATAGCTGTTCCTACGTGGTGCGAGTCGATAAATGCTTTTACTTCTTGTAATTTCCCTGCTCCTAAAAAAGTCTTTGGATGGGGGTGTGCTAAACGCTGTACAAATCGTTTAACGGCAAGACCACCAGCAGTTGTGGTTAGAAATTCTAGTTCATCTAAATATTCTTCGGACTGGTTTTCGTTTTGATATTGCGTAATGAGTCCAATTAAAACAGTTTTTTCAGATGTTGCTTCTCTTTGTTCTATCATGGCGGTAAAGGTAGGAATACCGCGGTGAGCTGAAAAATTGTATGTGATTTTTTAGGAATGGGCATTTGCTAGAATCCAGTAACAAGGATTCTTTTTGCTGCGTTTAACCCACACTTTTGGTATTATGGTAGGCTTTTGCTGCACGTTCTCTAATTTCATCGTCAGTTTTGTTGCGTATCCATCCGTCGATAGCCCATTTTAGGGTGTATGCTTCGGGCGCCATGAGTCCCGTAGTTCAAATTAAGGGATTTGCTTGAGTTTGTCTTATATGAGAGAGAAAATAATTTTTACTGATGCAAGCGAGTATGATCGCATCTCGCTTGTTGTTGTTCTTTGGATTAAAATGACCATCTACGTCAAATTCCATCAGCCCGTTGTGACCTGTATAACTTAGTAGGTTTGAATTTCCGCCAAAAGGAGGTTTTCTGTCATTTATCATAATCTCTTGTGGATTGTTTCCTGCACTGGCTTCAAGGAAATGAGTTATCGCTCCCTTAATATATTTTCCATCATAGGCGTCTGCAAGTAAAAATGTTTCAGAATTTTTGTGCTTGAATAGCACTCATTCTAGGATTTTTGGATTTTCGCTTGTCATGGATGTTAAAAAATCCAATCTTCACTTCTCTCAAAATGAGTTTTTACCCCATACAAGGCACCCCAATACAAATTAGTTGTTGGATTTTGACCATTTCCTAAAGATTCTGGAACGGGAACAATTCTCTGGTTTATATGATCGCACAAGGCTACGAAAACGTACGTGGATAGTTTTTTGAGAATGGACGAGGGATAGGACAAAGAAAAATGCACATGAGATGTACTTTTTCATCTGTTTAGATTTACACGAATTATTTGGCATTTAAGTATTTTCTTTTACTGAGACACTGATCTTTATTCGACCAATCTCTTGTTGTAGTATTAGATGCAACTTTAAAAAAATACATTTAGTATTTTAAAGTTCATTTAAATCATTATTTTTAGAAAATGGTGTCATATATCGCTCCTTATCGGGTGATTTGGCATGGGGCATATCCTCAAAAAGGATGATTGTAGCAGTTTTTTATCTTTAGCATTGAATTTAGTTTATGATACTTTCAAAAAAAATAGGGTTACTTGCGGCTCCTATATTATTTTTTTTCATTGTTAATTTTCCGCTGTACTCAGTTTCTGAAACGGCGAATGCTGTCATTGCTGTTGCTACTTGGATGGTGGTTTGGTGGATTACAGAAGCTGTTCATATCGCTGTAACAGCTCTACTACCGCTCGTGTTATTTCCTTTGTTAGGGGTGATGGACGCTGCGGCTGTAGGAGCTAATTATGGCAGTCCAATTATCTTTCTGTTCTTTGGAGGCTTTGTCTTGGCTTTGGCATTAGAGAAAGTACATCTACATAAACGCATTGCTCTTACGATTATTAGAATGACAGGAACTACGCCCAATAGGGTTGTACTTGGATTTATGATAGCGACTGCTTTTATGAGCATGTGGATTAGCAATACAGCCAGCACTGTGGTGATGTTACCCATTGCGATTTCTGTAATTCGACTGTTGGTGCATGATGAGGATGGGTTTACCAAAGGGAATCGAAATTTTGCTTTAAGTGTGATGCTGGGTATTGCCTTTTCTGCAAATGTTGGTGGTATTGCTACGGTTATAGGAACACCTCCCAATTCTGTTTTGATTGGCTTGCTAGAAAATGAATACAACACCGAGATTTCTTTTTTAAAGTGGATGACTATTGGGCTTCCCTTTTCTGTAGTTATGGTGATATTGTGTTATTTTGTGCTCGTTAAATGGATGTTTCCCTGTAATCATATCAAATTTACAACTTCGACAAGTGTTATTTCAGGTGAACTGAAAAAGCTAGGGAAGGTATCTAGAAAAGAACGCCGGGTACTCATTGTTTTTGGGCTGACCATAGCTCTTTGGATTTCCAGAACGTTAATCAATCATATGTTTCCAACACTAAAATTATCCGATACGATCATCAGTTTGATAGGGGCTCTCTCACTATTTGTAGTTCCGATGAGTTTCAAAAAAGGAACTTTTGTCCTACAATGGAATGATACCTCTAAATTGGCTTGGGGAATCTTACTGCTCTTTGGTGGTGGTTTGTCTTTGGCAAAAGGGATGGCATCTAGTGGTTTGATCGCTGTAATTACACAAGCTATTGAGCATGGTGGTTTCAGCTCCATCATTGTAGTAAGTTTACTTATTATTTTAATGCTTTTTATGACAGAATTGATGAGTAACGTAGCTCTGGTAGCTGTGCTAGCTCCTGTAGTAGCAGGGATTGCAATTGGATTAAAGATTCCCATCCTTCACGTTTTAATTCCTGTAACCATGGCTTCCAGTTGTGCTTTGATGCTTCCTATGGCCACCCCTCCAAATGCCATTGTCTTTGCAAGTGGTTATGTAAAGGTGAGCCAGATGGCTAGGGCAGGTCTTGTGCTAAATCTTTTTGCAGTTATTTTGTTGATAGTGTATTATTCGTTTGTGATTCCTGTTCTTTTTTAGAGAAGACTTCTATCATTCTAGAATAGGAAGTCGATCATTTCTTTTTAGATCACCTCTACAAAAAAGAAATCACAAAGACACCTCTTTACGATATCCTAAGGCTTACATCACTTCTCTAATTACAAAAAGTGATGAAAATCCTTACACTATTTCTCGGGTAGACAGGTGAAACTCTTCGTAGGTCTTTAGTAAGTTCATGAGTGCAGAGATTAAATCTTGAGTTTCCAGTAGTATGCTAAAGTACAATGTGGTATTTTTAGGACTTGTTTCCTCTGTTCTAATCCTAGAGACTTGCTTTTCAATAGATTCAGAAACATCGTTTAGTAGTTGCTGCTTTCCAATGAGGATTTCGTTCAAGCCATCAAAAGAGCGATTCTCAAACACAGTACTTACCATTGTCAATAATTTTGATAACTCAAGATCAATCTGTTTTAAATCGCTTAATTGCCCCTTTTTTAAGTTCTTGTGATTGTTGTTTACATGTTTAAAACTAGCTCTGGAGATAAAGCTAATCGACTGAGCAACGTCCTGCAAATAGCCCAACACCAAAATGTAAAATTTACTCGCTTGAACAGAAGTATCGTCTAAGGACTTAATAAAGTAGAATACGCCATCTTTTAGTCCGTCAATTTCATCATTTAACTTACCAACGTGTTTATCGGTCTTACGGAGCTTGTTCAAATCGTGACTTGCCAGGTCGTCAACCACATTGGTGTAAAGTTTATTTATGCGTTGTGCAACACCAGCAATATGGTCAGAGCTTTCTTCTATGACACCGTTAACGGTAATTAATTCCGCTCTCTCTATGTATTCTTGCTTTTTTACTTCCTTTGTTTTTTTCCTGTGAATAAGTGTATTTCTTATGATTAGAAAGGCGACAAGACCTAACAAAAAGGGAATCATTCCGGCATCCCAACGAATGAGGTAGGCTATGATAGCTGCAGCAGTAAAAGCAGTAATGGCAGTCAAGAACCACCCCCCAACGACATTAATCACACCAGCAACTCTATACACAGCGCTTTCTCTTCCCCAAGCTCTGTCTGCCAAAGAGGTACCCATTGCCACCATAAAAGTCACATAGGTTGTTGATAAAGGTAGCTTCATGGAAGTCGCTATGGAAATTAAAATTCCTGCAACAATTAAATTCACAGAAGCCCTTACCGTATCAAAGGCAGGCATTTCATAGGTTTTGTCTTTAGACAATTCAATCACAGGTTTTTGAAATCTACGATCTATGAATTGAATGGTGTTTTTTGGAAGAATATAACCTATCACTGTATTAAAACTCATAGATACCCTAACGACAATTCTAGATAGAGTATTGGGTCTAAATTTTTCATGTCCTTCTCCCTGACGGGATAAGTTAATCCCAGTTTCAATGACATTTCTTGCCTTACTAGAAGTCCAAAGCGTTACCACCATAATACTTCCTGCCATCAATAACAGCCAGACATTAGAAGGAACTTTTTTGTCTAGTATAGCCATAGAAAAGGCATCTGCCTCTACTCCAGAAATGCTCCACTCCTGATACGAATTCCATGCAGCAATGGGCACCCCAATAAAATTGACTAGATCGTTTCCCGAAAATGCCATGGCAAGGGAAAACGTTCCAAAGCCTATGATAATCACAAAAATGTTTAGATTCAATAATTTTAATAGTGCATAAGAAATCAATGTCCATATCACAGTGCTAATTGCCACAATGTTAATGACATGAATCTCTAAAAACCCTCTTAATGATAATCCAATTGCACCAGTTTTAGCATTCAGTTTTATCAAATCTTTCTTCTCATTCAAAGCCTCTTTTACTGTCTCGTAACTGCTATTAAAAAAGCGATTTATCCACTCTAACTGACCTTCTACTCCGCCACTGTACAAGATATCAACCACTTTTTGAGAGTACGGAGTTCCCTTCATCCCTTTCAGAAAAACAAAATAAGTAAGCGCAGAAAGTGCAAGCCCGCCAAATAGGGCGTTCACATACATGGATTTTTTTTCAAAGTTAAAAGAGTAAACCAGTCGGGAGATAAACTGTACGAGGGCACCAATTGAAAAAGCGACGACTACCGAGAGCAATATGCCAAAAATAATCTTAGACGCCTTCTCATGATTGATGTAATTCCAAATATCGTTGATGGTCTGTGACCCTTCCGATCCATAAATTTTTATCAAAGAAATGGCAACAGCCGCACCTAGGAGTTCAAAAACAATGGAGACTGTCGTAGATGTAGGCATTCCTAGCGTATTAAAGACATCAAGGAGTAAGATATCCGTGATCATTACTGCCATAAAAATGAGCATAATGTCTTGGAACACAAACATACTAGGATTAAAAATTCCCTTGCGAGCAACTTCCATCAGTCCACTGGAAGTCACGGCCCCGAAAAAGACTCCTATACTTGCAATAATCATGATATTACGAATAGAAATGGCTTTAGAGCCTATGGCCGAGTTCAAAAAGTTCACAGCATCGTTACTCACACCAACAACAAGATCAACCACAGCTAAAACTGTGAGAGCTACAAGCATTAAAATATATGGGTCACCCATATTTTAATATTTAAAAGTTTTCAAAGGTATAGACATCAAGCTAGGAATCACGTTATGATTAGGTTATTTTATTGTTTCCCAAAAGTAGGAGCGTTCATGTAGTTTACACAAAAATATGGTTGACTTACAAATCATATATTGCAGTACAGCATAAGATTATAGCTTTTAATATACGCATGGCAATATACTTAGAAAACATTAAAAATTCCGCCCTTTTTATCAACACAACTACATCACAAATTCAGCCAGTAAAATTATATAAATCTCCTTCTGACAATTTAAACAATATGATTTTTAATATTGCGTAAGTGAGCAAAGCTACATGTGAAGCACGGTAATTTTATGGTAAAATATCTCAGGGGAAACATCCTTAACAAAGCTATTGAGTTTCAGCAACAGTATTTGTTCTTGTTTGTTGGAGTATCACAGCCACTTCCTCTACGTTTCCCCCTATAGGTGGGTTAATCTTTGTCACGCCTACTTGAGCTTTTTCCAGTATCGAAATTTCATCAAAGAATCGATCTAAGATTCGTTGAGCAACACACTCTAGCAACTTAGATCGCTTTTCCATTTCCTCTTTAACGATGCTATTCAGATAAACGTAATCTATTGTATCATTAAGCTCGTCTGTCGTAGAGGATTTTGTAAGATCACCCTCAACCTCAACATCCACACGATACCACGATCCTATTGCAGCCTCCTCCTCCAAACACCCATGGAAAGCATACAGTCTAATATTGTTTACCTGAACTTTCCCCATTTTATTGTTTTTCCCACATTTTTTGTGAATTCAGTCGAAAAGACCCTAAATGTTCAAAATTGCATTGATCAGGAGAGATAATAGACAAAAAAGGAGTTTGTTGAGCATTGTTATAAAGATGGTAAACCTCACCAATAATTGGTTCAAAGTTAAACTTTGCATTGTACACCAAATCGTTGTATTCAAACTGATGCATGAGCTCTTGGTACGCCTTGCTAAGTTCATCAAACCGACTCTTAAACTGCTTATTCACTCGGTCAACGCCATCGTTTCTCCATGTTGCTGTGTTAAGAGGTTGAATAGCTGGCGCGCTTGCATTTGTCCCGTAGGGCTTTATAGCAGCATCATACTTTTGTCTCTCCTCATCGTAAACTACCAAGTCAGGTTTCTTCGCCATATTTCTAAAAAAGCAAAATTACGACAAATAAAATGATATAATCCCATGATGCAATAACATGTAAAATTCCTCGAATGTTATGTAGGGCGTTTCCCTTCGGGTCGCGCTATCCGCTATATCTTTTTTGCCTATTCAGGACAAAAAAGGATGCCGCTATTATCGCTAACGCAACATTCAAAATAGCGTTTTAGTAAAATAACAACGCTGGGTCATTCATCTTTATCACATCGTAATGTATGGCAGAAGATCATTCAATAAAAGTCATGGAGGATATCAACCAAACGAATCTGAAGGACTGTCGTCATTTTTCCCTGTTTCATTCAATCTTTTGAAGGGCAAAAAATAAAATGGTGTTTCTTGGATTCCAAAACTGGATCTTTCAAGGATTTTTTCAATTAAATAGATCAATATGCCAACAAAAACATTCTGTCTCAGAAAGTAAGAAGAATTTAAGAAGAATCGTATATTTGAGCTCTCATAAAATCAAGAGCAAATGAGTTTGGAAAAGCAAATCATGGATGAGATGAAAGCAGCGATGAAATCTAAGGATTCCGTTGCACTTCAAGCTCTAAGAGCTGTTAAGTCTGCCTTTCTGCTTGCCAAGACAGCATCAGGATCAGGAGACGGTTTAACACCAGAGCAAGAGATCAAAATTATCCAGAAGCAGGTAAAGCAACGCAAAGACAGTTCAGCAATTTTTATACAACAAGGACGGCAAGATTTAGCAGAACCAGAATTGGCAGAGGCGGCAATTTTAGAAAAATTTTTGCCAGAAGCCTTATCAGAAGAAGCCATTGCCAAGGTAGTGGTATCTACCATTGAAAAAATTGGAGCATCAGGGATGAAAGATATGGGCAAGGTCATGGGAATTGTTTCAAAACAGCTTGCTGGTCAGGCAGACGGTAAAACCATATCTGGCATAGTTCGCACTTATTTAGCGTAGATATTACAAAAGAAATGAGAGGCCCCGTAGTTCAACTGAATAGAATATCAGATTTCGGCTCTGAGGGTTGCAGGTTTGAATCCTGCCGGGGTCACTAACAAAAAACCTCAATGTATTGATAATAAATATATTGGGGTTTTTAAAATCTTTTATTTATATTAAATGGTACGAAAATTGGCACGGTGCTGTGATATTATTATCTTTTCTTTTTCCCTTTCTTATCAAAAATTTTAATGTAGTATCCCTATTACGCACGTAATCAGATAGGGAGATATTATTAACTTCATACAAAATAGCATCCATTAAAAACAATAAAAAAATTACTTCATTTCGTTATGATTGATGTTTCAGTCATTCGGCTAGTGTTTACAAGGCTTATTACAGGTTTTCTCCTTCCTTTAATTGTTATAAGATTTAACACCAGTACTTTTTGAATTTTACTAACATTGTGTGTGTATAGTTGGACTATCAGTTTTTATAATGGAAAAAGGGGGTAAGCAAATATTCGCACCCTAAATAAGCACTATATCTACAAAATATTTGAGTTAAAATTATGACTATCCTATTTAAGTATGTGATGGGTCAAAAATAGTAAAAGATAAACTATTAAGATTGTATGG
>CAXRAW010000084.1:0-2654 GCA_964228785.1 Flavobacteriaceae bacterium
CCACTTGTTAAGGATGGGAAAATTTATGGTCGTGGTGCGTCAGATGATAAAGGAAATATGTTAGCACCTATTTTGGCAATCGAAGCCCTGCTCTCTAGTGATGGAAAGCTGCCTGTAAATGTTAAGTTCTTTTATGAAGGACAGGAAGAAATTGGCTCGCCCACGATTGGTCCATTTATAAAAGACAATATAGAACTATTGAAAGCAGATATGATATTTTCATCTGATGGCGGACAGTGGTCTGAGGATCAGCCGAGTTTGGTTTATGCCTTACGAGGGTTAGTTGGGTGTGAGATTACAGTAACTGGAGCGAGTGGTGATCAACATTCTGGAACTCATGGAGGTGGTATAGCCAATCCAATTCATGCGCTGTCTCATTTAATAGCATCGATGAAAAATTTGGATGGTAGGATAACTATTGAAGGGTTTTACGATGATGTTATTGAATTATCAGATGAAGAAAGAGAATTATTTTCTAAGCTTCCTTTTGATGAAAAAGATTATATTGAAAAATTAGGTGTACCGGACACATTTGGAGAAATTGGTTATACTATTCAAGAGAGACTTTGGGCACGACCAACTTTAGAGTTGAATGGAATATGGGGTGGATATCAAGGCACCGGATCTAAAACAGTGTTACCGTCACAGGCGCACGCAAAAATTACATGTCGGCTTGTCGCCAACCAAAAGCCAGAAAGAGTATACAAATTAATTAAAGCTCATCTTGAAAATAATCGGCCACCAGGAGTTACAGTCGAAGTAAAAAAGCTTGCTGGTGATGCTGATCCCTTTTTAGTCCCAAGAGGACATAACTCTAGTCAGATAGCGGGTAGAGTTTTGCAGGATTTATATGGAAAGGAGCCCTTGGCGACAAGAGTAGGAGGATCTATTCCAGTAATGTCAACTTTACTGACAGAGTTGGGTATTCACGCTACAATGTTTGCTTTTGGCCTAGACGATGAAAAAATTCATGCTCCAAATGAATTTTTTAGGCTTTCTAGTTTTAAGAAAAGCCAAGTGGGATATTGTAAACTTCTCGAGGAATTTGGTAAATAAAGGGACCCTTAAATTGAATGAGATGAAGTTTTGTATTGCCGCGTAGTTCATTTAAAGGCCGTGAGTGAGATTCAATTGAAGATGATAACTTCATATATTGAATCTACTATGATGCCAAGAAACCTGGCCGCCGGACAAATTTCTGGTGAAGTTTTTCAAAAGTCGCCCACAGAAATTTTTACCGTTTCAAAATTTTCTGATAAACAAACGGCGAATAAAATAATGGGTTTAATGAAAGATGAAATTCGGGAACTTGCCAAAGGTTGTAAAATGAGCCTAATAGAGGGTCCTAGAATTATAGAAGGAAAACCCTCTTCACAGTGATTTATTAGAATATGGGTTATAAAATGGATACATATTTAAAAGTGATGGTAACAATTATAACTGTATGTGTGGTTATAGTAACGCTTATTATTGTTGCGGAAATGCTTTCTAGTCTGGGGCATCATGAAGATTATGATGAGGGCTATCATGAAAAACTAGATTATCTCATTGATCGCATTGAACAGTTAGAAAGAGACTAGTGACATTTTTTAATCTTCTGGAAAAGGCGATTTAAAACACTATTATTTTTACAATGAAAGAAGATAGAAACAAAAAAAAGTCCGATGCTAGGATAAGCGGTGAAATCGCAGCATATGTTTTGCTTGCCTTAGCGGCCTTTGTTTTTGTTTTTGTTTACCTTGGGTCCTAAATCTATCAGCTACGCAGTAGCTACATTGCCGCTAACGTATGCTCTAAGCCATTTAATATGTGTTCTTCTAATAAATCTGCTGCACCAGATGCATTTCTATCTAAAGCGGCTTGAAAAATTTTGTGATGTTCCTGTGCGGCTTCGTCTCCCCGAAAGGTGAGAACCAACATTTGATATCTGAGATACTTGTCGTAAAGAGTAGAGTGTAGTTCCAGCAGGTTTCTTGAATTACATGCCTGTATGACGGCTAAATGAAATTCCCAATCATACCGCTTCCAAGTCTCCTTTTCTGAGCTGTCTCCGGAAATCATTTTTTTTTCCATCAACTGCAATTTATGGTGAGCTGCAACCAAGTTACCTTCCCAATCAGCATCTCCATTTTCCACAGAGGTTTTAAGTGCATGGCATTCTAAGAGTACTCTAAGTTTAGCAACCTCCGTTAAATCCTCTTTTGATACCTTTGTAACAAAAAAGCCTCTTTGTTCTTCAGCTAGGACAAATCCTTCGCTTGCAAGTCTGTTTAATGTCTCTCTTAGTGTTGAAACACTGGCTTCGTATTTAGTTTTTATCACGTCGAGTTTTAGTTTTGATCCAGGAGCAAGTTCGCCAAAAATAATATCGTGTTTTATTTTTTCATACGTAGACGAGCCAACAGTGTTTAATTGTTTTTCCATTACGAAATATACCATATAATTGTTTTTTTCTCTTATGATTAGTCAGAGAGAAATTTTTTTTCAAGTTTTATAAATATATGTATAAAACGAAAATACCATATAATATTGCAATCCTCAATTTTTTTGCTTACCAATGAGTCTGGGAGTTTTTGGGAGTTTTGTTGGGAGATTTGAATTTTGCAAAATGGCAAAATTTAATCTCAGAGCTAAAGATAATAAGCAAATGAGTG
>CAXRAW010000085.1:0-18139 GCA_964228785.1 Flavobacteriaceae bacterium
TGATGATAATAACGATGGTTTTTACAATTTTGATTTAACAACACAATCCAATACTATCCTTAATGGACAAAGCAGTAGCGAATTTGAGGTAATCTACTATGCATCTCAAAACGACTTTGATAATAACAATCCTATCAATAATCCTAGTAGTTATATCAATAGCGCACCATACAATCCGCAAACTATTGTGGCTAGTGTAAGAAATAGAAATAATTCAGATTGTGAAGCTACCACCTCTTTTGAGGTTCAGGTTTTTGAACAACCGCAGCCCAATCTAGATGTTCCTCCATTGCTAGAATGTGATATAAATAACGATAGTTACTCATCTTTTGACTTAACTCAACAAGAAATTACAATTTTAAATGGACAACCCTCTGTTGGATTTGAGGTGATTTATTATGCTTCTCAAATAGATTATGACAATAATATTCCTATTAATAATCCCACTAATTATATAAATACCGTAGAGAATAATCAAATCATTGTGGCTAGTGTAAGAAATAGAAGTAATTTAGATTGTGAAGTCACCACAACTTTTGAGATTCAAGTATCTGAAAGCCCATTACCCAGCATAAGTGTACCTCCTATCTTGGTATGTGATGATAATAATGACGGTTTTTTTAACTTTAATTTAAAAGATCAAGATACTGCTATTTTGAATGGACAAGACTCATCAAAATTTACTGTAACCTATTATGCATCTCAAAACGATTTTGATAATAACAATCCAATCGTTAATCCTAGTAATTATATCAATACTACCGCTTATACTTCTCAAACTATTGTAGCTAGTGTTCAAAATAATGGAAATGCGGAGTGTCTCGCTACCACAAGTTTTGAGATTCAGGTCTTTGAATCTCCAACTCCTTCTACAGATGTTCCTATGTTGTCATTTTGCGATAACTATACTGTAGGAAATGATACCGATGGAAGAATAGAGATTGATTTGACTCAAAATACAACCACCATTTTAAACGGACAGTCTGCATCAAATTTTTCTATCAATTACTATACAGATGTTGGACTTATCAATCAAATTGCAGACCCTACTGCTTACCAAAACACCAATACAAATGAAACAATCTACGTTCTGGTAGTAAATAACCAGAATACGAATTGCACAGCCCAAACCTCTTTTGATATTGAGGTTTTTGAATTACCAGAAGTAACTTCTGTAGTAGAACTGAAACAATGTGATGATGATTTGGATGGATTTAGTGTATTCAACCTAACAGAAGTCAATGCAGAACTCTCATCTAACTACCAGAATGAGACCATCACTTTTTATGAATCAGAAGCAGAAGCTGAGAGTAATTCAAATAAAATTATAAATGTTACTACTTATACCAATGAAACGGTAAGTACTGATACGGTATGGGCTAGAATCGAAAATGTTAATAACTGTTACAGAACAGCTCGGGTAAACCTAACAATTTCTACAACACAAATTCCAACATCTTTATTAAGAGAGTTCTACCAGTGTGATAATGGTACAGATACTATCGATGGAGTTGCTACTTTTGATTTTAGTTCGGTGGATGCTGAGATACAGTCGCTGTTTCCAGTTGGGCAACAACTCATTATCAACTACTATCGAAATCAAGCCGATGCACTTTCAGAAATCAATCCAATTATCGATATTTCAAATTACCAAAATATTGGATATCCCAACATGCAAGATATTTACGTTCGAGTAGATAGTGAATTAGATAATGATTGTCTAGGTTTAGGGCATCATATTACCCTCAATGTAGAAACTGTTCCCATTGCCAATCCTGTTGTGATTCCTGAACAGTGTGACGGGGATAGGGATGGGCTTTTTGCTTTTGATACCTCTATTATTGAATCAACCATTCTTAATGGTCAAACAAATGTTTCTGTTACCTATACAGACCAAACTGGAAACACTTTACCAAGCCCACTTCCAAATCCCTTTATTACTTCTTCTCAAAGCATTACTGCAAGAGTAGTGAATGTGAATTCACAAGACCCGAATGGGGCTTGTTTTGATGAAACGACCATTAATTTCACTGTGATCGCTGTTCCTATTGCTAACAACGTTACCATTCAAGAAGAGTGTGATGATGATTTTGATGGTATGATTGCTTTTGACACTTCAGCTATTGAAAGCACTATACTAGGGTCACAAACTGGAATGACGGTTGAATATACTGATGAGAATGGGACAACACTCTCAAACCCACTACCCAATCCTTTTACAACAGCATCACAGACCATCACAGCAAGGGTCATCAATCCACTATTTACCGACTGTTATGACGAGACAACGATAGATTTTATCGTAAGAGAAAAACCAAACGTTGAGTTGCAAGAAACTGACGTGATTTGCATTACGGAAAGTCCACAATTAGAAATCTCAGTTCAAAACCCTAATGGAAATTATTCTTATGAATGGACAGATGAATCAGGGGTGGTTGTAAGTTCTGATATTTCAGCAACCATAACTCAAGGAGGAATCTATACAGTTTTAGCTACCTCTCAATTTGGTTGCTTATCTGACCCTAAAGAGATCACCATAGTGGAATCTGAAATTGCCATGCTCAACGATTCTGAAATCGTACTTGTTGATGATTCCAATAACAATAGCATTACTATTGATACAGTAAACCTTGGAATTGGTGATTATGAGTTTAGTCTGTTGGATGAGCAGTTATCCACTCTCGTTGACTTTCAAGACAATCCCTTTTTTGACAATTTAGAGGGAGGCATTTACACGGTTTTGATTAGAGATAAACATGGATGCGGGGTTCTATCAAGAGAAATATCACTGATCACCTTTCCTAAGTTCTTCACTCCTAACAATGATGGAATCAATGACACATGGAATATAAAAGGGTACAGTAGAAACTTATTTCAAAATGGAAGAGTTGAGATATTTAATCGATATGGAAAACGAGTTAGCTTTTTTAGCATCAACGATCAAGGGTGGAATGGTTTGTACAACGGAAATATTTTGCCCTCAGGTAATTATTGGTTCCATGTTCAAATTACTGCACTAAATGGAGTTGTGAGGTCAAGAAGGGGATATTTTAGTTTACTTAGAAAATAAAGAAACCCGCCCAAGATTGAGCGGGAAAAATTGCTATGAAAAAGAAGTCAGCACCCGTAGGCACTAACAATACAAAGATACGAAAAGATAAAAAGCACTCCAATAAATGAAGTGCCTATTTTTATTCAATTATTTCAACCAGATTTTTTCAGCCTTCTCAAAACCACACCAAGTATGATTTTCATCATATCCTCTGATTGCTAGTTCATAGCGAATCAGCTTTTCAAGTGGAATCTTGGTATGGAGAATGTACCTAAGAATGTCACCATTTAATACTGAGAATGCTCCCATAAGATCTTCCCAAGGAGGAGGCGGATCATTATCACTTCTGAGCTTACGAATCATATCGTAACTCATCTGTGAGTAGTCATGTGCGGTATCAGCTAAATAAGGATTTTCATCTTTAATATCTGAAACCTTAACTACTCCCCATAAGTCTGTAAAGGATTTCTCCACTCCATATAGTGTTCCTGTTACTCGATTTTTAAATGTCAACCAGATCGCATGATGAACCGCTTTTTCTTTGTCTTCAAATAATTGCATCATGATTTCTTAACTTCTGATGTAGCTTTGGTAGACGATCTTCCATTCAAAGAAATGATATCATCTTTTGAAGACTTTGGGTCTTTACCTTTGGTTCTCAATAAACGCTGAGTATTAAAAAGTGAACGACATTTGATATTAAACTCGGTGTAACTCATAGCATCAGATTGATTCTTTAGACTCTTTACATAAGCATGATACAAAGCTTCATTGGTCAGTTTGTTGTCCTTCGCTTTCAAAATCAAATCAAAAGCAATTTGTGCAATAGGATTCAATCCATTACCAGAATCCGAAAGATCAAATCCCAATTCTTCAATTTGCTTTCGATGTTTGTCGTCTGCATATTTCATCAGTACAGACAAATCTTTACGATAATCCTTGAAACGATCTAAAATTTCACGTTTGTTGTCCTTTGCCGTTTCAATGGCTTGTTCTGCTTCTTTGAGCAGTTCTTGGTCGGTTTTGATGTTTTGAATTAAAACATCAACAATGTTTATGTTACTCATAATAGTAATATTTAAATGATTATTATTCGATTTTCCAGAGAGACATAACTTTTAGTGAGCCATGAAGCCCTTGCTGATAGCATTTCTGTAATTCAGCTTCCGCTTCTTCTTTGGTGTCAAAGAATTGAGAAGGAGATGTTGTGACAATGTATTTTTCTTTTTCGTCTACATCATCTGTAAAAATGGCAAAGACACGACGTACCTTTCCTCGTTTATACAAAATGGAATAGTAGTTACTTACGTCATACGAATCCCATTCTTGTACAGGTTTATCTCTCAAATAATGAGTTTCAAGCTGGAACTTGTCAAAGAATTCGTGTACTTCTGTTTGAGACATTGTGGGTCTGGCAGTTATTTGATATTTCCACTTTTCAATTACAAACGAGAGTACACAATTGTCGTCACCGATAAGGTCAAGTAAATCGACATCGCTCTTTTTTGCAAGAGAATTCGTGTCAAGGTTTTTATACAGCCGCAGTACGATTTCAATGAGTTCTTCTCTGGAGATATAATCCAGTAAGGTGTCATTAATTTCAGAAACTTTTCTATGTTCCCATGATTTCTCCAACAGTTCTAAAAAGTGGAGTATCAGTTTTTGCTGTTTGATATTCATTTGTTATGTATTAAAAATTAGTATGTAATTTTAAATAGGATAGTTAGCTGTCAAGACTTCTACCTTCCTTTTTCTCTTTTCACTCAATGCTCCGTTAGAAGCAGATAGTGGTTTCTCAAAAGTTTTGGTATGCCATCCGTTTTTCTTAGAGTATTCATCTAGAATTTCTGACGGATACGAACTCAAGAGAAACTTCCCTTTTATCTTGCTTAAGGTTTCTAGAAGATTTTTAAAATCCACTTGGCTATATCCTCCATAATGTCCTTGATTGGAATTGATATATGGAGGATCAACATAATGGAAGGCATCTTCAGCATCTCTGCTTTGGATCACCTTGCAAGCATCATTATTTTCAACTTGGACTCGCTCGAGTCTTTCCGAAATTTTCTCATCAAAGCGTAATTTCTTGTTCCAAAAAGCTTTGGGTCGCTTTCCATAGCGGTCATATCCCCAACTCCCAATCTTGCAGGAAAATCCCATATTGGTCGCCACGTAGAACGCCCACGCTCGAAATACCTTGTTGTCAAATAGGTGAGGTACTCGGTACACCACCCATGCAATAGTGTAGGCATCACGAGCAAAGAGAGTTCCTTCAATCTTTGCTTTTAATGCTTGAAAGTCGCTTCGAGCGACTTCGTAGAAGTTAACCACCATACCATTGGTATCGTTGATGACCTCAGACTCCACAGCTTCTTTTGCAAAGAACACTGCACCACCACCAAAAAAGGGTTCGGTATAGATTCGGTGCTGTGGAATCAGTGGCAAGATTTCTTTTAACAAATTGATCTTGCCACCATAGTATGAGATGGGAGTTTTGGGCATAAGGAAAATAAAGAAGTTAGAGCGGATAATTAGAGTAGTCCTTCATTGGAAAATGAGAAGAAAGACTCTGAAGTGATAATCAGATGATCTAGTAAGGTAATATCAAAGAGTTTCAATGCTTCTTTGATTTTGATGGTGATTTCTTTATCTGTTACAGAGGCAGAAAGACGACCACTAGGATGGCAATGAGCCACTAAAACTTGTGTAGAGGATGTTAGAAGTGCCAACTGGCAAATCTCTTTAACATCCACAACAACACTAATGGTACTTCCTACTGCAATCTCCGAGATTCCTAAAACTCGATTTGCACGATTCATCAGAATCACCCAAAAGAATTCTTTGAGGTCAATGCGATCTAAATCGACAAACATTCTTAGAATCCTATCAGCATCACCTGCATGGGTGATGTACCTCATAGAACTAAAAAGTGGTCGCTTATAATGGATTTGAATTTCACTACTACTGAAAACAGCAGTAGAGGGTAACTGTGTTTTCATAGTTAAAAAAGGTTTGTATTAATTTAAAGGTTCTTTATCATAGATACATTTGCATTATAAAATGCATCTGTGATGCTTTAGGATCAGTATGAATTGTTACAAGATTTTACATAGTTGAGCTTTTTAGTACTTGGATATCCTGATACTGAACTGTCTTAGCAGAAAAAGGCTTGGAAGGTTTTCCATCAATCATCAATTTTAAATACACATGGTAATTCTCTAAATTAATCAGATCACTTGTCTTAAAGACTGGATAGAATTCCTGAGCCATATACTTGGCATCAGTATAGGAAATACGAAAACATACAATCGTTCCTATGTTTCCTAAAACAGCTTCTTTGATTTTTATAGATAGTTGACCTAAATACTGATGCGCGATGATAAAACCTATCTGAAACTTCCGAAGCTCAGAAAACATATTTACAAGTGATAGAGTTGTGAAATTCTGAAATTCATCTAAATAGACAAAAAATGGTTTTCGATCCTTTTCTGCAATCGTTGTTCTATGAAATCCAGCAGCAGCCAGTGAGTTTAAAAAAAGTGAACCTAATAAATGAGCAGCATCCGTTCCTAAATGTCCTTTGGATAGATTAACGAGCAATACTTTTTCTTGATTGAGAATCGTTTGGATCGACAATTGCTTTCCATTATCCACTAAAATCTTTTTCACAATCGGAATTGCCAAAAAACTACCTACTTTATTTAAAATAGGCAGGATGTCTGTTTTGGCATATTTTAAAAACTGTGTTTCCCAAAAGGCTTTGACCTCTTTGGAAACAATATGTTTGATACACGCATTTCTATAAGCTTCATCTAGTAATATTTTAGTGATGTCGGAAAAATCACTTTTTGGCTGATCCAATAATGTCAGTAAAACATTTCGAAGAATATATTCCATCTTGATTCCCCAAGATTGCGCTCCCCATAATTTTTGGAACGTCTCAATGATATGAGAAGCGATCAAATGTCGATAGTGATAGGTTACTTTTCTAAGTGGGTTGTAACCCCACTCTAAGTTTAGATTGGAAGTATCTAAATAGATAATATCTCCTTTTTTACTGAAAGGGGCTAACTTGATAATTTCCTTAATCAGGTCACCATTCACATCAATCAAACAGCAGCCTCTGCTCAGTTTGATATCCTGTAACAGTAAGGTTTTTAATACATTGGTTTTTCCTGTTCCTGTCTTACCAAGCAGATACATTCCGAGCATTCGATCATGCTGATAGATACCGAAAATATCTCTTTCATTACGAAAGTCTGTCTGGGCAAAATAGGAAATGTACGGGTGAAATGATGGTTTCATGGAGGTAACTTAACTTCTCTATCATTTTTGTTGAAGTCATACAATTTGGTACTAAATTATTTGGTACGCTGACACCAAACGCCTTTAAAACCCTTATCAGATAACAAGTAGGTTCGAACATTGTCCAACCAACCGAGCATAATAGGACAGGTAGTGTCAAAAAGAGCTTTTGAGCCTTTGAAATTAGTAGGTTTTTCAGGTTCGAACTGCGGATATTTCTCTTTCACCAGTTTTAGGTGTTTTATAAAGTCCGATGGCAAATTATCGTTGAAAACATTGAGGTTTTCTTCATCCCAGATTAGGTTCGAACTAATTTCATCTAAAAACTCTTTTTTGGCATCAAAGTGTCCACTTTCAAAAATAGAGACACTTTCTTTTCCCAAATCCAAATAGCGTTCAATTACAGACATCCAATCAACAAGCTCTGGAGACTGTTGCAATCCTTCTTCTTGAACCTTAATTTCAGATTGTCGTTTGACATAAACAGATTCTTCAATATGTCCTTTGGTATAGAGGTCTAACAATCTTTCTTTTTGCTCATGGAGTGTTTTTAGTTTCTGTTTGTATTCTCGTTCGTTTTCTATCTTCTTATCCAATTCTATATCTCTGAGATCTTTTAAATGCTTCTTTGCCCAATTCACTAAAAAGGGATGTACATAAAAGTTGTTTTTAAAGTAATCCAAAAGCATCAAGTCGATTTTGGTCTCTTCAATACATTTGGCTTTGAGTGTCTTGTTTTTTCTTCGCTTTACGTTGTAGTAGTAGGTATAACTCAGATATTGTGGAGAAACCATCTGATCGATAGGAATAGAACATTTAGGACAGTTTTCCTTAGATCGATACGCAAACTTATGTTTACAATCACAAATTACTTGAAACTTTAGATCAGCACCAATAGTTTCTCCATCAGGACTTTGAATCCGTCCATGATACAATGTTCGGTGTTTTTGCATTTTTGGTTTTACCCGACTTCCCAAGATATTTAGGATTTTAATATGCTCATGTTCAGTAATGAGTCGTGGTACTTTCTCATTTAATTCTCTTCTGGTGGATTGTTTTCCATTTCTATCTAGCGAATAGAAAAATCCAGCATAAACAGGGTTTTTAAGTGTATGAGCAATATAAGAACGTCCTACTAATTTTCCTCCAATTCGTTTCTGTTTAGGCGTGGTAAGTTCAAGTTCATTTCTTGCGTATTCGGTAATGGAACTGATCGAATCTTTTCCCTTTAAAAATCGACTAAATAATTTACCCAACTTTTGAAATCGTTCTTTGTCTACTAGCCAATCTCGACCTCCCTTTTCTTTGGTTTTATCATTGATAAATCCAATAGGAGCTTTTCCAGTTGGATATCCCTTTTTATAACGTTTTTCTAGTCCACTTTTTACGAAGATACTCTTATCATCTGAATCTTTTTTTGACATGGTAAATTCAATTTGCAGCATCATTTTGTCCGTTGGTGTATTGAAATAGATTCGAGAAGGTGTTCTTATGTGATGTAATTTGCCTAAGTCCATTAAGTGGATGATAATTCCTGCATCAATAGGATTTCTGGAGAGTCTGTTTGCGTGCCAACAGAGCCAGGCATTTACTTTCCCTTGTTCTGTTAGTTTTACTAGCCCATTAAACCCTTCTCTTCCAATAGAAAATGCTGATTTAGATTCTTCAATTGGAGCATCGAATAGTTCTAACTCTTCTTTGCTTTGAACTTCTAAAAGCTCATCCACCTGACGTTCGATAGATTGGATTTGCTTATCTTCTGATTCAGATGATTTTCTGGCATACGCACCATAAATGAAGCTTTGTTGTATGGAATTGTCATTTTGATTTGAGTACATATTTTTTAAGCTGTCAAAAATCGGTAGACATTACAAAAGGAGCAGTAACATGAACAACTTTGGTCGCCAAACACAAAGCCGGTTACTGCCCCTTTTCTATTCGTAAAAATCTTTTCTTACGAACCTATCCGTATTGTTCGGCGTTGTGTTTGACAATCGTAGTATAGCCCAAAGTAGAGCAAAAGAATAGCTTACTATTTTAAGCGTTCTTTTCTTAGCTGTTCTAATTTCAACTTTGAAGAAATGGCAACTACTTTCAATACAAAACTTCCCAATCGATGTAAGTCTTCTTCGTCATACTCTTTTGCATAGTCTCCTATTTCCTGATACAAGGCTTCTTTAAGATTACTAAGTGCTTTTGGTGAGAGTTTAATGTGTTTGGGTGATGGATACCACATGATTTCAAAATACGTGTTCTTTTCTCAAAGACATAGTTGTGCTTTTTGGTACTAGGCTCTAAAAAGGATGACTTTTTAAGAGTATCAGTACTTTTTATACTAGAGGTCTATGTATGTATACCGTTCCACACAGGTTCCCAATGAAATCTTCGATCAGTGGTTACCACACTTAAATCAAGCTCAAATCAAAGTACTCATGGTAGTGATTCGGCAAACTTTGGGTTGGATAGACCCAAAAACAAAAAAGAGAAAACGCAAGGATTGGATTTCGATTCCGTTCTTTGTTAAAAGAACAGGACTCACCCGAAAATCTGTATCCATTGCGATTTCTGAATTGATTTACAAAGAGCTTATTGTTGCATTGGATAGCAGAGAGAGTGAACTGAGACATCCAAAGGATAGACGTGGTAAGAAACGTATTTATTACGCTTATGCGCCCTATTTCAGAGCTTTGAAACGTAAAACATGGGTAGATATGTTAACAGAGGTATTTACTTTTCGCCCTTATACAAAACAAACACCTACAAAAGAGAAACAGACCTCTGAAAATTATGCATACAAACGTCAGACCGATACTGAGCGTTATCGTGAACTGATGAACAATAACAAACCACCTCAAAATTATTAGTAAGGGTTAAAAGTGAGAGAAATCCCCAGTTAATTCACAAATATCAAGGTGAGCGAAAATTTTTTTGGTACTCCAGTACCAAAAAGCATAACTCCAAAGAGGATACATGGGAAGCTAGTATAATAAAAGTCATAGGCGACTAACACCTATGACTTTTACAATCTATGCATATTATAAGCTATTTAAAACAAGCAAGAAAACGTTTGAATTTAACTCTCGAAGACATGGGATATCTATTAGACATGGATTATTCCAATCTTGCAAAATACGAACAAGGTAAAAAAACGCCACCCACTCGTGTGATCATAGCCTATCACATCATTACCAAAACACCACTTCACAGACTTTTTAAATACACATTTCTTGGGGTAATGGATACCATTTCCAGCAAAGCAACTGAACTGATTACAAATCTAGAGGAAGAGCATAAAAGTAAACCTATCTTAAAACGTCTGGAAGCTTTGCATGAAGTTCTTAACAATATTAGCTGTTTAAAAGATGTAAGCGAAGATGATTCCTATGACAACCACTAAACAGCCGAAACTGACATTGGTACTCTATCCCAATACTTTTGGAATCGGTTATGTGATCTGTGCAGGACCGAGAGAAATATTGGACTTCGGGCTTAAAAAGGTACGTCCGATTTGTCATTACAAATACCTCAAAAAAGTAAAATGGTTGTTGGACTTTTGCAAACCTAATTTGGTGATTCTTTCTGATTACCAAAACAGAAATATCTCCAACAGGCAGAAGAAAATCATTGATGCTATTGTAGAAAAAGCGAAAGCAGACAATCTAAAACTAGAATCCTATTCCAGAAGTCAGATTAAAAGTGTGTTTGCTTCTTTTGATGCCACGACTAAATATGACATTGCCATGACCATTTTAGGATGGTATCCAGAGCTGAAAAATAAAGAGCCTCACAGACGACTACCTTGGATGGCGGAGCATTACCAAATGGGAGTCTTTGATGCTTTTGCTCTGATGTTGACTCATTTTTATTTGGAGTAAAAGTTTAAAAAGGAAGAAAAAAAGCATCGGTTGAGATGCTTTCTTTGTTTGTTCAATCAAAGTCCCGATTATATTTTAATTCCATTGCTGTTAATTTAAACAAACAGTATTGTACTTCTTTTTACTCACATTCTCATTAAACTCCATAACGCCGTCAAAGTGACCTAAGCTTGGTGGAAAACAAATTTTACTATATGAGTTTCCTTCGAAGTCACTGCTATATACCACATCCATATCACCAACCTCAGGGTGCTCTTTTATTAATTGGATCATGTGATCCATGTATTCGCTAAATTTCATACTAATTTTTTGGTAATAAGAAATAGACATCGGAATTAAGATTTAAGTGTTGAGCAAAAATCATCCGATGCCTATTTCTTATCTTAAATCTTCTTATAGTGATTAATGCTCAACATTTTGAGGATAACAGAATGAGAAAAAAATGCAAGTAGAACACCTTTCTGCTAAATATTTTTATTGGGAGTAATTAAGACACCAACGTTGTTTTTTAATATGCCTTTATTGTAGGATATTCATTCCATTCTTGACCATCAAGTAACCTGCCGTTAGCTTTTTTACTTCTTTTGACCATATCCTCACCCCATGTACCCCATTGTTTGAAAAAGAAAGCAGTACCTTGTTCTAAACATTGTTGCTTTATATTAAGAGCCCATGATTCTTTCATAGGTCTAGCTTTATGTCCGCTTTCACCGCCAACAATAGCCCAGTGAATATCTGTTAAATCTAAAACTCCTAAATCTTCAAGCAGTGGCTCAAGAGATAGAAAACGTATGGTTGCATCAATTTTTCTTAACGCATCGATCCTATGCTTTGATTTTTTATTCTCGACAGTAACTCCAAGCCAAACATTTTTTGGAACCGTTCTATTCAAAAAATACTCAACGAGAACATTTTCTCTCTTGGTCAGGATTTGATATTCGTGATGAGGAGTTAATTCGATTGTTTTAAACACTTTATCTAAATATTCAAATGGCATCTTTTCATGAAAAAGGTCACTCATTGAGTTCACAAAAAAACGAGTAGGCTTCTTTACCTTTAATGGATAAGAAAGACGTTCTGGCATTAATTTAAACCTAAAACCATTTTCATAACCTGGGGTTCCCATAGCTTTTAGCCTGTGAGCCATAGTTTCTGCATAGCAATTCTTACATCCTGCTGATACCTTAGTGCAACCAGTAGAAGGATTCCATGTTGTTTCAGTCCACTCTATCTTGGATCTTTTCATGATGATAAAGAGATATTATCGTCCAATTTATGAATATTTGACGATATGAGTTTAATGCTATTACCTATTTTTCCTCGCTTTTGCAATTCAGCCAATATTTTATTAGCGTGATTGGGCTTACAGCCATAATTAAACGTAAAAATATAAGCCTCTTTCAAAGTAGTAATCTTTCCATTATTTATCTTTTCAACTAATTCTTGCTCAAAATATTGTAATTTTTTTGCCCTAGGATCAGGGTTAAATAAATCATATGTTAATCCTTCGATTATTGCCCCATCAATATTAAAGTTTGCTTCTCCGCTGACTCCATCTAAACCCCACGCTACATTCATGAATTTTTCTATACCAAGTAAATGATGAGTTCCAAAAATAAGACCATAGACATTTTTTGAGTTTTCTTGTTTTTGAAGTGAAAAAGGTGCAAGATATAATTCCATATTTTTAGGAATCATACTTTTGAAATAATCAAAAATAACTCGATGACATTGATACGGTTTGCTGCCTTCAAAATCCTTTTTATTGACATTTATATACTTTTGAAACTCTTCACTATCAGCAAAACGTTGTATATGATGAGAAGAAATGAAAAATAGAAAATCTGTTCTCTTCAGGTTTGCAATTTTTAGAAAAATATCACGAGTAACATATTTCACCCCGTATTGATCCAAAAACATAAATCTGGGAAGATTAATACTGCCATAAGCTTTCATTTGTGGATAAATACGGTTAAAAAGTTCCGTAAAATCCTCATTGATAAACTCTACATTAAAATTATAATCTTCAAGTTTAATATTGGATTGCAGTTTTTGAATCTTTGTTTTGTCAATATCATTGAAGATCACATTAAGTCTTAAGCTTTCATTATTAATATCCTCTTGATATGAAATTAACTCATTCAAAATAATGAGTGGACTACCAATATTCCCATCAGTATCATATCCTTCACCTGTGAAGAAGTCATAAACAAAAATATCTTTCCAAAATTTTTTCTTTTTCCTAAGAAAAACAGGAAACCATTCCTTTAAGTACTCTCTTAGTATATTGAGTTTAAAGTGAGTAGCACTATCAAATTTTTTTGAATGTATATCCATTTTAGGGTTTTGATAAAAGTAACTATTTCTTACAGTATTTTTTGAATTTGTCGTGTGTTTTATTAATTATGGTAATATTGCTTAATATCTAATATCAATGAATAATACTAGTTTCAGACTTGTTTTTTTAGAGTACTGAAAATACAATTACTTATTTCTCTGTACACTAAAAATATCACTATAATTCTCTTGCTATCCAAAACCTCTTTCCTTACTTTAGATACTCATTGTAAATACATTAGCCATGAAAAAAAGAGTCGGTATTTGGATTCGGGTTTCTACAGAAGATCAAAAACGAGGAGACAGTCCAGAACATCACCTAGACCAAGCTAAAACATACGCCAAACTTCATGATTATGAAGTTTCAGAAATATATGACCTTACGGGAGTCTCAGGAAAAACGGTAAAAGACCATCCTGAGACTCAACGAATGCTCATGGATATCCACCGAGGACATATTACGGGATTGATATTCTCTAAGATTGCACGTTTTGCTAGAAATACCATTGAACTTTTAGAATTTGCCAATTTTTTCCAAGAACATAATGCAGATTTAATCTCTCTCAAAGAATCTTTTGATACATCTACTCCAGCAGGGAGGTTGTTCTTTCGTATTATTTCATCAATGGCTGAGTGGGAACGTGAAGAAATTGTAGACCGTATTAATGCATCTGTAGAAACGAGAGCTAAGATGGGGAAAGTCATGGGTGGTATTCCCTATGGCTATCAAAGAAAAGGAAAAGATGATATTGAACTCCATCCCGAAGAATCGATAGTAAGAAGAAAAATGTATGAACTATATCTGCAACATCAACGTTATGGAACAGTAGCTAGAATACTAAACGAAGAAGGACACCGAACTAAACGAGGAAAGAAGTTTTCGGATATGGCAATCAAACGCCTATTGAAAGACCCAATTACCAAAGGAGTCAGAAGAACTCGGTTTACCAAGGTTGGTAAAAACGGACAACCTGAATTACGAGACTCTAGTGAATGGTATGTACATGAATCTCCTGCAATCGTAAGTGAAGAATTATGGCAAGAAGTAAATGATATTATTTACAAATTTGAGTCTACCAAAACTCAGCCTATGAACAAGAAATTGAAATTGTTTACAGGCTTTTTAAAGTGTGCTTGTGGAGGGAAAATGTATGTGCCGTCATCAAATCCAAAATATACTTGCAACAAGTGTAGACGTAAAATTCCAACCGAGGATATTGAGGAAATATTTAAAAGTGAATTGAAACAATTCTTACTCTCAAAAGAAGATGTTGAAGCGTATTATGAAAGTAGTCAAACAGGAATTAAGGATAAAGAACGAGAGATCAATATCGTAAAAGAAAAGATAGAGAGACTAAAAACCAAAATATCTAAGCTGCTTGAATTACATGAACAAGGTCAAATCGAAACAGAGAGATTCAAAGAATTTTACAACGAACCAAACGAACAATTAAAGCAATTAGAAAGAACCATTCCAACATTAGAATCAGAAATCAAAATATTAAAGGAACACGCAAAATCAAGCGAGTTTATTATTGAAGAAGCTCAAAGTTTGTATGATAATTGGGATAAGCTAAATGATGAAGAAAAACGAAATGTGGTGGAGACCATCACAAAAGACATTGTTGTTGGAGATCAAGAAGTCCACATTAATCTCTACAGCCTAACCCCACCTAAGAAAGATTCCTCTTTCTCCAAATTGATTGCAAATGGGCAACATGGACTATAAGCAATAGCGGGTTAAGTGCTAGTTTGAAACGTAAAACTATTAATCAAAGGTTGGTGCTGTCTGAAACTTTAGGGGTTTAAAATCCGCTACTGCTCATACACGAGACCGTTATGCACTATTAAAACCAAAACATTGTGAGCTTAACAAGAAGACATACCGCAACTGAAGATGATGTTATCCAAAATTCCAAGTTGGAGCATCTCTACAATCACGATTTTGGAAGTGGACGATTTTTTCAGGTAGTTTTTGAAGACGAGAAAGAAGTTCATATAAAACTAGCCAGCAGGACTCTATTAAAAGTTGTTTACTTAACTGAAAAGGATAATTTGGAAGGGTTAGAAATCATTAAAATGGTTTCAAATTCGGAAAAGCAAAGACTCAAATTAAGTAAATTCAATCTGCAACAATTAAAGTCGTTTCTATCATTCATTGAAAATTTAGATTTAAAAGGAATAACAGAACGTAGAATAACTCTTGCGGACGATTCATTAGATGTCCTGGACACAGAAACAAGAAAAAAAGTAGCCACCTTATTATCGGGAAGTGAAGGTGTTGAAATAGTCAAGGAAATTCTAGAAAATGGACTCATTACAAGTCAAGATATAGTCAATACAGGATATAGAAAACAACAGCTGGAGATTTTTAGAAAACTACTAGAGGAAGACTATTTGTCTCAATACAAGAATTCAATTGAAAAACCAAATACCAAAGATGAAACCGCTTGGCAACACTTCTTTTATAAAAATCAATGGATTTTTGGTTATGGGCTTGATTATCGATTCCAAGGAGTTTTACAGAAAGAGTTTTACGCATCTGACTCAAACGCCGATGGTTCAAATAGTGTAATTGCTGATTTTTTAATGGGAGATAACCAATTCGCAACTTTTGTGGAATTAAAACTTCCAACAACGGAATTGTTTGGAAAAGAAAAGAATCGTTCAAATTCTTGGCGATTATCAAATAGTCTGATTGATTCGGTCTCGCAAATTCTAGAACAAAAAGCAAGCGGACAAATCAAAATTGAGACAACTAAAGAACTAATCGCTGATAACGGTGAACCCATCACTCAAAATGCATATGATTCAAAAACTATTCTTGTTATTGGAAATTGGAAACAACTAGAAGCAGATGGAAAAACTTTTGAAACTAAAAAAATAAAGAAAAAGACATTAGAACTCTTTCGAAGAGATTCCCGAAATGTGAAAATAATCACTTATGATGAACTTTATGAAAGAGCAAGTTTTATTGCAAAAAAATAACAGTGCATAACAATGGCTATACTCAAAGTTACCCATTTGCAGTTTTACTTTAAAGGCTAAAATACCCAAAAAATCCCAACCAATACTAAAACCCACTACTTTAGGGGAACACATTCGAAGAGAACGGTTAAAACGAAATCATTCTCAAGGATATGTCTCTAAGATATTGAATATTAACCAGATGTATTTATCTTCTTGGGAGCTAAACCAAAAAGCACCGCACCCAAAACATGTAGAAAGAATAATCGATTATCTTGGTTACATGCCAAATATCACTTCAAAATTTGAGAAGTTAGGAACACGCACCAAACTCTATAGAATGAAACATAACATTTCAATAGAAGAATTTTGTCAGATGGGCAACATTAATATTAATGTAATAATGAAGCTTGAGACTATGCGATTCTGTAAACCCTTGAAAACAGAAGTGCGAGCCATAAAACGGCAGTTAAATCGCAAGCCTACTTTTTCTTCCGAAGTTTGTTAAGAATCATTTGGCTGAGGGATTTTTGTTTGTCGGTTTGAGCAGGCTTAGACGTGTAATTTGTTTTTACACGATAACCTTTAATTCGGTTTTCAACTACGCGTTCTTGCGCTGTTAATTCATTTAACTTTTCTGGGAACGCTTTTGATTCTATAAAGTGTATTTTGGGATGTTGCTTTTTAGGAATATACTTTAAAGCATTGGTTTTGATAGCCTCTAAATGATTCATATTATCTGAAATCATAAAGACCATATCGTATTTTGCCTGTATACACTTTTGAATATTTTTCACTTCATATTCAGCACTATTGGTAACTGAAATCTCTACAGCGAATTTCACTTTGTCTTTTACAAGTCCAACATCTATTCTTGTATCATTATCTAGAGGTTGCTCAATAACAGATTTAAAACCAAGTTGCTCTGCAATGGCTTTGACATAATTTTGAAGACTTTGGTGTTTACGATTGCGTTCTTTTTCTTTTTGAGATTCTAAATACTGTTGCTTTTGCGTTTCAAACGGTGTTTCATTTTTGATTTCGTCTTTTACTAATTCAGATTGCTGTTTTGGTAAATCATCAATTTGAGTTGTACTGGTATTTTCAATGGCAATTTCTTCTTCTATACTTACTTTTTCACTACCTATCTTCTTACTAATAATTGTCTTTTTTTGCTTTGAAATCTTTGGAAGCTGATTGAGTAACAAAGCTTCTACAACTTTTTTTGAACTTCCATATAATGCTCTGGTATTCTCAATTATAAAAGTTTTAATCTCATTAGCATTATTGTTCATTTCTGCTAAAGGAAAGGTTTGGATATTAAAATCGTTTTGGGAACTGCCGATTCGCATAATAGCTTGTCCTCGTTCCAGTCCCTGTAGGTCAGATTGCTCGAAATATGAAAAGCCAGACTCCAATCGTTTAGCATCATTATCTCCCAACCGAAAACAAATCCGTGTCTTAGGATTTGATACTACAGAATTCAAAAGCTTGTTGTCTTCAATTTGTCCGAGTTCTTGATGTGCAATGGTAAGCCCTAATGCATATTTTCTGGCACCACTTCAAATACGTTCAATACTTGGAGTCATAAAGTTTTGAAACT
>CAXRAW010000086.1:0-13476 GCA_964228785.1 Flavobacteriaceae bacterium
CGTAGAGGATAGTTGTAGTCAAAAGTGCTCCCTATGCCTTTTCCAGCTTCTCTAAAAGCATCTTGTCTATGGTTACTTATTTTCTTAAACACCCAAGAAAAAGCAGTATTGTTGAAGTCGCTCATCACAATACTTTTACCCTTCCACTGTTTCTGGAAAGTCAAGAATTTTTCTGTCTGAATCCCTTGCTTTTTAAAGGCACTTTTCATGCGATTGATCAGTTGATCTGAATCCTGTTCTCCAAAATTCTCTCTGCTTGGATTTAACCCTAGTGTTCCACCGCAATAGATTTGACGGGTATTATATATCTTAGCCCAAAATTTATATATATGAGAAAATACCGAGTAACCTTAACTGAATAAAGAGCGTTTGTTTTTAGTATCTGTCATATCCAGCCGAAAAGGTTCATTAACACGCTACCGTCGTGCTCAAATATTGCTAGGAGCTGATGAGGGATTAAGAGGGAAAAAGATGACAGACATTCAAATATCCAGGGCATTCGATGTGAGTATTCGTAGCATTGAGCGAACACGGGCTCTTTTTGTAGAAGATAGTTTTGAGATGGCACTCAATGGTAAGCCTCGTCCATTAAATACTCCAATAAAAATGGATGGTGATTTAGAGGCTCACCTGATAGCTATCGCATGTAGTCAAGCACCTGAGGGTTATGATAAATGGACATTAAGTTTGCTGACAAAAACACTAAAGGAAAAAGGTTATGTAGCAGAGATTAGTCAGGAGACTGTACGTAGAACATTAAAAAAAGCCAAATTAAACCTTGGAAAAAGCAATACTATGTAATTGCACCAAAGAACCATTCAAAATTTGTGATGCGAATGTAAAATATATTGGATGTTTACAAACGTACTTTTGATAGCAATCATAGAGTGATTTGTTTAGATGAGAAACCATATCAACTCATTGGTTAGGTCCAAAGTCCAATTATCAAAAGTGATGGAAGTATTTTAGAAGATTATGAATATGTCAGAAACGGAACTGCACAGATTGTTATGTGTTTTGAACCTTTAGCAGGAAAACGATACGTTAAGATAAAAGATACCAATAACAGATTTGACTGGGTGGATACATTCAGTAGCTTATTGGATAATGAGTATAAGGATGTTCCTTTAATCAGTTTGGTTCAGGATAATCACTCAGCTCACAAACCAGAGGCATTTTATGAGGCATATTCAGCTAAAAAAGCAAAACAGTACCTTGATCGACTGAACTTTGAGTTCACCCCAGCACACGGCAGTTGGCTTAACATGGCTGAATTTGAATTGAGCATCTTGTCAAGACAAGCCTTAAAACGGTTTGATAATAAGAAAGATTTGATAGATCAGATATATATCTGGGAAACTGAAAGAAATAAAAAAATAGTCAAGGCTAATTGGCAATTTACAAAAGAGAGTGCGAGAGTAAAATTAAAAAATATTTACCCGTCACCTTAAATGTGTATTAACACTAGATATCATCCGTATGTTCCTTTAAAAGGAACTCAAAATTTCAGCAAACTGTAAGCTAATTGTTAGATCCCTTTTTATGATAATTTGTAAACTCACATTATTGAGCAGTTAAAAATCACTGAAAAGAACTCGGTTAAATCACCTGAAAAAAGCAAGGATATATGACCTTATGGAGAACAGTTATTTAACTTTTCTCAGTTAAAGAACCTTATTTTTCAATTTGAAAAACTAGCTGTAGTTTTTTTTAAAACCCTCTAAAATAGCTATCTTTGTTATGCTTTGAAAAGCAAAACAACAACGTAAGATATGTCAGATATAGCAAAGCTACAAATAGGAAATGAATTGTATGAATTTCCATTAATCCAAGGTGCAGAAAATGAGTTAGCAATAGATTTAAAGACACTAAGAGCCTCAACTAACGGTGTTATCACAATTGATCCTGGATTTAAAAATACAGGATCTTGTAAGAGTGATATCACTTTTCTAGATGGAGAGAAGGGGATCTTACGTTACAGAGGATATCCTATTGAAGAGTTGGCAGAAAAAGCGGATTTTCTTGAAGTTGCTTATACTTTAATTTTTGGAAATCTTCCTACCGCTGAGCAATTACAAAAGTTTGATAAGGACATCAAAGAAAACGCCATTGTTGATGAAGAAATTAAAAAGATTTTAGAAGCTTTTCCAAAAAATGCACATCCAATGGGAGTCCTATCGTCTTTAACATCAGCATTAACCGCATTCAATCCTTCCTCCGTAAATGTTGATTCAGAGGAGGAAATGTACAATGCTATTGTGAAAATAATGGGGAAGTTTCCAGTTCTAGTAGCTTGGACGATGCGAAAAAAACAGGGATTACCTCTCAATTATGGTTCTAGTAAATTAGGTTATGTAGAGAATGTACTCCAAATGATGTTTGAAAAACCAAACGAAGAATACACAATTAACCCAATAGTAAAAGATGCTCTAGATAAATTACTCATCCTTCATGCAGACCATGAACAAAACTGCTCGACTTCAACTGTTAGGATCGTTGGATCTTCTCATGCTGGACTATTTGCATCCATATCGGCAGGGATTTCTGCACTATGGGGGCCTCTTCACGGTGGTGCTAATCAAGCAGTACTAGAAATGCTAGAAGCGATTAGAGAAGACGGTGGAGATACAAAAAAATACATGGCTAAGGCTAAAGATAAAAGTGATTCTTTCCGACTGATGGGTTTTGGGCATAGAGTGTATAAAAATTTTGATCCTAGAGCGAAAATCATAAAGGTAGCAGCTGATCAAGTGCTTACAGACCTAGGAGTCGAAGATCCGATTTTAGATATTGCAAAAGGATTAGAGCAAGAAGCGTTGCTAGACCAGTATTTTGTTGATAGAAAACTATATCCTAACGTGGATTTTTATTCAGGAATCATATATAGAGCTATGGGAATTCCAATTGAAATGTTTACTGTGATGTTTGCACTAGGACGTTTACCTGGATGGATTGCTCAATGGAGAGAAATGCGACTCAACAGAGAACCTATAGGCAGACCCCGTCAAATTTACACAGGTCAAAACTTGAGAAGTTTCAATGATCTCGACAAACGATAGTTTCACTAAATCAACTAAATATCAGCTTCATGTGTTAAATGAAATCTTGTTAATGCGCTAATGTTACAACTAAATATTCAAAACGAAACTTCTAGATTAAGAGCTGTAGTGCTTGGAAGTGCATTTAGTAACGGTTTAACTCCAACTACTGAACAGTGCTATGACCCTAAGAGTAGAGAACATATCTTGGCGGGCACCTATCCTAAAGAAAAGGATATGATGGTAGAGATGGAGGCTGTAGCTCAAGTTTTTAGAAAATATGATGTCCAAGTCTTTCGCCCAAAAATTATTGAAGAATACAATCAAATTTTTTCTCGAGACATTGCCTTTGTTATTGAAAACAAGTTCATTAAAGCAAATATTCTTCCAGATAGAGATCGAGAAATACTAGCCCTAGAACACATCTGGTCACAAGTTCCAAAAGAGAATAGAATCACCCTACCTGAAGAATGTCACATAGAAGGTGGAGATGTAATACTATGCAATGATTATATTTTTGTAGGTACTTATACTGCGGATGATTATTCAGATTTCAT
Organism: Flavobacteriaceae bacterium; assembly: GCA_964228785.1. Classification (GTDB taxonomy): domain Bacteria; phylum Bacteroidota; class Bacteroidia; order Flavobacteriales; family Flavobacteriaceae; genus Polaribacter. The sequence goes on from CAXRAW010000086.1 coordinate 3,596, forward strand.
TACTGCAAGAACCAATGATAAAGCAGTAAAAGCATTACAGCAACTTTTTCCGCATAAAATTGTTAAAGCTTTTGAGCTGAGAAAATCCAACTACGACCCCAAAGAAAACGCTTTACATTTAGACTGTTGTTTTCAACCCATTGGAAATGGTAAAGCCATTGTACATAAAAATGGATTTTTAGCGCAAAATGATTACCAATGGTTATTGAATTTTTTTGGTAAGGAAAATATTTTTGAAATCTCCAAAGAAGAAATGTATCAAATGTACAGTAACGTGTTTTCAATCTCTGAAAAGGTCATTATTTCTGAAAAAAACTTCACAAGACTCAACAATTGGCTCAGATTACAAGGTTTTATAGTTGAAGAGGTTCCTTATGCTGAAATTGCGAAACAAGAAGGACTATTAAGATGTTCTACCCTTCCACTGGTAAGAGAATAAACCACTTCTTCAAATAAACTATCCTTGAGACAGAGACAAAACCATACTTTGCTCGTTAAATCTCAAAACTCTTGTTCTACTGAACTGAAACGTATTCAAGTACTGTAAAATGACATGTTTAAAGGAGACCCTAAGGCTTACCACTTAAAGAGTTCTTTTAGATTAAACAATAATTATTGTCGCATTGTTAAAGAAATAATAAAATCTGTTTTTACCTTTGTGTAACTTTTTGATAAGGTTCGAAATATGTGTTGAATTTTGAGTCATGTTATAAAATCACCCTAGATAACTACTGCTTTAACAACATGTACAAGGATTACCATTTTAAAGAGTTAATAAGTAATAAATGAGACAAACAACCAATACAATTTTAATGATTCGACCTATCAATTTTAGGATGAATGAACAAACAGCAGTCAACAATTACTACCAAAAGAAAGTTATTAAAATACATCCAGAAATTATTAATTCAAGAGCACAAGATGAATTTGACACTTTTGTGAATAAATTAAGGATTTATGGTGTTCGTGTTATTGTTGCCTCAGATACTGACAAGCATGACACGCCAGATGCTATTTTTCCAAACAACTGGATTTCTTTCCATCAAGATGGAACTGTTGGAGTGTACCCTATGTTTGCAGAGAATAGACGCCTTGAGAGAAGGTCTGAAATTTTTGATCAAATAGAAGATAGCGGTTTTTTGATAAAAAACATTGTTGATTACACATCGGCAGAAGAGGAGGGGATGTATTTGGAAGGTACGGGGAGTATCATTTTAGACCGTGTCAATAAAAAAGCCTATTGCGCACTATCACCTCGTGCTAATGAAGATGTTTTTATTGAATTTTGTGAAGATTTTGAATACTTCCCAGTTATTTTTGTTGCTAATCAGACTGTGGAAGGGAAAAGAAAACCCATATATCATACCAATGTAATGATGTGTATTGCAGAAACTTTTGCAATTATCTGTCTGGACAGTATTGATGATAAAAAAGAACGCAAAAATGTGATCATGCATCTAAAGCAAGATGGAAAAGAAATTATTGATATTAGCGAAAGTCAGGTAAAAAAATTTGCTGGTAATATGCTGCAAGTAGAGGGGGAAAACCACCAAAAATATTTAGTTATGAGTCAATCTGCACATGATTCACTGACCCAAAGACAAATTAGACATATTGAAAAACATGGTCCCATTATTTCAAGCTCACTTGAGGTTATTGAGCATTGTGGTGGTGGAAGTGCACGGTGCATGATGGCAGAAATTTTTCTTCCAAAGGCTGAGTAGCATTTCTGGGAAATTTTAAATCTGAACATGGCTTTATCATTAAACACAAAGCCCATTTCTCCAGGGATATACACCATTCATTTGTGTATTTCACCTGCTTTCTATGGATGATCGAATAAAAAATCACGTACTTTTGAATTCTAAGAATTATTGTTGTAATGAGTCTAATGCTTCTGGCGGTTGCCCCGTCAATGATCATCATCATCTATATCTACTTTAAAGACAGGTTTGAAAAAGAACCTTGGACGTTACTCTTAAAGAACTTCATCCTTGGTGCTACTGTGAGTGTTCTCTTAACCCTCATTCTGGGAAAACTGACAACTGAACTTTTACCGTTGTTGGATCAAAATCACTTGTTAGATGTATTTATTAAGGCATTTTTTGTTGTAGGTTTGGTGGAAGAATTTTCAAAATATGTGGTTGTTCGGTACATCGCTCAAAGGAATAAAGAGTTTGATGAGCCTTTTGATGGAATTGTTTACGCTGTGATGGTATCTATGGGTTTTGCAACTCTTGAGAATATTTTATACGTTTATTCTTATGGTTATGAAACAGGAGTTCTAAGGGCTTTTAGCGCTGTTCCAGCTCATGCAACTTTTGCTGTTCTCATGGGGTACTTTATGGGTAAAGCAAAATTCTCAAATCGTACATATATATTCAATTTAGCAGGATTGTTAGCAGCGACACTGTTTCATGGAGCTTATGACTTTTTCTTATTTATCGAATTTATCCCAGGAATTGCCACAGGTGCCTTTGTTTCTCTGTTGGTAGGGATTTTTCTATCTACTAAAGCGATAAAACTACATCAAGAAAATTCATTGCACCGAGAGTAGCATCTACTTTGGCATGACCAAAGATACAATTGAATCGCGCCACGCAATGAGGTCACGATCTGACAAAAATAAGGGATCATAGGTTGATATTTGATTGTAAAGATTGTTTTGAATGCTGCGTAAGGGATAGCAGCGGCATCCTTTTTTGGACAAAAAAGATATAGCGGATAGCCCGACCCGAGAGGGGAACGCCCTAAAAATAAAGAATTTATTGAAACAGATAACCCTCAGGTGTTATAGTCATATTCTGCTCGTTTTATTTTCAACTTCACGGGGTGAAAACCGAAATGTTGTTTCAGAAAATGCGTTAGGCTATGGTCAACCCAAGAGTTCTTGTTATTTTTGTAGACGGTATGTTTGGTTAACAATCGGGTAACTTATGGAGCGTTATTTGAATTCTTTTTTTGAGGCCTTTAAATCGACACTAGACTGGACTTGGGACTTAATAATTTTTGATGTTCCATGGTACACCAATTATTTTTGGGGACTAATTTTTGTTTCTTTAGTTGTTTGGAGCTTAGAAATTGCATTTCCATGGAGAAAATACCAATCTATCTTTAGAAAGGATTTTTGGCTTGATGGTTTTTATATGTTCTTTAACTTTTTTGTTTTTACTATTGTTATAAGTGGGTTTTATAAAGTATTGAACCTTTTATTTTCCCAATTTGGAATCTTAAACAATAGCTTTGCAATAGTGAATCTGCAGTCGTTACCCAAATGGCTACAACTTCTTATTTTCTTTGTCCTACTCGATTTTGTTCAGTGGTTAACCCATATTCTACTGCATAAGCTCCCTTTTCTTTGGCAATTTCACAAAGTGCATCACAGTGTAAAAGAAATGGGTTTTGCTGCTCACTTTCGCTATCATTGGATGGAAAATGTGTTATATAAACCTATGAAGACACTAGCGGTAATGCTTTTAGGAGGTTTTGAGCCAGAACAGGCTTATATTGTTCACGTTATTAGCATTGTTATAGGACACTTAAACCATGCCAATCTTAAAATTACTTGGGGGGCGTTAAAATACATCTTTAACAACCCTGTAATGCATCTTTACCATCATGCTTATCATGTACCTAAAAGGAAATTTGGTGTCAATTTTGGGATTAGTTTAAGCATATGGGACTACCTCTTTAAAACGAACTACGTCCCTGATGATCGGGGAACCATAGAACTCGGATTTAAAGGAGACGAACAGTTTCCAAAAAGTTTTCTAGGGCAAAACTCATACGGATTTCACAAAAACTAGGTTGTACATTCACCTAGCAAAAGCAGTTGAATGATAAGCCTTACAATTCTAAAAAATGATTCGTTGGTTCGTTTTCATCTAAAAGCAAGCACTTTCTAGAGTAGTAAATCTCTACCCAAAAAGGTTGACTCAAAAAATGAATTACTCATTTAACTTACAATCTGCAATTAGCACTACGATACTACCTAGGGCGTTTCCCTTCGGGTCGCGCTATCCGCTGTATCTTTTTTGCCTTGCAGGGCAAAAAAAGGATGCCGCTACTATCGCTAACGCGGCAACCAACCACCTTTTTACTAAAATGACATATGATTAAAAATACCGCGATGTTTCATCAATAGCAATGAGAGGCATTTTAAATAACAAATGGCTTTTGAATACCCTAAAACGATATTTTAAAAAACTTCTTTTGCATATTTAATACACACTAACTGTGTGATTTCTAACATTCCTTGATTGTTGAGATATCAACCATTATTTAGCCAATCATTCAATACGGATTCCTCCATGTTAAAACAACCAGTTTAAAACCAACAACACGGTTATTAAATTCTTGAACCCCCAAGTCAAAAATAATTATTTTTCTGATCAAACCTCAGATTATGAAAAAGGTTAATGATATTTTAATACTTTAGCACAAAGAAGAAAGCTAGATGAATTACCTAGAGCATATCGGTAGATATTTTTTAATGCTAGGGCAAGTTTTTAAAAGACCACAAAGAGGTCGAGTTTTTAGATCTGCAATCTCCCGGGAATTGGATGAACTCGGTTTAAAATCTCTAGGAATCATTATGTTTATCTCCTTTTTTATTGGAGGAGTCATTGCCTTGCAAACAGCACTTAACATAGAAAGTCCATTCATCCCAAAGTTCCTTATTGGCTTTGCTACAAAAAGATCTGTTATTCTAGAATTTGCACCTACATTTTGCTCTATCATATTGGCAGGCAAGGTAGGTTCTTATATCACATCAAGTATCGGGACTATGCGAGTAACAGAGCAGATTGATGCCTTAGAAGTTATGGGAATTAACTCTTTAAATCATCTAGTATTTCCAAAGATTATTGCAACAGTGTTCTTCTATCCCTTCCTAATCGTACTGTCTATGTTTTTGGGAATCTTAGGAGGGTATGTTGCCGGTGTAACCTCAGGAATTTTCTCAGATGTAGATTACCTCATTGGAATTCAATCCGATTTTAATCCCTTTTTAGTGCGATATGCAATCATTAAAACCCTAGTTTTTGCCTTTATCATAGCCACGGTTCCATCCTATCACGGATACTATGTAAAAGGAGGCTCCATTGCCGTAGGAAAGGCAAGTACACAATCTGTTGTCTGGACAATTATCATCATCGTGATTGCCAATTACTTTCTAACACAAATGCTGCTCACCTAATGATTGAAGTAAAAGACATACATAAAGGATTTGGTGGTACTGAGGTACTCAAAGGGATTTCAACCACATTTCAACCAGGTAAAACAAGCCTAATCATAGGGCAAAGTGGATCTGGTAAGACCGTTTTTTTAAAGTCATTAATTGGTCTTCACACACCAGAAAAAGGAACTATCGCATTCGATGGAAGAATCAATACCCAATTTACAACAGAAGAAAAAAGACAGTGGCGACAAGAAATTGGGATGGTATTTCAAGGAAGCGCCTTGTTTGACTCACAAACAGTAGAAGAAAACGTTGTTTTTCCATTAAAGATGTTTACCAAACAGTCCGATAAAGAAATGCTAGACCGTGTAAATACCGTATTAAAACGTGTAAACTTAGAAAACTCAAATACAAAGTTTCCAGCAGAGCTTTCCGGAGGAATGCAAAAAAGAGTGGCTATCGCTAGAGCTATTGTCATGAATCCCAAATACCTATTTTGTGACGAGCCCAACTCAGGATTAGATCCAAATACCGCCATTGTTATTGACAATCTAATTCAGGAGATTACCAAAGAATATCAAATTACCACGGTGATTAATACCCATGATATGAACTCAGTAATGGAAATTGGAGAGAACATAGTTTTTCTAAAAGACGGAATAAAAGCATGGGAAGGCACAAATCAAGATATTTTTAAAACGGACAATCAAGCTGTGGTAAATTTTGTCTATAGCTCAGAATTATTTAAAAAAGTGAGGTACGCGTATTTGAATGAAACTAAGCAATAATTTAGTTTGAAATTCAAAATATTGCTTTTATATTTGCACCCGCTAAGCGTAAGGCGACCGGGTAGCTCAGTTGGTAGAGCATCTCCCTTTTAAGGAGAGGGTCCTGGGTTCGAGCCCCAGCCCGGTCACTTTTTTAATGATAAAGCCGAGTCATATTCATCTTAAAATAGTCACTTAGCTTTCGGTGTTGCATCCCAATTCTCTATTCGTCACTCAATTTTCATTGCAACATAAAAAAGCTATTCTTTTTTGTATATTTCCATTTTAAACCAATTACTTCGGGTAAAGCCCACGAAGTATTCAAAGGAAACTATTTTAATCATTTCGAGGCAAGCCTCGGGGGATCAAACCCTTGGCTATCGCCCTGCGATTAAATTATTAAACATTAAGAGATATTAGGAAAATGGAAGAAAATACATCTCAAAAAGAAACCGTAGAGCAGTCTAAACAAAAGATTCAAGAAGAGGCTTTAGGTCTATGGAAAAGCTCAAAGAAGTTTATCATAGACCTTCTAGACTTTAGAGATGAAACCGATCGGACAGCCACCATTGAAGCAATTAAAGCAGACATCCCTTTTAAAGGTGCAACAGCATGGATTTTAATCTTTGCTGTTTTTGTAGCATCTGTTGGTCTAAACGCAGATTCAACTGCTGTGGTAATCGGAGCCATGCTTATCTCGCCACTCATGGGTCCTATTCTAGGAGTGGGGATGTCAATTGCTATTAACGACATTGATACTCTTAAAAAATCTATGATCAACCTAGCCACTATGATTGTGTTAAGTTTGATCGCTTCTTTTCTTTTTTTCTATTTATTTCCTTTAAATGAGGATAATTCAGAATTGTTAGGGAGAACAAAACCAGACATTCGTGATGTATTGATCGCTTTTTTCGGAGGGCTGTCGCTAATGGTCGCAAGAACAAAGAAGGGAACAGTAGCATCAGTAATTTTTGGTGTGGCAATCGCCACTGCCTTAATGCCTCCACTATGTACTGCTGGCTATGGATTATCTCAAGGGAATTGGGAGTATTTTTTAGGAGCAATGTACTTGTTCTTAATTAACACTATCTTTATCGCTTTAGCCACGTTTCTGGTTCTAAAATTGTTGCGTTTCCCAATGCTTAAATATGTAAATTCCTTGCGCAGAAAACGAATTGCGCAATTAGCGTCCCTAACAGCAGTTGTTGTGATGGTTCCAGCGATATTAACCTTTTTAAATGTCCTTAAAGAAAGTGGGTATGAGCAAGATTACGCTAAGTTTCTAGAGAAAGAAATTTATGACAATCCTAATCTTTGGCTACAGCGCAAAAAAATGGATATGGAAGGTAAAAAGATTACGCTCTTTTTCAACGGAGAAGTCAATGATGTGATGGTATCCGATCTCAATAATGAAATTAAAGCTTATAAGAATATCAAAGATTTTGAACTGATGATTGATGGAAACAAAACTCGAAGTTTCGACAAGCTCTCAGAATCGTTAGACAGAGCATATAATCAGTTGGACGAAAAAGAAATTATTATTCAAGGGCTGCAAGAAAGAATCACTGATTTGGAGCAGACCATTGCCGACTTAAATAACAGCCGTGAACAAGACGCCATCGCAAGAAATGAAAAAGCGATTGCCTTTAGCCGGATTTCTAAAGATGCTAAGATCCGTTATATGGAGATGGAACAAATAGATTTTGCCCATATTCTCTCTTCCAAAGATTTTATCAACATAGACACCACCCCACAGGTCACCATCACTTGGAATTCCTCTGTCCCTGATAGTATTATCAACATCAAGGAACTGGAGTTGCGAACTTGGTTACAAACTCAAATGCAGCTAGACACCTTGTTTATTAAAAGAGAGGAGTAGTTCTTGTACAAATCACTTAACATTTACCTTGTGAAATGAGCGTATCTTGACGTTTAATTTTTAACAAAAAATGAGTTGAAAATTTAACCAGACAGTTTGCTTTTTGATAGTGATAGTGCAACTTTGATCATAAAAACCCAAAACACATACATCTCCAGAAAATTTACCTCAGACAAAATCTGAACCAAAATTCTCTTTCACATCAGTAACAATTTGCTTGATTTCCTGTTCGTCTTTTCTCGGACAGATAAGCAGCACATCATCCTTTTCTACAACAATAAAATCATGAAGCCCTTGAATCACCACACGCTTTCCAAGTTGTGTTCTTATCATATTCCCATGCGCATCTCTAAAGATATTTTTGGAATTAACAGTAGCATTCATATTCCCGTCCTTGTCCAGTTTGTGATATAAAGATCCCCAAGTACCCAGGTCATTCCACCCAAAATCCACAGGGAGAACATGCACATTACTAGCTTTTTCCATAATGCCAAAATCAATCGAGATATTTGCTGCTTTTGGGTAATTTTCCTCCATAAACAAAACCTCTTTCTCCGTATTCAACTGGTTTTCTACATCAAACAATTCGTACATCTCGGGTAGTAATTCCCGAAATGCCTTTAAAATACTCTGTACAGACCATACAAAGATTCCCGCATTCCATAGATAGTCTCTACTAGACAAAAACTGCTGTGCAGTCTCTATATCTGGCTTTTCAGTAAAATTCCTTACCCTTTTAATCTCTGATGCATCAGACTCAAATTGAATATATCCATAGCCCGTATGAGGGGCATCTGGTTGTATCCCCAAAGTCATCAAAATATCATTTTCTGAACAAGCGGCAAACGCAGTTTGGATGCTCCTCAAGAACTCCTCTTCCTTTTCAATCCAATGGTCAGAAGGAGCTATTAACATGATCCCATCTGGATTCTGATGAAATATCTTCAACGCTGCATACAAAATACAAGGAGCGGTATTTCTCATCACTGGCTCTAGCAAAAGCTGTTCCTTAGAAGTCTTTTTTAACTGTTCTAAAACGAGATGCTCATATTCTTTATTCGTAGCAATTAACATGTTTTCAGACGGAATAAGACTGTTAATCCGTTCAAAAGTTCGTTGAATTAGCGATTGTCCCTTCCCCAACATATCGTGAAACTGCTTGGGGAACTCTTGTGTGCTTAGTGGCCAGAATCTAGATCCAACACCACCCGCCATAATAACCGCATAGTAATTACTGTTCTTCATAAATAGTGACTTCAGCATTATGATGAAAAAGATACACACGCTTAGAATCAACTTGTAAGCATTCATACCTTGTCCTTCTTTTAACTCCTCGCTGGTATTTTTTGTGTTTAAACATAAAAATAGCATTCAAAGGCAGCTCAAAGATAAAACTCTTTCCGCTTTCTGCCCTGTTTTCTCTTAAAGCTAACGATAATTTTACATCACTATCTGTACTCGCCTTCGGATTCTTGAGATAGTTGGCTAGCAAGCCTAACATATTATCTGGATAAACAGCGGTATTCAAAAAAGGGAGCATCAAGTGCTGAAACGTTGTTTTCCATTCCCTCCCATGAGGTTTTACCCTGCCATACCTCTGATAAGTAATGTGGTGTGCTATCTCGTGTACCAAAGTCAGAAGAAATTGATACGGGTTCAAGTTGTTATTGATGGTAATCTGAAAATGCCCGTTAGGTAACTTTCTAAAATCCCCGTGCTTGGTCTGCCTCCTATTAACGATTTTCACCATCACTTTCTGCTCGTTTAAAAGAGCAAGCAGTGTACTCACAGCTCCCTCAGGAATATATTGTAAAATCAGTTTTGTGTTGTATTTCATATGCTTTTACATCCTACAAAATCTATCTGGTGAAGATAAGATAATGATGTTGCATGAACTACTTTTCCCTCACAAAAAACAGGGCAAAAGCACTATAAAATATTAGGTTTTGTCAAAAAAAGTATTCGTTTTAGAGATGTTATTTAAATTAAAATTAGTACATTATACTGATAATCAATTTAATATATAGAAAAATGATTTCTTCTAAACTAACAACTA
>CAXRAW010000087.1:0-4505 GCA_964228785.1 Flavobacteriaceae bacterium
TAAATTATCAAACAAGAAGTAAAAAGAAAAACGCCCTACAACAAGGTGTATAGTGCATACCCTTCGGGATACGCACCATACACAGACTTGTACAGCATAATTTAGCCTGTTCTCCATAGTAAGCACTCAAAATACTCGAGCAGGATGTGCTCAATGCACTTGAGGGTATTCTGCTCAGATGCTCTGCTCAAATGACTCGAGGATACTCGAGGATGGTGTGCCAACAGCCTCTGCTCGTAAGATGTGCTCACTAGAATCTAGTTTGGATGTTCTCGGAATAGCGGAAGGATAACAAAGGAGAGAATTACGCTGCACAACAACGTATATGATCCATTTAAAAGTTACAGCCATTTCCAGGAGATAGTCAAGTTTTGGTGATAACTCCTAAATATCCACAAAGCCTTGACTATCTCTTACTTTGACGTATCTTGAATAGGTCCGGAACAGAAAGCCTGTTAACGGATCATATACAACACTTAGCGGCAAGCAGAAAATCGAAATGTATTTAAAGAAAATCACAGATAAAGGAAAGACAGGAAACTTCTATGTTGGGAAGTCAGAAATTCTAACGATAAGTTGGAATAATGGCGCGAATCCCGAGTTCTTTGCTTTTGGTGAATCAAGAAAAGTTCGAAAAGTTGACAAAGATTATTTTGCAACCGAAACGGTAGGAAAGAAGTATAAACTAATTGAAGAACAGCTTCCTTCTAGTATAGAGAGCTATCAAAAGACAGAAGACGAAAAAGGAAACCAATACTTCTGCTTCTATCAAGAAGGAATAATTCATGGTTTTGACAAAAACGCTAAAAGAATACTTGAATGGGGTGCAGACGAAGTTGGACAAGGACACCCAATTTACGATATAGACTATCAATACCCAGATTTTCTTTGGCTTGCTTTTCCAACAGGACAGACAGTTACTCAAGTTTCAATATCCGAACGAAAAGAGATTTACAAAATCGGTGAATACACATGGGATGATAAGTACGACCCATTAAGTTATCCTGAAAGTTTGTATGTAAAGGGAAGCTCTGTATTTATTCCCAATATGGGAAATAATAAACTATTTAAATTTGACAATGAAACTAAAGAACTTGAACTAGTCGAAACTTTTGAAGAGAAACTATGGCAATACGAAGAGACTAATTTGGGAATATTTATAATAACGGACACTGGAATTTATGAAATTGAAAAATAAAAAGCCAGCCGCTAACAATGTGTATGAAGTAATGCTTCCTTCGGGCGCACTCCTCATACACTCACGTTCAGTGCTATATACCAACACCGCCAAATTTTTAATTTGGCTTTTAAGATGAATAAATTAAAAACAAAATATAAAAATGTGGCTCAGAACAAACTTGAAAGTGTATCGCTTTCTACTGCCCTACTTGCCATATACTAACCGTTACAAACAATTAAAAAAATATGAAAATAGCAATTATTGGAGCATCAGGCGAAGTCGGATTCAGGCTCGTGAAGAAGTTATGTAATGCCCATCAAATAAAATGTATTGTAAGAAATAAGAAAAAAAAGGACTTCAGTAACCTAAAAAATATTGAAATAGTAGTAGTAAAAGATGTATCCGAAACAACCGATTTAACATCAGCAATAGATGGTACTGATGTTATCATCAACACAGGGTACATTTGGTTTGCTGAGGATATTAATAATGCAATAAAGGCAGTCAACAAACACCCTAAGCAAATTATTTTCACTGGGTCGACAGGTATTTTCACCAAACTACCATCAAATGGAGCTCAAATCAAAAGAGATTCCGAACTGTTTATCCAGAAAAACTACAAGATTCCATGGACTATCATTAGACCAACAATGATTTATGGGCATATTAACGACAGAAATATTTCTGTTTTAACAAAGGTTCTTAATAAAACACCAATCTTTCCATTAATAGGAAGCGGAAAATCCCTTATTCAACCCATATTTATTGATGATTTGCTTAAAGCTTTTGAAATAGCCATCTTAAATGAAAATGTATTTCGAAAGTCATATAAGATTGGTGCTGAAAAACCTATTTCTAATAAACATCTTTTTCAATATGTAGCAAATGCTTTAAAGAAAAAAATCTTCCTATTTTCAATTAACCCCAAATTAATCTCATTGACTCTAAAATTATTAGCTCTTCTCAATATTCGACCAATTTCACAAGAACAAATTCTTCGCTTTCAAGAAGATAAAAACATATCCTTAGAAGAATTTCAAAATAGTTTCAATTTTACGCCAAGATCATTTGAAAAAGGAATTGAGAGTCTAATTATTGATATGAAAACTAAAAACTGTTTGTAACAATGTATATAAAAAATAGGCGAGATAGGTATATACTTAAGGGTTTTGGCTGTTATCAAACTTTATGCTTAACCGAAAGTTTACTGCTTTGAAATCGCCTACTATTCATATACTAATCTTAGTAGCCATAAAAAAAGATGGATAGAATAATTCCAGATTGGAACACTTTAAATGATCTTAAACAACCATTGACAAATGGTGAAAGACACTTATTGCAGTTTCTCGACAACAATTTGGAAAAAGACAATCAGTTCATTTACGACCATAATAAACCAAAAAATGAAAATTTAAATAATTACAAGGGTTGGCTCTTATTTGTTCAACCATTTTTGAATGGGAGTAGACCAGATATAATTATTTTTCACCCTTTTGTTGGTTGTCAAATTATAGAAGTTAAAGACTGGGATTTAGTCCACTATAGTTACGATAAGGATAGTTTAGGTAAATATGACTTTTACGTTTCAGACAATAGAGGTAGTTGGAAAATCAAGTCACCTGTAAAACAGGTTGAGCATTATAAGGATAAACTATCAGGTCAATTAATCCCTCAACTTGGAGAGGAATTCGATAAAGACAAAAGAAAATATGGATTATTAAAAACATCAATATATTTTCATAATGCAAGTACCTCAGTAAGCCAGAAACTCTTTGAGAATTTAAACCTGAACTTCAAAGTTTTTCCAATATTTGGAAAGGATTTACTTTCTAAAAATAACATAAGGCAAATTGTACCTGACAGCTACCTTTCTAAAAGTTTTTATTGGAATAGAGAATGGAATAAAGAACTTTTATTTTGGCTAAATCCACCATTTCATTCCTTAGAGCAAACGGTTCGGCTGGATCTAAATAAATATCAAAAACTTTTTGCGGAGCCAGAGATTGGACATCACAGAGTAAGAGGTGTAGCTGGTAGTGGCAAAACTCAAGTTTTGGCATATAGAGCAGGTAAATTAGCTTCCCAAGGAAAGAAAATCTTGATTCTTTCATTCAACATTACATTGTGGCATTATGTAAGAGATATGTTGCAAAGAAGTCCTTTCGAATTCAGCTGGAAGTCTTTTACATTGGGGCACTTTCACGGATTTTGTAAGGATGTTTTGAATGAATTTGGAGAAAAATGGCCTACCGAAGCTGATGATAGTGATACTACATTTAGAGAAATTGTTCCTAACAAAGTACTTGAAGTAATTAAAAGAGGGTCGTATGAAAAATATGATGCTATTTATATAGACGAAGGACAAGATTACCATGTTGAGTGGTACTCAATGTTAAGACATTTTTTAACTGCCCGAGACGAAGTTGTTGTTGTTTGTGATAAAAAGCAAAATATTTATGGACGTAATATGGATTGGCTTGACAAAAGAAGGCAAGGTGTTGAAAAATTTGGGGATTGGCTCGAGTTGAAAACTGTAGTAAGAATGCCTGAAGGTGTTGCAAATATTACTAAGAAATTCAGTGAACAGTTTAATTTAAGTCAGGATGTCCGAGTCGAAAATATTCAAAGACCTGACTTATTTAATCAATATGTAGAACATACCATTTGGGAAAATATAGAAGAAGAAAACTGGCTCAAAAGTGTCGAAACAGCATATGAAACCATTAAGAATAATGCTACATCAAATCATGTCTCGGACACAGTGATACTCTTACCCAATAAGAATTATGGAATTGAATGTGTTAATCATTTTGAATCCGTGAAAAACTTAAAGGTAAATCACGTTTTTGAAAATGAAGAAGAGAAAAGATATCATAGACATAAGAAAGCATTTTGGATGGGTGATAGTCGATTGAAAATGTCAACTATTCATTCATTTAAAGGCTTTGAAGTTTTAAATGTAATTATGTTTATTCCATCTGAATATTTTGGAAGTGTGGAATTATTTGACAAACAAGTATATGTAGCAATGACAAGAACTCGGCAAAATTTGATAGTGCTGAACGCTAATAAGCGATACATAGAATTTGGAAAAGAATTATCAAATAAATGGAAATAAAAACGGCTACTAACAATGCATATTAAATCATAGCACCCTGCGGTATGCAACGCTTCATATACTAACCTTGTGGCTAATTAAAAATCTAAACCTAAAAACATGGAACGAATTAAACGTATTTCAATCGGAACGATATTTTTCATCGCTTCCTTCCTTGTGTATAACGCACTGTTTAAAGAAGGATTTGAAATTCCAGAGATTATTGTT
>CAXRAW010000088.1:0-42282 GCA_964228785.1 Flavobacteriaceae bacterium
GATGTTTTTTTAAGATTCTTTTACTTTTTGACCTGATCAAAGATACAAAGATGTTCGTTGTTATTTGTTATTAGTAATCTATTCTTTTGATCATTAACTTTTTGAATCACCATATTTCTACTATCTTTTGGAATGTAGAAGCCACTCCTAACTGGGGAAGTGAATGTATAATTTAAATTTTTATCCCCTAGAAGAACCCCTCCAAAGCCGGCATCATATCGCGTTGTCTCCACCTCTACACCATAATGATTCCCCACAATAATGATGTCTTTATAACCATCATTATTGACGTCCATAACAACAGCTGATTTAATAGGTGCAATTTGTGCTTCACTTGGTAGCGATTTACTAACGAGCTTCCCATTTTTGTTTTCTAAAATAATGCTTTCAAAACTTTCTATTTGATAAATTACAGCGTTTTCAACTTTATCCTCAGGTAAAATATCAATCAATTTGGAAGAAGCAAAACTGTGAAAGTCTTTAAATTTTTCTGCTACGTAAGGCATTTGTTGGCTTGTACATTCTCTTCCTCGAACTGGAACATAATCAGTTTTATAAAATTTTGCCAAGACAACATCGTTCGTCCCATTATTGTCAAAGTCATTGGTATATACTTTAAACGGGTATTCCCTAGAGGCTTTGAACTTATTGTTCTTCCCCAAGTTTCCAATAATGTAGTCTTCATCTCCATCAGCATCTAAATCGCTTGCAGTGATGGACCACCATATCCCTCTAGTTGAATCATCTAATCCATACTTACTTGATACATTTGAAAAAATACCCTTATTATTTTCCAGAACTTTAATAGACATCCATTCTCCAACAATAATAAGATCCTCATCGCTGTCACCATCAATATCTGTAAAAACAGCATCTGTGACCATTCCCAGTTTTATTAGGTCAGGCGCAACTTTAGCAGGAGCTTTTTTAAAAATTCCACTGTTGTTAATCAATAGATAACTACTTGCGGGAAAGGTATATTTCCCTGAAATTAACCGTGTCCCCACAAATAAATCTAAGTCTCCATCGCCATCTACATCAGAAGCTTTTACACATTGTGTGCTTTGGTAAATTTTTGGAAGTGCCTTTGTATTTTTTTGAAATTGTCCTTTCCCATTATTAATATACAAACGATCTTGAAGTAAGGGATTGCCTACTTTAAATTCGCTACCTCCACTAGTTACATAGAGATCATTGTCTCCATCCAGATCCGCATCAAAGAATAAGACCCCTAGGTCCTCCGAAGCTCTGTCTTTTTTCCAAGGTTGAGATTTATTTTTGACGTAATTTCCTACACTATTTTGAAGATAGAGTATTCCACCTTGACTGGCAGCACCTCCGATGAAGATATCTTCGAGTCCATCATTGTTTACATCAGCAGATGCGATGAACGGTCCGTTTTGAGATAATTGATGTGGCAGTAAGACCTCCTCTTGAAAATCATCAAATTCATTTTCTTGATGTTTAAAATCAACACCTAACTTAAGCGGTTCTTTTTGTAAAAGTAACTTTGCATTATTGACTGTCGCCTTTTTTGATGTTTTAGAGAGGTTATACTTTGCATTAATGAATTGATTGGCTGAAACATTCGTGTAGAGGTTAATATTCCCATCGTGCCAAACTATTTTAACTGAATCTACTTTTGTTTGATTTCCTAACCCGAAAAATAAATTTGGTTCAACTGATGAAAAGTATCCCCTTGTTACAGTATTTTCAGCCATTTGTTGTTGTTTTCCTGTATAAACAAATGCTTTTGCTCCAATTCCAAATGGATTTTTTTCTGGTCCTTCTAGTGTTATTTTTAAAGAATTTCCGTTAGCTTTATTTTTGTAAACGAAAGCCTGATCGTCAATATTGTTGACAATAAGATCAAGATCTCCATCGTTGTCTAGGTCTGCATAGGCCATGCCATTGGAAAAGCTGGGTGTTGAAAAATTCCAATCTTCTGTCACTTTTTTAAATTGAAAGTTTCCTAAATTCTTAAATGCATAATTTGAAATTCGCTCTGATGGTGCATTTTTACTTTTTTCAAATAGTTCATCATAGGTCGTTTCTTTTTCTAGTTTATTTAAAATCGTTCTATAGTCATTATTATCTAAATCTTTTTTGATTCCGTTAGATACGATGATATCTTTCAGCCCATCATTGTCTAGATCTACCATTAAACTTGCCCAACTCCAATCTGTAAAAGCTACTCCTGCCATATTTGCGACGTCTGAGAAATGTCCAGCTCCAGTATTAATTTGAAGGGTGTTAGTCATGTATTGATAATGCGCTCCAGAGTTAACTAAGATTTTGAATTGCTCAGTACTCATCGATGCCATGTTTGTTTTGGATCTGTAATGATCTTCTGGAGTCATATCAGTGGTCATCAAATCTAGAAGACCATCGTTATTGATATCTCCAGTATCTGACCCCATACTATTTTGAGTGATGTGTTTGAGCTTTTCATCGGTAACATTTTTAAATGTTCCGTTACCATTATTATAATATAAAAAATCAGGTTCTAGATAATCATTAGCTATATACAAATCCATCCATCCATCATTGTTCAAATCAGAAGCATTTACGCTTAAACCATAGGCAACCTTTCTAGAAATGCCTGCATCAACGGAAACGTCTACAAATTTTCCATTATCGTTACGATATAAATGATCTCTAAAGTATTTGAACTGGTTTTTTGGAATTTTATTTACCAGCAACAGCTTCTTATCTGCTAACTGATTCACTTGATACATGTCTAAATCTCCATCATTATCCATATCAAAAAAAACGGCTTGAGTAGAGAAGCCTACATCAGCTAAGCCATATTTAAGAGCAGATTCCGTGAATGTCAGGTCATGGTTATTAATAAAGAGTAAATTCCTACGATCTTTAGGGTTAACGGATGTGCCATTTCTACTTACATAGATGTCTAAGTATCCATCGGCATTAATGTCGACCATAGTTACACCCCAAGTCCACCCAGGTTTGTAGGCTATTGTCGAACTTTTGGAAATGTCTTCAAATTGGAAATTTCCTTTGTTTAAGTACAGCCGGTCTCCAACTTGATTTCCACCAAAGTATACATCTGGCAGTCCATCGTTATTTAAGTCTCCGATGGCAACTCCAGATCCGAGGTAGATTTGACTGAAGAAATAGTGATGAAAGGTTTTTCCCTCTTTTATGGTATTATTAAAGTCAATTCCTGTTTGGCTGGAAGGCAAAAGATCAAATCCACTAACAAGCTGGGCTGGAGAAGGGTCTCTGTAGGTTTTTTCTTGGCATGAAATGAGTAACGATATAATGAATATTAACGATGATATAACAAGTAATGAAAGTCTTTTATCCATATCGTAAAGATCCCGAATTAGGAAGTTGATTTCAATACTTCAGTTTTTCATCCTTGTCCCATATCCCCCAGTAGGCACCAACATCGCCCTCAGCTCCGACTTTCCATGATTCGTCAAATGAGGAGAAATAGAACATTTCTATATCGTCTTCTTGTGACCATTTTTGTGCATTAATAAAGTATTTGATCGCATTTTCTTCAGAAGGAAATGCTCCGCGTAGGTTAGTACCTTGGCTTGGCCATCCTGTTTCGGTAATAATCACTCGTTTCCCATTGCCTGCTATCTTGGCTCTGTTATACATATCCTTCATGTACAATAGAGAATAATCTAAGTCACAACCCTCCCAAAATGGGTAGCAATTGGCTAGGATTAAATCACAGGCATCTGTAATGGCTGATCTGTCTGTAAATTCATAGTAAGCATCTACGTATCCCACAGGGATTTCATTAGGGATTTCTTCTTTTGCCTTGTTTATAAAGGCTAGCAGCTCTTCTTCAGTAAGATCACCACGATACATGACCTCGTTACCAACAGCTGCTATGTCCACATAACCCTCTTTAGCTAATTGAATCAGGGTTTCCACCTCTTTTTCGTTGATTTCTGGATCGTCTCCTAACCAAGCTCCTACGAGTGTTTTCATTCTCATTTCTTTGGCAATCTTTGCGATCATTTCATTTCCTTCTATACAAGAGAATGTACGGATCCATTTGGTGTAAGGCCGCATAATCTCCAATCTCCTTCTAACCTGTTCTTCTGAAAGCTGATCTCCTGGTCGCTGCCCCTCTTGATAGGGACTAGAGCACAACCCGTGCATCCCAGACGCTAATGCTTTTTTGAATAATTCTCTTAATTCCTCTATCGATTTACTGGCATAATCAATGTTTGCTAAGGCTAAAAATTTTTCTCCTCTTACTGACATAATTTAAATTTCTAATATAAATACGTACTATAATTCTCCTCTTCTTTCTACCAGCTGTGCTTTGATCTCCTTTGCTTTTTCTTCAGATAAACTATATTTCCACATCACCCAGATGGCTAAAGCAGCTGTTACAACTGGCATTGCAATATCTGTGATTCGCATACCTAAAATTGCTTCTTCCGTTTGGGTACTTGCGTCAGATACGTAACCCAAAGCCTTTAAAATAAACCCTGAAACTACCAGTGCAATTCCCTGACCAACTTTAATCATCCACCAATAGATTGCTCCAAAAGTACCCTCTTTTCTGGGCATACCATTCTCTAGCTCATCTAAGTCACAAACATCAGCCGTCATACTCATCATTAACGTGAATAGGCAGCCCATTCCAAAGGCCATTAAAGGAATTGGTAAAAAAATCATATAAACATTTTCAGGGTCAAATCCCCACCATTTTAGTGCATAACCGATAATTGAAATTGCTGTCGCAAGAATAAAAGCTCTTCTTTTACCATATCTGCCAGCCATCCAATTGATAATGGGGATAGCTATAAAGGCTGTAAAAGCAGCAGTAACAGCTGGGAATAGTGTCATCCAGAGACCTGCCTCACCAAAGTTGCCGTCGAATAAATGAAATGCAATAATGAATAGTCCAAATTCCGCTACTATTTGGTATCCATTAAATACGAGAAATGTTGCTAAACATAGTTTAACAAACGGTTTATTTTTTAAAACAACTCCAATCCCTTTAAATATTTTTCCCATGCTTGAAAAAACATTTTTTATTGTAATTTTATCTCTACCTTCCATTTTACTAGCATCAATACCTTTACAGAAAAAAGCTGGTAGAATACCTAAAATTATGATTACAGCCCCCGACATTAGTGCAATAGTTCTTACAGCAGCAGGGGTATCACTAAATAGCTCTTTGTTTGGGAGTAATAAATAAAGAAAAGGCACTAACATCCATGCTACTTGGCCTATAGTATTAGCAAAACTCATAATACGAGTTCGCTCTTTATAATCAGAGGTCATTTCGTAACCTAATGCAATTAGTGGTGTTGAAAAAATAGTGTTTCCGAAAATTAATAATATTGAAAAAATAAGTAGATACCAGAAATTGAATATCTCTGAGTTGTTCTCGTTTATTTGCCACAGGATAGCAAAAATTATTCCTGTAAAGATAGCTCCAATAAAGATATATGGTCTTCTTCTTCCGTATTGTGAACTTGTATTATCTGAAATGTATCCCATTACTGGATCTGTAATTGCATCAAATAAACGAGGAATTCCAACAATCAATCCTGCGAGGGCTGGATCCATGCCAAACGCTTCGGTTTTCAGGATAAAAACAAAGACCCCTAAAAGCCCTGGAATTAAATTATTGATTAGATGCCCAGCACCAAAAGCGGCTTTCTGACCTAATGGTACTCGATTTCTATTGGCTGTGGTTGCTGACATAGTTAGTTTGTTTGACTGGGTTAGTTGATTATAATTGTTTGTAATGCTTGGGGACTTATTGATAGTTGCTTTGTTTGTTGACCAAGAGTTAGGTCGAAGGATTTGGGAATCTCACCTTCGTTAAAAATTACAATAGCTATACTACCATCGGGGTTTTTTGCTGCGGTTACCATAAGGGTATCGTCAGAATTATCAACGTGAATAACTTCTGCTTGAGGACGAATAAATTTGCTAAAATGTGCCATGGTATGGTAAATTGGAGTAACATACACCTCGTCTTTTTCTGGATCCACAATAATTGGAGCCACACACCAGTTTTCAAACCAGTTTGGACCCCCCTGTTTATCAAGTACCATATTCCAATCTACCCATCCGTCAACCCAATTGTTCAGACAGCCTATCATATCTCTGGCATAGCGATTTACAGGAGCATACTTTGGGTGTAGATACTTCTTCTCAGGTTCTCGCCAATCAAAACCCCAGTCTGTTGCTTCTTTTCTCCAGTACCAATCATCATCTTGCCATTGAGGGATTTCTGAATCTATACATCCTTCGGTTTCTATCAATAATTTATTGGGTGCTTTGTTGTGAGCATACTGAAGTTCGTTTGGATAAAAATCGTAAGTACTATCATACCAGTGAATGGCTGTACCATCAAAATATTTTGAAGATTTCTCATCTCTGTACATCTCGTCAACCCATTCTTTTAATCCGTCTCTATTTTGATCATATCCTAAGATAATCTTATCGCCATATCCATCGGCTTCTAATTTAGGTCCTAGATGGTATTCTACAAAGTCGGTCATTTCTTTTGGTGAGAAATGCATACTCTCCCAGTTATCTCCATTCCCATGAGGTTCATTCTCTACCGTGAACCCCCAAATGTCTATTCCCTCTGCCTTGTATGCATCAAGATATTTTGAAAAGAAGAGTGCCCACGTATCATAATATTCAGGCAAAAGCTTCCCTCCAACCCAATCATTGTTATCTTTCATCCAAGGAGCAGCTGTCCAGGGAGATGCGAAAATTTTGAATCCATCTTCTGAAGTTTTCATAGCATCTTTAATCATGGGGATTAAATCCTTAGTATCCTCTTTGATAGTGAAATGTTTTAATTCTTTATCTCCTTCTACGGGGGTGTAAGAGTAATTCGATAGAGAAAAGTCACATGAATTCATGTGAGTTCTTGTGAGTGAATAATTTGCTCCTTCTCTACTAAAATAAGCGTCTATGATTTTTTTACGGTTCTCTTTTCCTAATTTATTGAGTAAATATGCAGAAGACTCTGTAAATGCTCCACCAAAGCCTGTGATCGTCTGATATTTTTTCTCAGGATGAATCGTGATTTTTGCATTGTTTGGTGAGGATACAAATTGATTGATTGATGTTAATTTATTTCCACTTCTAGATGTTTCAACAACAGATACTTTTAGGGTATTTTTAGATGTACAGGAAACCATAAATAGCATGAATAAAATAAAACTTGAATTTTTAAGTGTATTGGTTTTCATAATTAATGAGGTACTGATATTCCTTGTTTTTGTGGGGGTATATGTACATCTTTTAGCATTTCTTCTTTATTTCCTTTGTATGTTTTTGTTATGAGATTTCCATCTCTGTAAAGGCCCTCAAACACTCCTTTTTCTACCATATCCCAAAGGACATACTTAGCTTTTCCGTCTACCGTGATTAGACCAAAGTGATTTTCTGAACCGTTCGGGTTATGAGCATCCTTCCAAGGCTCATCAAAAGCTTCAAAATAGAAACAGGAAATCCCTGCTTTATTGGTCCATTCCCTCATTAGCTTGTAATATAAAGCCTCTTTGTACTGATCGGAAGCCCTGGATCCGTCTTGACCATAAAATCCGTTAGATATAGTAGCCCAACCCGTCTCACCTATATGTATGGGTTTGCTAACACCTATGCTTTTAATGTATTCTGAAACACGTGTGTATTGGTTCTTTGCAAAATCAACAGCTCTCTGCATGGCTGCATCAATTTTCTCTGTATCTGATATACTATCTGTATCTTCTAAGGAATGCCAAAATGCTGGATTGTAATGCGAATTGTGATATGGGTAGGTATGCATAGAAACATAATCTACTGCTTTTACCAGTTCTTCAAGATCTTTTATACGATAGCGTTCTTCTCCGCCTCCCCACGAGGCAAAATCGTCTGAACTGGTAATCCACAAGTCTTTAGGAAGTTTTTCTTCTTTTTTTAAGTTTTGTAGATAATTCACCCATTTTAAGATGACTCTAGGCTGAACGTAGTAGCTTGCTGCCCATTTTACCATGGCCTCATTGCCCACAGCGATGATCTTTACAATTTCTGGGTATTCATTTGCCAATGCAACGGCTCTTTCAATTTCTCCTTTATTTTGATCGCTTTCTAATTCATGATTAGGCGGTTGATCTGTCCATGCATTTTTACAATCTATCCAAGCACCGAGCATTACATACATCTCAAACTGTTGACCTTCCTGTTTCAACTCTCGGATTGCTTTTAGCAAGTTAGGCACTTGCGCTAATTGAACATTGTATGTCCTGAGTATTCTAATACCCATAGCATAAAGAATCTTCATATCTTCTTTTAACTGGGATATGGATGGTTGAATATCTCTTGATGTTTGCCTGTAACCACCATACGAAATAGCTAAATATTGAGCGTTTCCTAGTATATCTTTCGCTGTCACTTGACTTGTTTGTTTAATTATACGATGTTCACAAGACCACATGAGAATTAAAATCATGAATATTGATATATAAATTCTTGCCTTCATGTGTTGTACTTGTTCTTATTTTAGTTGGTGCCTTGCTACATATGCTTTTATATGATGCACCTTCCCTGTTCTTTTGAATATTTCTTTACTGATTTCTTGATCTATGGCAAGCTTATCATAAGTTTTTATACTACCCTCTAAGTGAACTTCTAACATATTTTCCTCTGCAATTTGATAAACTACAGGAACTTGGCAGTATGTGAAGCCCAATGAACCCTTTTTTAGCTGGATTGTCTTCTTTTCTCTAGAGAGATTTATGTAAGTAAATAACTTATCGTTTTCTACAAATTCTTTTTTTCTCAAGAGACAAGGGTAAAAACATAACTTACCATTTTCTACGTAGATTCCTAACTCTCCAAAACGACTTAATATGTCTTCTTTCACTTGTCCTGTCATCCCTGGCTGCTGAGCTCCTTTCCCCCACGGAGTGTGAGAGTAGGGATCTGTTGGGAAGGCACCATATAACGATGGTGGTTTGTGTACCCCAATTCCTTCATTAATCTCATAGAAATGTTCTAAAAGATGTCCTACCAGTATTGGATTTTCTCCGTCATTTACTGCTTTTGTACAGCATTCTTGCACAGCTAATAGCAATTTAGAAACCATGTGCCAGTATATAGACCCTAAGCCCTCGTACCCATAAAAAGTCCCTGATCTTCCTGTAAATGCTTTGTGGTTAAATACTGCTTCAAAAATATCTAGAACTTGGTGTTTATCTGAATCTACTAAAGAGCCGTATATTTCTTTTGGTAATTGATCTAATTCCAAGGCTAGATCTTCCGCATTTTTGAAATTTCCGTTGAAGTGGAAGTCTCCATTCACGTCTTTCTCTACAATACAAGCATTGCCATCATTTAATAATTTTGTGAGTAATACAGAAGATAAAACAGCGTTTTCAGGAATATTATTTCTTTCTAAAAACCCTTTCAATTCTTTATTTGGGTACAGTAGATAACTATACTGGTCTGGTCTGAAAAGTTTACTCTTTTTCATTGCATTAAGCACGTTAAGTACTTCTTGTGATGATAAATAGCCCGAGCTTAACACCGCTACCTGTCCTTCTAGCATCTCATAAAGGTGTGATATAGAAACTGAATGATGGTCATTAATAGTTACTAAGTTGTAAGCGTGATACAGATCATCATTACGCTTGTTAGCTCTTATGGCGTGTTCTAGAAATGCCTTACTAGTGGCAATAAAACTCTTCAGTTGATCTATATTGACAACTCCCTTTCTTCCAGTAAATGCCTGCTCGTAGATCGTATTTCTAAAGTCACTCCCAGCCGTTCCTATAGCATCTAATATAAGCTTTTTGTTTGCATCACTAATCGGTTGTTCTAATAGGTTTTTATTGCTCTCAAAAGCATCATAAACTTTATTAAAAAATTCTAATACTTCATTAGAAACCGCTACTTCTTCAATATTACTTTCTGACAGTACTTCTTCTAAGAAATTGAAGAATCGTCTTAAGTAGTATAGTGTTACCATAGAAACACCATTACCAACAAGCGCATTGTTAGCATCGTTCCACTCTGGACGTTGTGTGTTCATCCATATTCCACCCTCTGGGATAAAATTAGATAGTTTTGCCAATGAGGTAGCTAAAATCTTTTCGATAAAATTTGCTTTGACAATAAACCTATTTTCATCTCTAAGAAGTGCGCCGTCGGAGCCTAACTCGTTGCGTTCTCTTCTTATCTTTTCATCAAGATTGTGGTCAAAAATAATGGTGTCTTTAGGATTCTCTAAGAGGTCTTGATATGATTTGATTTTGTAAGGAACATTAGCATAGACAAACAAATCTTTATTAAAAAAGCTTTCCAATTTACCTGGCTTATGGTGTTGGATAAATTCTAGAAATTTTAGAAGATAAATAATTTGATGGTCACCCCAATAGCCTATGTATGACCATGGGTCGTCTGGCTCTATAGTTTCCCAATCAAAACCTCCTTTGGTAATCCTGTAGGGGTTATATCCATCAAAGGTAGTCGCATTCAAAAACTTGTGAATCATACTTTCGATAAACTCGGGGTAAGAATGTGCTAGGGCTTCCCAATTTTGGAAAATGTCTCTCCAATTACCTTCATAGTCTAAAACTTTGGAGCCATCTTGTTCGCTTCGGGTATTGATCGAGAATTTATTCCAAGGTCTGCTAGGATCTCCGTGCCTTCTACTAAATTTTAAGGGCAGATACTCAAGGCAAAGACGTCTAAAGTTTTTATCATTACTCGCATATGCAACCTCTTGAATTTTTTCGAGTGTAAATACTTCTGGCATTTGACTCAATACGTCTTCTGCTTTGCGTGCAACTTTTTTGTTGGCGTTTGCTAGGTATTTTTCAAAATCCCATTTTTCTATATTATAGTTGTCATCAAAAATTCCACCTCTCATAATGTTGAAAAGCGTGTTGGAATAGTGACGTGTATCTCTTTGATTGTCTTCTGAACATTGCAATGCATCTGAGGCAGCATTTAATTGAAACAAGCGTTGAGTTCCGTTATTGATATCTTCTTGAATCTGTCCCCAAAGATTGTTGTTATCTCTTATGGTTTTGATCAACAAAGCGATTTCTGAATGATTTTGATTTACGTTTGCAACAATCACCCATTGTTTGGATTTATTTGATTCTAATCCAAGAGTTGTATTCACAAAATACGCTCCTTTTTCAGCTTTAACATCAACTTCTTGTGTTATTGATTCCCCCAACCGGAATTTTTTCAACTGTAAAGAGGAAACAAGATATGTTGGGCTTTCTAGCCCTAAAGACCAAACCACATTGGCTTTTAATGCTTCGCTGGCTTCAGCTTTATCTACAAGAATTGCACTTAGAGCAAAAATTCCAAGACCAGAGGTTGCTTCTAACTCATTTCGTTTGTAGGCATCTACCAAATTACTTGATGCGTTTTGAACATCGCTTCCTATGCTAGCTGGAACAATATTTTGGATACCATCAAGAACCTCTACCTGAACATCATTCTTAGAAGTATTAATCAATGTGGACTTCTTTACGAATCCAAATTCATTACTAGAATTCCATTGATATCTGAAAGTGATCTCTAAATCGTGATTTACTTCTTCAAAAAGAATTTTATTTCCAAACTTATTCTTGTATAGGTTTTGTGTGGTATGGTATTTCCCTTTCGATCTAGTAGCTAGAGGTTCCCAAAGATAAACTTTTCCATCTCTATGAACTCTCAATATGGACTTACTCCCTGTGATGTCTGCAGATTCGGTAATCTTATCATCTGTGTAGTATGGAAACAACGAATATTCTGCATTTGTCCTACCTGCGGTAATTCCTCCGTTGCTAGAAATGAACATCCAATGGTTAGAGTCACTCACAATGCTCATGAAGAAAGGGCGCATTTCGTCACTATTGGAAATTCTGTAAAACATTTCACCGTCTATTTGTTCTGAAGTTAGAGTGATGTCCTTATCCCTCTTTGATGTGTCTTTCTTTAATATTGTGTCGCTTGTCATAAGACTGGGTGGTTAGCAATTCAGTTATTGAATTAATTGTGATCTTAATTTTATTGACGATTGAACAAGTCAGGTAATACAGACTTATTCAATTGTCTAATTATGCTTTTAGTCATGAGAGTAAACCCTCACATAATCTACATACATCGTTTGCGGGAATACTGTGCTTGTACTAGGATTACCAGAAAAGGCTCCTCCAACGGCTAGGTTTAAAAGTATGTACGAGGGATTATTGTTGTAGACCCATTCTCCCGTTACATCTTCGGGAGTAATCTGATTATATAGGACGTCATCTACGTAATAATTGATATAATCTGGACCCCACTCGATGCCAAAAATATGAAAATTGGTATCAAAGCGATCGTTGATTAATTCGTAGCTTTTTGTAATCGCTTCGCCTCCTGAATACCCAGGGCCATGAACACTTCCGTGTACAATTGTTGGTTCAGATCCGCGATTTTCCATGATGTCAATCTCACCTCTTAAAGGCCAAACATCTGCATTTGTACCCAAAAGCCAAAATGCAGGCCATAGACCCTGTCCCCAAGGCAATTTAATACGAGCTTCAAAACGACCATATGCTTGTTGAAAAAGTCCCCCTTTTGTTAATATTCTTGCTGAGGTGTAGTTCTTCCCTTCGTAAGGTTCTTTGATAGCAGTAATTTTTAACATCCCATCTTCGATAACAACATTTTCTGATCTATCTGTGTAATATTGTAACTCGTTATTCCCCCAACCTGGGATGCCTTCCGCGGTACCATCTCCAATATCATAGGTCCATCTTGTGGAATCAGGGCTTCCGTTGGTATCAAAATTATCTTCCCAAGTAAGGTTGGTGAAATTAGTGACTACCTGATTCTCGTCTAGATCACAGCTGTTAAAAATAATTGCCAAAGCAAGCATGAAGGTTGATAATCCTGTGATTCTTATTTTTTTTGCTAAATTTTTCACACGTTTTAATTTATGTTAACTGTTTTGTCTTTCATCATTCCCTTTTACTGAGGAATTGGTTTCTTCTTGACCATGTCTATGCAAAGGGTGTATGTGAGTTTTTTTAATTTCCTAATTGAATATCATCAAAGTAATACGTTGTTCCATCTCCAAATAATCCAGGAATGAATTCCATAAAAATTACAATTCGATTGTACTCCAGAGACGGGTCTGTCAGTCCTGAAAAGTCAAATGTCAACTCTTCCCATTGGTCTGTGGTTGTGGTATTGACATCAACAAACTGTTGTGGAACTCCTCCTCCAGAATTTTCAACTGCTAGGCGAACTGGGATTCCTAGTTTGGGAGACCATACTTTTACCTTAAGTTGCTCCGAAAGAGAGAAATCTATTGGATTATCTACATCTATGAAGGTTCCTCCATAGAATTGGGCTCCTGAAGTTTTCGTTGTTCTCATTACGTTGGCTGAGGTATTTATTCCGCTTTGGTCTGGATTTGCTTCGATTGCAGAATCGGCACCTTCAAATCCCAAAAACACATAGTTTGCGGGATTCGATAATTCAAAATCAATTGGCATGTTAACTACTTGGGGTGTGATATCCTGACCGTCTGCTCTGTAGAAATACATATTGTCTACATAGAAATTTGCTGGTGGTGTCCCAGGGCCATCACCTGATAAGATAATTTGTCCCAAATTAGTCTTCAGATTTAATCCAGATATGTCCATATCAATAGAAATCCATTGATCGGCTGTTGCTCCTAGAGAAAAGTCAGCAAAAATATCTGTATCGTCACCTCCTCCAAACGAGGCGTCACCTCCAAAATCAACTAGGGCGACACGCATATCTGCGTTTACTGGAATAGAACCAGGCACAAAAATATCAAGGTGTAAATGTGTGGCGAGCTTACCGTTGATCGTTGGTACATTTTGATTGAACTCAATACCCACAAAATTAAAGTTTTCGTAGTTTAAAATATCATCCCCATCAACAACAAAGTCATTTGATGTGGTTGTTTGGTAAGGGGCATAGTATCCATTGTAAAAATCTACCGGTACATTTTCATAGGTATTACTAAACAACGAAATAACACTCAAAGGGTCCCTATCAGGAGTTGGAGCAGGAGTGAAAGCTCCGAGTGAAACCAAGGTTAACGACCCTTGAGCTTCAATCCCATTTAAAGTGGCTGTTATTGTGGTTGTCCCTTCAGCTATGATTGAAATTTGCCCTGTTGTATCTACAGTAGCTACGGAAGGATCTGAAGAATTGAAGGTGAAATAACTAGGAGCGGCATTGATGTTTATGTCTTGTCCGTTGGCAAAGTTGGATACCTGTCCTATTCCTTCAATACTTGTTGTAGCCCCGATAAAACTTTCTACAATGACATCCTGCCCCTGATAGATGAAAGGTCTTTGTTGAGCTACGGTTCCCAGTTTTTCAAATCTAATTTCATCAAACCATAAAGTATATCCTAGACCACCAGTTTCATCAGTACCATCAGCATACCAAAAGACACCGCGTTCCTCAACCAGCTTTGAGGCGTCTGGTATGGGAATAGTGTACTTTGCCCAACTAGTACCCACTGATAGATTTACAGTAGAAACTAAAAAGCTGTTTGTTATAAAATCTTGCCCAAAACCTACTTCACTCAAATTAATTCCCTGTGAGGCTTTGGCATAGAATGTTAAGGCATCGTATCCTGACAAGTCCCTTCCCACACCGTCTATTCTCAATATGGCTCCCGCATAATTCCCTGTTGGATCATTAGCATTTGGCACGTCAACTCTATAGGAAGCTGAACTTTCGTACCCTGCTTGATTATCGACAGAAAAAGCATCTAACTTGGAGTTCGCAAAAGGTAAATAAAAGTTACTTCCCATCCCTACAAAATTATCAGTAAAGACTTCTCCTGTGGTATCAAATGTAGCTAAAACAACGTCATCTGAAAGGTTACGCTCACAACCAGTAAACACGATGGTTGATAATATCAAAGAGAGAATTATTTTTGTTTTAATATATTTTACTGTTTCCATCACGTGCTTTTTTATTTTCCGATGTTAATATGTATGTATGTTCTGATTTCCCACTCTGATCCATTTGGGAATCCTACTGTACTTAGTGGTGGATCTCCAAATTCAGGGGCTGCTAACGGAGAATATCTTGGAGAGAATTCATTCAAAGAACGCCATGTGCCCCTTATTCCAACTGTTGTACTTGGTAGTACAAACCAGTCAGGTTTTCCTAAAGTTGTGGAGAAATCCAGCATCAGCTGTAAAGGAAAGGTCAAGTTGAAGTCCTTGTGATAATCAAAAGGTCCCCAATCGTTAACCTTAACATGAGCAATGGTTTTAGTCTTTCCTTTGATCATTCTGATATCGCCACCAAATCTGATGATTGTTCTTTCAGAGTCTCCATTTGCTTGTCCATTTCCGTAGTAAAAGTTACCGATAATTCCTAGGTTGGGATTCATTTTGGAAACCATTCTTGAATGTACTTCCCATAGGTCTTGTGTTGGTGCTGAAGTAGCAAAGGCAAAGAAGTTACGATTGGCAAGAAAACCAATATGTGCATCCATGGTGGTGGGATGATGTCTGTATACAAAACCTAGGTTCATCGCAAACTTTGCATCCTCTGCTCTGTCGTTATCCCACTCATACATCCAGGATCCTGGTGTTGGGTCGTAGCTCAGCAAGATTTCGCCTGCTGTTGTCTCTCGGTTCCATCGAACTGCAAAAGGATCGTCAATTACATTTCGTAATCTTCCAGGTGCATCAACACCGTTTGGCATGGCATCTACCAAGGGTTTCTGCCATAAAAAATTTGGAGCTATCTGAAGGTTTCCTTTGGTGTATGCGAGTCCAGTTAAAAAATTTGCTTGGTTTCCACTTCCGTTATCTTTTAACTTCCACCCAGTAAAGGTCTTTGTTTGATCAACACCTCCATTTGCTACTAAACCAGATACTCCTCCTTGTGCATACCAGTTAAAAGTTCCTTTTTGATAGGTTAGTTTTGCTTTCCAGCCCCAATTATCTGTAGATTTAACTCGATCAACAACGACATCTCCGTTATCATTGATATTTTGGAAACCAATCCCATTTAGTGGGCTTCCTGCCCATATACCTCCTAATGTTAAACCCCAATCTCCAAATTCTTTTTCTAAAACTAAGGTTCCTCTTTCTGTTGGCCATGCTGGAATAATTCCGCTGCGAACTTGGTTTACATTGAGAATACGTTTCCCAGTTACAGGATCGATTATAATATCTGTTTCAAAGTCTCTGTGATAGATTCCAGTAATGTCCCAATGGGCTAATTTCTTTCGATATTTTAAAAGGGTTGTTGGATTTGCTCCCCACCATAATTGTGGTCCAATGGCTGCTTTTAAGCCATCAAAAGTTCCTTTACCATCTATCTCTAACCCTAAAATTTCGCCACCGTATATATCAAGGTTTGGACCGTAATTCGCTTCAGGGTATAATCCGAAGAAGTCTCCTTCATAGCCCCAATGGTAATGTCCTGTCCTGTAAAAACCCCTTAGATCGAAATTTTCAGCGTTCCACTCAAATGATGCGTTGTAAACGTTTACTTTGTTTTCACTATTGAGGATTAAATTTCCGTTGTCTGTATTCACGGTAACTGGTCTTGCTCTATTTTCCCAAAAAATCTCATCAATAGGGTTTTCAGCAACTCTGCCAATTACATTGAAATTGACGTTAGCTCTCATATTTGGTGAAGGGTTTCCTTCAAAGCCAACAAAGTAGGATTGCATGTAATCAAATCCTAGTTGATTTGGGAATGTGTTTTCATCAGGATCGGCAGTATCTGGTGTAGTGATAAGACTTCCTCCTGTATTAAAAGTAGTAAACTTAACTTGTAGGTTACTAACTCTAAGTTTGGCTCCACTACCACCCCCACCTAAGGCCGCTTTATCTCCTCTTGCCCTTAACACTGCATCCATTAAGTTAATTTCTTTAAAATGTAGTTTTAGAGATTCAAGGTTTGAGTCTAAGTTGTAAGGGTTATATTGATGTGCTTGTTTTAAAGTATAATAGGCAGCTCTAGGATATAAATCGTATAATCCTCTTTCATTTGTTGGTCCTTTGGCACATACCCCAAACCATTCTTCATTCATATTATTTTTACCTGGAGCCAAGTCTTTGGAATACCCTCCGTTTGCCCACGAAGCATTATTGTCGTGCACATCCAAATTTTTTGTTTGACCAAACTTCCACCATCCGTCACTAAATTGGAAGGTAAAACCTCCGATAGAATTTCCTGCTTTACCCATTCCAGCAGCATTTTCATAGATTTCCTTCCAGTTTCCAACCATATAGTATGCTTGAGATTTTTGATCTTCAGCGTTATTGATTGCATTGAAAGCATCAGCTCCGAACTCTGTAAATAAGATAGGCTTATCTAACTTTGATTTTACTACATCAAACATATCTGTAAAAGAGACTCCACGGTATGCATTTACGCCATAAATATCTATGTCTGGACATTCTTCGGCTATAATATCAATGAACAAAGCATCTCCATTACAAATAGCCATAGGATGATTGGGGTCTATAGACTTCATTGCTTTGACTGCCTTATTCATTAGTTTGTACATGGGTCTACCTCTATTCTCTCCTACTGCTCGTCTTTTGTCTTCTTCATCTGGAAAATCCTCTGTTTCTGCACCAGCCCAGAAAAGACCATAATTATTTTCATTTCCTAGTAAGAACAGCAGAAGACCTGGTGTATCTTTATATTCTTCTGCAAGCTTAATCACTTCAGAAAGCAGCAATCTTTGCGTATCAGGATTGGAGTAGTCTGTGACAGGAACCCAGGCACCATTAATCGTAAGTCCATAACGACCAAATGAATGATTCAGCATTGTGTAGATACCGAAGTTTTCATAAATATATTGAATCCATTTAGGCTGAATGCCAGTGTACATTCTTATGGTATTAACTCCCATATTTTGAAGTAATCCCATTTCTTGGTCTAATGCGGCTTTGATAAAATCGTCTGATTGATTCCACAAACTGTATGAATAATTTGTCCCTATAGGAAAATAGTCCCAGTTCATCCCATTAACCATAAAAGGCTTTCCATTGACTTCTAAGATATGACCTCTTGAGTCTTTCTTAACAAAAATCTTACTGCTCTGGGCATAGATCAATGAAGAACCAATCAAAAATAGTAACGCTAACAAATTTTTTTTCATTGGTTTTAAGTTTTTGTGTATGTGAAATTGATCGCTAGTTTTCTTGGGCAAGGAAGGGTAATGGTGATCACATTTCATTTGTTAATAATTGATTTAGTCGTTTGACGTGATTCGACAAAATTCTTTGAAAATGACAAATCATTTTTTGAATTTTTTAGATGAATGACTTGAAATTGACCATAGATATCAAATGATAGGCTGAATTGGGTGTGAAAGTGTCCATGAATTTAGTCGTTCGTAAATTTAATGTTAAGAATTTGTGATTATTAAAACTAAGCCTCAATAAAAAACATACATCGCAAAAAAAATAAATTTATTTTACAAATTATTAAATCAAATCCCTTTGATTACAAGACCTTAATTGTGTTATTTTTGAGGTTAAAAAGGATAAAAAAACTCAATTGTTGTATTTTTGTATAGGTAATATTGATCGTTAAAGCGTTTTATAAAGCTAAAATATAGTCAGTTAAACTAGCTTCATGAGGTAAATTCATCTTTTTACGTAATCGATATCGCTTTACCTCTACACTCCTCAAAGAAATGTTTAATAGAGGAGCAATTTCCTTGGATGAAAGATTTAATCTCAAATATGTGCAAAGTCTTAAATCATTAGATGTAAGGTTAGAGTGAAGCGTTTTTAACTTTTTTATAAAGTCTTTATCAGCCGTATTAAATGCTTCTTCAAATAGTTTCCAATCATCGTTAGTATTCAGATTCCTATTGATTAATTTTATTACTTTGGAAATATCTTCCATATTTTTGGCTATACCTAATTCCTTCTTTATATGGCCTAATAATTCATTTCTTTTCACTAAGTTCATAGCAGACATACCCAACTCTCTGTTTTTTGCTTCAATATCTTTCTGTAGGTCTAAATTTTTATAATGCATAAGCTGTTGCTCATTCTCAAGTTGTTTAATTTCTAACTCTTTCTCTTTTTGTTTTAAGAGTTTTTGACGTTGTATTTTGTAATACCTTCTATGTAATATATGAAAAAAAATTACTGAAAGAAACCCCATCACAATATATACGACAATGGCTGTAGTTTTTTGATACCACGGTTTTTCAATGACAAAACGATAGCTGATTGTATTTTCAGTTTCACTTTTTCCTACTCTCCCCTTTACCTGAAACGTATAATCTCCAAATGGTAAATTCTCGAAGGTAGCTTCAGTGGATGAAGACCATTGTGTCCAATTCTCATTAAACCCAACTAAACGATAACGATATTGCGAGGGAAGATATTTGTTGTAATTAGAGATACTAAATGAAAACTTGAGATGATTCTCAAAAGATGTTAAATCTTTGCTTTCCTCTGATAAGCTGAGTTGTGAATGTTTTCTGTTTAGTTGATGAGCTGAGACTTTGTCTAATCGAATATTATATTGTTTAATGTTCTTAGTGTTGAGCTCAGAAATCATGTATCCTGTTGAATTTCCAATCAAATAATTTTCTCCACCTATATACAAAATATTTTCGTAGCCTTCTTTTGTTAATCTCAAATTTTGTGGATGATAGATTGAGGACAATTGGATATCTGTTAAACTTCCTTTTTCTGCATAGGCTATTCTGTTCTTGGTAAAGGCAAACAGTTTGTTGTTGGTAACTACAAGTTTTCCTGAAATATACTCTTCGGTATTGTAAAGACCGCTAAGTGTATTTTCTTTGAAAAATTCTTGCTGATTGGTGTCAAAATAAAACACCCCATCGGATGCTCCGTAAAGGATACGATTATCAAACTTTACGAGACTTGACTTGGCGCTTTTAGGTATGTCTGTTTGCCTATGTGAGATAACTTTTTTGTAATCATCATCCATTTTTAGTTGATAAACCCCTTTGTATTCATGACTCATCAGAAGGCTTTTTGACTCACTGAACTCCAGATATCTTGATGATATTTCAAATCCCTCAAGTTTATTTCTCGTTTGCCAGCGATTGTTTTTGTATTCTAGGATAGATAGCCCTTCATAGTTTCCTTGAATTAACAGGTTTGGAGAATTTTCTATCTCTTTGATTTGCCATGTCCCTTCACTTCGAAAAATATGTTCTATTTTTTTATTTTTTACAGTGAAGGTACCAGCATCATGGCCACAAAAAATCGTATTTTTCAGCTTTTTCAAAAACCAGACCTGACCCTCCGTTCCCTGAATAAGTTCAAAACCTCTATTGAAATTCAAATTTTTATAAAAAAGTCCTTGATTGGTTCCTAGATATAGAATGTCTCCATCTAGTAGAGAGGTGTAAACAGTTCCTAGAACCCCTATATCACTATAAACACGGAGTTGTGTACTAAAGTTAACATTATTAATTCCTCTATTAAGCCCTAACCAAACATTACCAACTTTATCTTCGAATAGTGAGAGCACGGTGTTGTTTCCTAACCCTCTACTTTGATCGATTTTATACGTTATCTGAAAGTCTGAACTAATGTATATGATTCCATTGGAAACAGTTCCAAGAATAAAATTCCCATTTTTTAGTTGAATGCTATTATAAACTACATATTGTCTAAGTTTTTGGTTTAACTCTTTATTCCACGGCACAATTT
This sequence comes from Flavobacteriaceae bacterium, assembly GCA_964228785.1. Classification (GTDB taxonomy): domain Bacteria; phylum Bacteroidota; class Bacteroidia; order Flavobacteriales; family Flavobacteriaceae; genus Polaribacter. The sequence goes on from CAXRAW010000088.1 coordinate 20,676, forward strand.
TTTTGTTATAGATTTGGAAGAATCCATTCTCCTTGGTCAAAAATACCAGTTGATTATTGTGTTTGAATATATTTACGACTGACCTGTCTCTTAACATAGGGTGATCGCTAACTAATCTTGCTTCTCCACTTTCAAAGCTAAAAATTCCTTGATCCTTCTTTTGAAAATAAATCCTGTTATCAACTTTGTAAATTCTCTTGATTCCATTATTGGATTCTATAATGCTAATACTGTCTTTCTCTTTGTCGTAGATGTATATTCTTTGTAATGATTGGAAAAGAACCGATCTTTCTAGTCTGAGAATGTTCCAGAATTCTTCATCATCTAATATTGCTAAGTCTTTTTTCTCTACTATCGAGGTATAAGAAAGGTTTCCTTTGGTATCTTTTTCCCAGTATCCAAAATCCATGTGAGAACCTGAAAAAATCTTGGAATCAATGAACTTTACAGACCTCATAATTGTTGAATTTGGTGAATCATAGAGCTTCCAACGTGCACCATTATAGGTAAGTAATCCTTTATTATTAGCGAAGTAAATGGACTCGTCTTCCGCTTGAGTTATTCCCCAATTTTGATCCTCAGCTTCATAAATTTCTGGCATAAAAGTTTCTACAGGGGGTAATTCTTGACCGAGTAAAATGGGAACAAACGTCTGGAGAAAAAAAAATAGAAAGACAAATTTGAATTTTATAGACAAAGGCTGAAATATTTTTAAATCATATATAATCCTAAGAATGTTTTACCTCATGAGAACTTTATAACAAGGGTGAGAATTACAAATTAAACATTTGCAAACATCTTCTTAATTCAGAAATAAAAATAAGGATTTTAATTGTCTTAACTTAACTTGTCATTATTTGATTTGACATTGCCTCTGGGCTAGAGATAATTTAATTATCTTAAAACACTTATTTACAACGATTTAATCTGATTTTAAATTATGTAAATCTTGAAACTATTACGTACAAAAAAACCACCTTACTACAAGATCGTAAGATGGTTGAAGTGGTTATTCTGATAATCTATAATGATATAAACCTCAAATACCAAGATAAATCGGCGTTAGCACCATCGTTTGCCCTAACGTGCATCTCCGTTTCAGAGATACTTAGGATTTCATACGATGAAGTACCAATGTAATAAGACATAAACCCTCCGTTAGAAAAGTTCATTACAGTTCCTCTTGGATCAAAACTTTGATCTAGAACCATCGCTGGCTCCCAGTTTTCTGAAGTTGGTGCTAATGCAACAATACTTTCTGTTGAAGTATCAAAGGCAAAACAGGCATCTTCCCCACCAGCACCGCCTACTACAGTCTGATGTGCAGCATTGGCATTAAAAAAAGTTTCTCCTTTATTATCTAGAATGTAACTTAAGGTTCCATCTGTATTCATCGTGAAAATTAATTCGTCGTCACAAAAACAATCATCTGGATTGCCACAAAACGTGCCTGAACCAGCAGCAAAGAAAGATGGGTAATAATATTGGGTTGGAGTCCCAAAAATGGCAATATCAAACGCAGCAGAGGGGCCCACTCCAAGATGTCCCGATTTGGAGTCATCTAAAACCCATGTTTTTGATACAGGAGTAGAAACATCGATGACTTCATCTCCGTTAGGATCAAGTGTTATAGGAGCTCCTGTTAAAAAGGATTTAGCTTCAAGATCATCAAATGCACTAAAAACTTCCACAGTAACCACAAATGAAGAAGTAGCTCCTCCTGTTCCTGAAGCTATGACAGTTACATCATACGCATTGAGTCCTAATTGTGTAAATCTGTGTGTTGAAGTTCCACTGGGTGCAGATACATTGTCTGTCCCATCCCCATAGCTGTAGATATATGTAAGAGCATCATCTGCAGTTGCTGTAAAATTAACTATTCCAGAGCCATCACCATTTGGGTTTTCTGTGTCTTGACCAACAATCTCAAAATTCAATGTAATGTTAGAGGGAGCTATTATAGCCCCAAACTCTTGATCTTCATCTTGACAAGACTTAAAAGTCATTGAAATTATAATTAGTGCAAGAAGAAGTATGTTGCTTTTGTAATTTCTCATATTCTTTCAGTTTTACTTGATCAATTTGTATGTCCAAAAAACGCCATTTCCAGCTTCTATGACCACGATCATTTCTGTATTGTTATTGGCAAGAGTGGTTTCGTAGGTGACTGAAGAAGGAACTGCTACACTTGGAAGTTCACCAGCGTTAACCGCTTTTGGTAATCCGAGATAAGCTCCTGTTCCTACTAAGGTAAGTTGTCCTGTATTTTCATCATAGGAATATGATGAAGAGCTACTTCCATCGTGAGGAGAAATGGGAGCTCCGCATGCATCATCAGTACCGGTTTGCCAACCCTCTAACCAAGTTTCAGGTCCCAAAATATTTTGAAATGATCCATCAGAATTAAATATATAATTGTCATCAAAATAACAGGCTCTTGTGGTTACGTCTGCTAGGGCATTAGACCACCATTGATCACTATTTGGAGCTGGCCCTACTTTCAGTGCTCCTGCTTCTGGTGCTATCTTCCATGTTCCTTCTACAGGAGAGGTATAGCGAATCAATTTAAAGGTCCAGAACACCCCAGTTCCTGCTTCTATAACCAGAGTGAGGACGTTGTTGTTGTTCGTTAGAGTAACGTCATAGGTAACAGAATTTGGAACTCCAACATTAGGAAGCTCACCCGAATTTACAGCTTTTGGTAAGCCCATGTAGGATCCTGTCCCTGTAATGGTTAGTTTATTAGTACTGGTATTGAAATCAAAAGTTGCAGCATTACTACCATCATGTGGAGCTACAGGAGTACCACATTCTTCTACGCCACCATTCTGCCATCCTTCAAGCCACGTTTCTCCATCTAAAATATTATGGAAATTTCCGTCGAGACTCAACACATATTTGTCATCAAAATAGCAAGCTCTTGTTGTTACATCAGCTAAAGTATTAAACCACCATTGATCGCTGTTTGGTGCTGGTCCAACTTTTAATGCTCCTGCTTCTGGTGCAATTTGCCAGATCCCTTCAATTCCGGAGGCAGCTGGTGGTGATTTCCAAAAATATAAATTGTCTATAAAAACTGTTCCACCAGAATTATTCGGATCTACTAACTTTAATTGAAAAATTTGATCTACCACTAGTCCCTGATCAGTATAATCAGAAATCGGAATTTGAACACTAGTCCAGTCATCAAGTGTTAAAGGAACGGTTACTGGAGCTTCTGTTGCTCCCCCGGTTGTATTGTTAATCAATGAAATTTCTAAATCCGTCATGTTGGCAGTCCACACATCTAAATATATGTATTCCATATTTGAAATATCTTGATCCGAATCAAGCTGGATGCCTTGATAATTCATATTGCTGTATTGCAACATAGCATCTCCATTTAGATCAAAAGGTGTGTACATAGTTGCTTGTCCCCAGTTCGGATTGAAATCTGTATTTGCAATATCATTGTAGGCGCTGCTAAAGATAGAGATTACATCAGAATCATTTCTAACAGGAGGTATAGCTGCAGATTCTAATGGCTGTAAAATTTCAGTTACCTCAAAATCTTCAGTGTATTCAGTGGTTTCAATTGCTGCTCCTTTTGCCACGATTCGAATAGAATAGATTCCTCCCTCTGGATACAGATAAGATATTGTTTCTCCAATGTTTGAAGATATTGGATCTGGAGTAGCAGCATCACCTGTGTAGAAGTCATACAGGGTTGCAAAATCTGCGGTTACGGTAATATCTACCTGTCTGGATATGGTGGAATTATTTTCTAATATCACTAGCAAGTTGGTAGGTGCTTGAAAAGACACTACTAATTGCTGACTAGCTTCTCTACTTTGTCCGTTAATATTGTAAGCTACGATTCTAACTTCATAGGTTCCTTCTGTGTAAATATGATCTACACTTTCTCCTGGTAGTAAAGCAACAGGATCTTCTGTTTGATCACCCAAATACAATTCAAGAGAGGATGCATTTAATGCACTGGGTGTAATTGTTACCAATCCTGTGTTGTCTTGTGTTATGTTGTATGTAGCGGTAATATCTTCTGGCAAAGCTACATTTTCCAGATACGCTAAGTCTCTTTCGCTTTCGCAACTAAAAATAACAAGGGTTAGGGCTATCAATATTTTGTTTAATTGTTTCATCATCATCATATTTTTAATATCCTGGATTTTGAGTCCATCGATTTCCAGCTAACTGAATCTCTATGGCAGGAATGGGGAACAACTCGTGTTTGTTAGTCACAAACCCATCAATTTCAGAAGCAGCTCTTCCCGTTCTCACCAAATCAAAGAACCGATGACCTTCGCCGAGAAGCTCTATTCTTCTCTCGTTGTAGATCGCATTGGTAAGCGCACTACCGGATGTAGAAACATCATGAAGCATATCTCCAAAACCTCTTCTACGAACTCTATTTAAATATTCTCTCGCTCGAGCATCATCGATACCACCTCTATTTAAAGCTTCAGCAGCCATCAAAAGCACATCAGCAAAACGGATAGCACGATAGTTATTTGGATTCGTCAAATTCAGGTCTGCTTGCGCTCCTGGGTTTCTCTTTCTTGGGATGTACTTTCTATTGAAGTATCCTGTATGCTCATATCCTGTTCCAAAAGTAGCTCCTGTTTGAGCGGCCCATGCATCGATATCTAAGATCGCGATGTCTCTTCTTGGGTCGTCATTCGCAAATGCATCATAAGCTTCTTGGGTTGGAACGTTAAAACTAAATCCAGATGAAAAATCGGGTCCTTCATAATTTCTAATCCCGCTAAAACCAACAGCTATATTTCCTTCACTACATTGTAAGCAGCCAAATCCAGCACCTTCTTGATCGGTATATTGAACTTCAAAAACAGATTCACTGTTGTTTTCTCCTTCTTCCTCAAAAGTAGTATCATAATCGGTTACCAAGCTGTAAGGTCCAGCATTGATAAGGTCTTCAAGAACTCCAGCAGCTTCCGTGAATTTCTCTTGGTATAAATAAGCTTTTCCAAGTAATGCCTGAGCAGCACCTTTCGTAATTCTTCCCTGCTCTGATTGAACATAAGGAAGATTGTCTGCAGCATACATCAAATCTAGTTCGATTTGCGCATAAACCTCTGCAGCAGGTGTTCTGTCTATCTCAAATTGATCTCCAAATAGGATTCTTCGATCTACTGCTAAAGGCACATCTCCAAACCACTTTACCAATTCGAAATAATAGTAAGCTCTTAAGAAGCGAGCTTGAGCAATGACTTGTTCTTTACCGTTAAAATCGGTTTTGTCTTGAAACTCAAGTAAGTAATTTGCTCTGTTCACTCCTGCATACATCCAACCCCAAATATCACGAAGTTGTTGGTTGATAGGAGTATGAGTCATGTCATCTACTTGCTGAATGCCTAAAACGTCGTTGGCACTTTCACCTCCCGCCAATGTATTGTCAGATGCAATTTCACCGAGCAAGACATTTAAATAGGTAGACTGCAATAGGTCATAGGCAGCTATCAATGCATTTTGATAATCTTCTTCTGAGTTGAAGAAGTCTTCTGAATTTTGTTGTTCTGGTAATACATCAACAAAGTCATCACACGATGTCCAACATACTGAGATCATGCAGATGCAGAAAACAATTTTTATGTGTTTGTAAATTTTCATGATTGTTTATGTATTATAATTTAATGTTTAATCCTAGTAAAAAGGTTCTTGGTACAGGGTAAAATCCTTGATCAATTCCTCCTCCAATTGGAGCTCCACTCGTAGCAGAAGGATCAAACCCTCTGTATTTCGTAAATGTAAATATGTTGTTTCCAGAGATGTACACTCTGAATTTATCGAATCCAGTTGCTTTTAGGGTTTCCTCTCCAAACGAATATCCGATCTGTACGTTTTGAATTCTAATAAAGTCACCATCTTCAATATAATAATCTGAGAACAATGTATTGGTTGTAGCTCCGGTGGTTACTCTAGGAACGGTATTACTTGTTCCTAGACCTGTCCATCTGTCTAAGTCATAAATTGTTCTGTTCGTAAGTGGTGTGGTTCTTTCGTAATTACGTACGATTTGATTCCCGAAGGATGCAAAACCATAAGCAACAAAGTCTAGCTGCTTGTATTCGAACGTAAAGTTCAATCCCATTGTAATGTCTGGAATAGGATCTCCTAAGTAGGTTCTATCGTTATCATCAATGGTACCGTCATTGTTTAAATCAACAAATCTGATATCCCCGGGTGTAGCATCAGGCTGTGCACTTGAAGCTACTTCTGCTTGTGTTTGGAAAATTCCATTTGTTTGCAACCCATGGAAGTAACCAATAGGCAATCCAGCTTGCATTCTCGAGATGTCAATTTCTTGCCCAACTCCAAACGTTCCTCCAAATTCAAATCCAGTATCAGATCCTACAAAGAGAACTTTATTGTCTACAGTAGCAAAGTTATAGTTTAAGCTAAATTTTGCATTTTCTCCAATATCATCAGCATAAGACAAAGAGAATTCATACCCGCTGTTTCTCACACTTCCGGCATTTACTACTGGAGGAGCAGATCCAGGAGCACTTCCTCCTAATAACAGAGAAGTTTGTGGCTGAATTAATAGGTCTTCTGTTTTTCTGTAGTAGTATCCAAGATCTACATCAACTTTATTGAAAAGACCAAATTCGACTCCAAAATCTGTGGTAATTTGTTTTTCCCATCGGATGTTTGGATTGGAAAGACCTCCAATAGCTGCTGGTACGATGAAGATTTGATTATTGAAAACGTATGCTCCTTCACCATCTAATAAGGAAACGAATCTGTTTCCTGGAATTCTATCGTTTCCGATGACTCCATAACTTCCTCTCAGTTTCAGGAAGTCAATCGTCTCATTATCTTCCAAGAAAGATTCGTCAGAAACGATCCAACCTCCAGAAGCTCCGTAGAAGATACCAAATCGGTTGTTCGGACCAAAATTCGATGATCCATCTCGTCTTAAGATTCCTGACAGTAAATATTTGCCTTTATAACTGTATTGCACTCTTGAGAAAAATGATTGCAGTCGAGAATCGAAGAACAATCTTGGCACGTTAAAAAGCGTCAAGTTGTTTTGAGATCCAATAATATCAAAGTTGGCTTGTGCCAAGCTTGCAGCGCTTCCACCAAAGTTGGTGCGATTGGCTATGTTGATACCTGTTGTTTGAAAAAAGGAGGTTCCTAGTAATACTTTTAAATCATGTACTTCGTCAAACACACGTTCATATTTCACAAAAGCATCAAATGTATAATCTGTAAATCGTTGCTCAGCAAAACTTGCCTCGGCTAAAGTTCTGTTGAATACCTTACCAGCACCAAAATCTGCTTCAGGGAACAAGTTTCTAGAAACCACTCCAGCATGGTTGAGTTGCATTCTTGCTTCTGCGGTAAAATGATCTAGAAAAGAATAGGTAAGACCGTAGTTCAATGTAATTCTATTGGCAGTAGCTCTATTAAAGGTAGCTTCTGCTTGGTGTATTGGGTTTACTACCTCAATTCCAACCCCTGTGGTTGGAGCTTGGTCATTAACCCCTAAGTTAGAAGGCATGTTTAAGGCATTGAACAGAACCGACCCTAAGGCATTCTCAATAAGTGTAAACCTATTGGTATTTGCATAGATGGTAGAAGTAGAAAACTTTAAGTTTTTGGTAATATCTCTTGTATAATCAAACTTGATTGTGCGTCTGTTGAACCGAGCTTTTTCTCTTCCAACAATTCCTTCTTGATCAAACGCGGAAATGGTCAATGCATAGGTCGCTTTTTCCGTGCCCTTTGTAAAGCCCATGTCTACATTATAGATCGGAGCATTTTCGAATACTTCATTTTGCCAGTTCGTTCCTTGACCTAAATCTGATACATTTGGGAAAGGCAAAGCTTCTCCGTTGGCAGCAAAAGCTTCATTTGCCAACAATGCATACTCAGTAGCATTCAACAACGGAATCTTTCTAGTTGTCTGTTGGAAACCAGTGTTCATACTGATGTTGAACTGAAAGTCTGTTTCCTTTCTACCTGATTTGGTCGTAATCAAAATAACTCCATTTGCAGCTCTTACCCCATAAATACCTGCGGTTGCATCTTTTAAGAAGTTGATACTTTCAACATCATTAGGGTTTACTACACTCAGGTCTTCAATAACGGCTCCGTCCAGTAATATTAGAGGTCTACTATCACCATTGGTAGAAACTCCCCTAAAGCGGATGTTTAGCCCAGCTCCTGGAGCACCCGATTTACTTGTAATATTTACCCCAGCTACCTGCCCTTGAATCGCTTGTTCGATTCGAGTTGGATTCAAATCTTCAATGGTCTGACTTGAGATTACCTCAATCGCTCCGGTAACTTCTTTTTTTCTTTGTGTACCGTACCCTACAACAACAATTTCATCAAGCTTTTCTGAACTTTCTTCCAAAATGATATTGATAATTTCTTTGTCGACTATTGCTTCTTTTGCTTGGTAACCCAAATAACTAAAAACCAATATTGATCCTTTAGGGACGTTTGTTAAACTATAATTTCCGTCAAAATCAGATATGTCTCCTTTCGTAGTGTTTTTTACAACTACATTGACTCCTGGCAAGGTTTCTCCTGTAACAGCATCCGTTACGACACCCTTAACGTTGTAAGTTTGGGCTTGCAGTAAAATCGAGCCAAAAGCAAATAGTAGGGCTATCAAAAGTTGTTTCATAAATTTGATTTTGTGAATTTTTGTAAAAATAAGCAGAAAAATTACATTATTCTTAATAAAATACGCTATAAAAAACATACATCCCAAAAATCTAGACGGTTTTTTAGAAACACCTTTAATTTTCAGTATTTAATGTGAAAAAAAATGCCGAATTATCTCTTTTGTTGTGGTTTTGTATAGTTTTTTACACTTACAATATTGTATTATCCGTCGTTAAAGTTGATGACCACTGTTCATTTAGAATTCAATTAATATTTTAAATTTTATCAATTAATGAACAAAAAAATAGCTCTTAAGTTAAGTACCTAAATCAAATATCCAATACTTGATCTGGTTTAATACAATGAACATCTATAAAAGACTCCCAAGTAATTGAATTCTTGGGAGCAATTGTTGTGCTTTTTGATACTCCAGTTTATAAAGTAGCACCAATCAATAAAAATAGGAAATGCCTATTCGAAATCCTTGTCTTCAACTTCCTCGTTTACTTTAACTTCTTGAAGTACAAAGTTGAGAGTAAATCCTCCCATACCTTGATCTAATTTATGAGGAATTAATATTCCATTGACCTCTTTATAATCAGAATAATCTGATGGAACTTTCACTTCTCCCTGGGGACCTTTTGCAGTTCTTACAGACTTGACCTTCAATGCAGAGGCGACATCATAAAAAATCTCTGTGTCGTTCATGACAACTACATACGCATTTTTCCCTTCTATAGGTTCTATTCTGTCTAGCTTCCCTGTTTTGTAAGCCATATCTTCAAATGGTAGTATCTTACTTTTTGCTGTTTCAAGTTCTTTTCCTGCTAACTCAGTTTTTCTACCTTGCTGGACAACATACCCCTTTTCACCATCAAATACTTGTTGTTGGAATACTTGTCCGCCAAAGGTGACAACATTAGACTCCTTATTAGGAGCGGCAATTTTTCTAGTTAACTCTAATTGGCTACCTTGAACTGTGGCTTTGTAAACTAACTTTAGTGTTTTCACAGCATTCACTTTTTCGCTTCCTCCTATTGCTTTGATATAATCGTTAATGACAGTTGATGCAGATACTCCTTCTGGAATAGGCAGAGTCATTTCTGGTTTTTTTGTGGGATTTCCGAATTTGTCGAAGTATTTGATCAGATAATTATCGTTTTTTTCGAGATTTTTCAAAACTTCAATTCCTTTCCCAGTAATTATAATTCTAGCTTTATCACCTTTAAAATATTTGATTGCTGCATTCTGAACATCATCTACGGTAACAGCATTAATTTTTTCGAGATATTTTTCATAGAAATCTTCAGATAAGTTATAGATCTCTCTGTTTAGAGCATATCTGGCAGCGGTTCTGGGCTTCTGAACATTAATCACAAAATTACCTACATACTTAGCTTTTGCATCTTTTAATTCTTGCTCACTTACCTTTTTGTATCGAATTAAATTGATTTCTTTCATTATCTCAACTACTGAACTATCTGTAACCATATTACGAACACTAGCTGTTGCAGCAAATTTCCCAACGTATCTATTTTGTGAGATCCGGGAGTAAGAACCATAGGTGTAGGCTTTGTCTTCTCTTAGGTTTTGAAATAGACGAGCAGTACCTCCACCACCTAAAATTTGATTTGCCAATAACGCAGCAAAATAATCCTGATCCCCCAACGTTAGGTTTACTGTATTGATGACAGCAATTTCAGATTGCACCGCATTTGGCATGTTGATAAAGTTGATTTCTGTGGTTGCCACGTTATTTACCCCTGGCATGGTAAAGGAAGGAATTGCTCCTGCTTCCCAATCACCAAAGAGTTTCTTAATTGTTTTTTTAACTTTCCTCGGCTTTATATCTCCTATGATAACTAGATACGCGTTGTTGGGTCTGAAATAAGAGGTGTATTCTTTCTTTACATCATCTAGTGTAATTCTTTTCACACTTTCTTTTGTAATGAATTCACCATATGGGTGATCTTTTCCGTAGGTTAGAGCATTTTCAACTCTTCTTGCGATGGAAGCAACACTTTTCTCATTGCTCTTAATTCCATCCAAGGTAATTTCTACTTCTTTGTCAAATTCTTCTTGTGTAAAGACTGCATTTTTAACTCCATCGGCCATCAATTCTAGAATTTCATCAAAGTATCTAGTCAAAGAAGTGGCATATCCGCCTCTGCTTGAAAAAGAAATATTAGCTCCAAGATAATCGACACGTTCGTTAAAATTATCCTTTGAAATATTTGTTGTTCCCCGACCGAGTAGACTTCCCATCATACTAGAAACCCCAGCTTTCTCTCCCTCAAATCTAGGGAGATTATCAATGGTTAAATTAGCAGAAACTCTAGGAAGTTTATGGTTCTCTACCATGATTACGGTTAAACCATTTTTTAATTTAAATTTATCTGCTTTCCCAAGTTTTACCTGTGGAGCAGGACCAGGTTGAGGCATTTTTGATCGATCAATTTGAGCACTTAAAGCAAAAGACATTGCAAAAATGGCTACAATAGATAAAATTTTTGTGTTCATAACTTGTGAGTCTTTTGTGTTAATTTTTCTGTGATTCTGGAAGATATTCTAAAATCAATCGTTGATTGGGGTTCAGATATTTTTTTGCAACTTCTCTGATTTCTTCCCGAGTAATCGATCTGAAAATTTCAATTTCGGTATTAATTAAATTTGTATCTCCGTATAGCATATTATATCTGGCTAGAGAGTTAGCAATCCCTTCTACACTCGAGTTAGAATTTACAAATCTGTTTTCAAATTGATTCTGTAATTTTTGGTATGCTTTTTCTGAAATTAAATCCGTTTGCATTTTAGCAATTTCTTCATCTATTTCCTTGATAATATTGGAAAGTTGTGTTTCGCCTTGCGGAAGTCCAAACAAAATATATGTCCCGTAATCTTCTTGACTTAAATTAATTGCTCCTGCTTGTAATGCCATCTTCTTCGTGTCAACTAATTTTTTATATAAGACAGAGCTTTTTCCACCACTCAAATAAGATGAAATCATATCCAAAACTCTTGAATCTCTAGTCTTCATTGAAGGGGTTCTATAGGCTGCAATAACCGCTGGAATTTGAATGTTAGAGTCATAAGCCTTTGCTTGGATAGTCTCTGTAATTGGATCTTCTTTCGGAAAGTTTCGTATGATATCTTTTCCCTTTGGAATGGTTCCAAAATAATCTTGAATCATTTTTTTGACCTCTTTTTTATTGATGTCTCCAGCTACTACTAATGTTGCATTGTTAGGCACATAGAACTTCTTGTTAAAGGCCTGAAATTCTTCTAGTGTTGCGGCATCTAAATGTTCCATTTTCCCGATAGTAGTACCTCTGTAAGGGTGTTTCTTAAAAATATGCAACTTTACATTTTCTAAAAAGCGACCATAAGGCTGATTGTCCACTCGGAGTCGTTTTTCTTCTTTTACCACTTCGTTTTGAGTATCAACTCCTTCTTGACCGATGATGGGATGTAACAATCGTTCAGATTCCATCCACAAACCTAATTCAACTTTATTTGAAGGAAAGACTTCGTAATAATACGTTCTATCGTCAGTGGTATTTGCATTGTTATTTCCTCCGTTAGAGGACACAATTTTAAACCATTCGCCTTTGCCTATATACTTAGTTCCTTCAAACAGCAGATGCTCAAAAAAATGTGCCATTCCTGTCCTGTTGGATTGCTCGTCCTTCGCTCCTACATGATACATGACAGATGTAATTACTACTGGGGCTGAATTGTCTTGATGCAAAATGACATGCATGCTATTGTCTAAATCGTATTCTTCGAATTCTACTTGTTGTGCACCTGCAGAAAGTGCTAGCAAATACGCCATGGTAAATGCTAAAATACTTTTTTTCATTCGTTAATATTTAAATTACTGGGATTATATGGGATATTTAAACTCCTCAAAAATATTTCTTCTTTTTACACACTTGCACTCTCTCCAGCTATTTGGTGTTTTATTATTCCTATTATTGAGATACGATCTCTGCTTGAATATTTTACCTAAGAGGATTTGATTTGCAATAAAACTAAGAATTGGATGAAAACTCCTTCTTTTGTTACAGAAGTGATAATTCACTAAAATTCACTCAGTAAAAATAAGAATAAAATGAATATACCAATCCTAAATATTACAATACATTTTTCACAATTAACCTCTTATACTTGGCTTTTGGAGTAATTTGGTTCTGATAACCCTCTTGATGTAAGATTCATCAATGTATCTCTAACGTTTCAATTGATTCTTCATTAAGGAATCTCTTTTCACAGGCTGAAGAACTCAATGAAATTAACCCTATGAGTTTGTGCCGAATATTAGTAAATTTGCATAATTATTAGCATGCAATTCGTTTTCAATCGAATGATATAGCAATAATTCTGATAAATTAAGTTACCTTTCAAAGTATCTTTGTACTCATGAAGTGGATTAAAATTCCCTTTTTATTTATCTGGAGAATATGGTTTTACGTACTACTGACAATTACAATTATTCTTATGTCTCCTGCGCTTCTGATACTGACCTCAAAAAACAACCTCTATCCAATTTTGTGGAAAATGATAAGAATATGGTCGTATGTATTGATTTATGGAATGGGATTTCGATTACAAAAAGAATTTGAGCAAAAAGTAGACATCAACAAAAGTTATTTATTTTGCCCCAATCACACATCTTTAATGGATCCTTTTGTGTTGATTGCTATCAGTAAAAATCCAATCGTTTTTGTTGGTAAGATTGAACTCACAAAAATTCCAATTTTTGGATTTTTTTATAAAAGAATGGTAATCCTGGTTGACAGAGATAGCTACAAAAGTAGAAAACAGGTATATGAGCAGGCTAAAAAAAGACTAGAAGGAGGAACGAGTATTGGAATTTTTCCTGAGGGATTGGTGCCAGACTACGGTGTGGTGTTAGCGCCTTTCAAAGACGGTGCTTTTAAATTAGCAACAGAATTTCAAATACCTATCGTGCCTCAGACATACCTCGATTGTAAAAGATACTTTTCTTGGAACATTTTTAAAGGAGGTTTGGGAACCTTTCGAGTGAAGCAACACAAATTTATAGAAACCAAGGGACTTAGCTCTAAAGAGGATATCGCTTCACTCAAACAGAGAACTTTTGAAACAATTCAAAAAGAACTGATGGAAGACGAATCTTACATGAAAGATACTAACTACAAAAAATGAAAAAAGAGCTAGTCCCCCGATACTCAAAAAATGAGGAATTTTTAAATATCCTGACACATGGGATTGGCTTGTTGTTAAGTGTTATAGGGCTTCCCTTGTTAATTTTAAAATCTTTGAATTTCTCAGGATTTTGGAAACCAGCTAGCTTCTACATTTTTGGCATTAGCTTAATTATACTTTATGCAGCTTCTACCTTTTATCACGCAGCAAAAAATGAACGCACAAGAAAAAGACTCAATATTTTTGATCACGCTGCTATTTTCTTATTAATTGCAGGAACCTACACTCCTTTTACTCTAATTACGCTGGAAGGTCAGACTGGATGGATTTTATTTACTCTGACATGGATTTTTGCGTTAGCAGGCATTATTCTAAAATTCTTTTTTACAGGGAAATACCATAAGGCCTCTACCTTGCTATATATTCTTATGGGCTGGCAAATTATCTTTGTGATAAAACCTCTGATAAGTAATTTTCCTCCAAAAGGACTTCAGCTTCTAGTCACAGGAGGTGTTTTCTATACCATCGGCGCAATGTTTTATTCAATCAAAAAGCTTTTATTTAACCATGCTATTTTCCACGTCTTTGTGATTTTAGGTAGTTTAAGTCACTTTTTCTCGATTCTTATCTACATGTATTAGTATCCTTAACTTCTTAATTCTGACCAAAAATGAGTTAAGGTTTATTTATATCATCATTGACATTAGGTTTCAAAGCTTTAGTTATTCTGAACTGTCTTACTTAGCTTGTTAATGTGCGTCTCAGTATTATGTCAAAATGTACAAAGAAAACCTTGAGACAAGCTCCTTGTGAAATGCTCTTCAATTCAGCACAATTCAGGTTTTCTCATCATTAAATAGAACGACTCCTCATGATTTTTTTCATGAGGAGCCAAACTCAAACAAATGTTCATTTTAAAACCCGCTTAATAAAAGGGGTATCCCAAAAATATATTTAAGAGAGAATTACTACTGTTTAGTCGGTTTCTATGAAAATGCTTTATGTTCTCACAACTCAAATAAATATACCTCTGTTTTAATGAACTTATATTTACAAAGTTATTTGATTTATTAGTCACATACAATCCCTTAAAATGGTGAAATTAGCAGCTCAAAAATAGTATGATTTTTAAAAGTATCTTTGTCTAAGATTATGTTAGTTGTAAAAGGGTTACATATAGGATTTCGAAGAGATGGCATCGTACATGAGGTGATAAAAAATATATCATTCCAGCTAGAGAGGAATCAAATTCTAGGAGTCGTTGGAGAATCTGGTAGTGGGAAGTCATTAGCATCCTTATCCTTGATAGGACTTTTACCAGAGAATGCAGTGACAGAGGGTGAAATTCTCTTTCAGGGGATTGACCTCCTAAAATTAAAGCAAAAGAACCTTCGAAAGATCCAAGGTAATAGCATAGGAATGATTTTTCAAGAACCTATGAGTTCTCTGAATCCAACAATGACCTGTGGAGAGCAAATAGCAGAAGTCCTTGAGCATCACGCGTCTCTAAAAAAAATAACCACTAGAGAGCATGTAATTTCACTATTTGAAAAAGTTAAACTTCCAAGACCTCAAGATATTTTCACATCCTATCCTCATCAAATTAGTGGAGGACAAAAACAACGGGTAATGATTGCGATGGCTATCGCCTGTCAGCCTGATATTTTGATTGCTGACGAGCCTACAACGGCTCTAGATGTCACTGTTCAAAGAGAAATAATCACATTATTGAAGGAGCTACAGTCTGAAATTAAGATGGGAATTCTCTTTATATCGCACGACCTCTCTTTGGTTTCTGAAATAGCAGATAAGATAATTGTACTTCGGAAGGGGGTCCTTGTTGAAGAGGGAACGGTAACCTCCATTTTTAAAAATCCTCAAAAGGAATACACGAAAGCCTTGACAAATGCAAAACCTCGGTTGGATCGGAGATTAAAAATACTCCCTATGGTAAAGGATTTTATTAACCATAAGGTAAGTCTCTCTGAATACACTACTGAAGAAAGAACGCAATTTCATCAAAAACTATACTCTGGGACTCCATTGCTTGAAATTAGGAATCTGAAAAAATACTACCAGAAAAATTCTTGGTTTTCTAGAGGTAAAGACATAAAGGCGGTAAACGGGGTATCTTTTACCTTATACGAGGGCGAAACTCTCGGACTTGTAGGGGAATCGGGCTGTGGTAAAACAACTTTAGGAAGAACGATTATTCATCTTGAGCAAAGCTCTGGAGGATCAATGATATATAGAGGGAAAGATATTACTAGGTTAAATTCTTCAGAACTTAAAGGACTTCGCAAAGAGGTACAGGTCATTTTTCAAGATCCATTTTCTTCATTAAATCCTAGAATAACCATTGGATCTGCCATCTTGGAACCTATGATTGTTCACAATATTTTATCAAGCAGTGCAGAACGGAAATCCTATGTTTTAGATTTATTAGAAAAAGTGGGGTTAAAAAAGGAGCACTACAATCGTTACCCTCACGAATTTTCTGGCGGACAAAGACAGCGCATCGGAATTGCCAGAGTTATCGCATTAAGGCCTAAGTTAATTATCTGTGATGAATCTGTATCTGCCCTGGATGTTTCTGTGCAAGCTCAAGTATTGAACTTACTCAATTCGCTTAAAGAGGAGTTTAATTTTTCCTATATATTTATCTCTCACGATCTCTCGGTAGTCAAGCATATGTCAGATCAATTGGCAGTGATGAATCAAGGAAAAATTGAAGAAATTGGCGATGCAGATATGATATATCACTCACCAAAATCCATCTACACAAAAACCTTGATTGATGCTATTCCTAAAGGTTTATAAAAGAAAAAATCCTTTTTCCCTAATCACTGAATTAGTAGTATATTGCGTTTTGATCGAAAAGTGAAAATCAATGAAAATTATTGTCCCCATGGCTGGTATTGGTTCTCGATTAAGGCCTCATACCCTCACCACTCCTAAACCTTTAACCGTAATTGCTGGAAAGCCAATCGTACAACGATTAGTTGAAAGCATCACAGATGTTGTGGATCAAAAAATTGAAGAAATTGCATTTATTATTGGTCCAGTAGCCAAAGGCTTTCCAGCAGACACTAAAGAGAAGTTGGAGGCTATTGCTGGTGATTTAGGTGTAAAAGGATCTGTGTACGTTCAAGAAACAGCGGAGGGAACTGCTCATGCTATATACTGTGCCAAAGATGCCCTTTCAGGACCTTGCATTGTTGCTTTTGCAGATACGCTCTTTAAAGCAGACTTCAAATTAGACACAGAAGCAGACGGTGCCATCTGGGTTAAGCAAGTAGAAGACCCTTCGGCCTTTGGTGTAGTTAAGTTAAAGAATGGCTACATCTCTGATTTTGTAGAAAAACCCCAAGAATTTGTATCAGACCTCGCTATTATAGGAATATATTATTTTAAGGATGGTGATAAGGTTAGGGATGAGATTAAATACCTGTTAGATAACAACGTTAGAGAAAATGGAGAGTACCAAATAACCAATGTTTTGGAAACTTTAAAGAAAGAGGGTGCTCAATTTATTCCTAAGAAAGTAGATATTTGGATGGATTGTGGTAAAAAAGACCCCACAGTAGATACCAACAAGCAGATCTTAAAAATTGAACATGAAAAGGGGATTCATTTGACATCCAGTTCTGTGGTGCTTGAAAACTCAGAAATCGTACAACCTTGTTTTATTGGTGAGAATGTGAGTATTAAAAATTCAAAGATAGGTCCTTATGTTTCTATCGGGGCTCATTCTACCGTAGAGAATTCTTCGATTACCAATTCTCTTATTCAAACAAACACTCAAATTTCTAATGCGCAATTGCATCTTGCTATGATTGGAGATTATGCTAAGTACAATGGAGATTTTACTTCGGTAAGTATTGGAGCTTATACTGAGTTAATCTAAAAGCAATGATTAAATGATTGTAAGGATTGTATTTCTAATTTTCTTAGGGTTTTTGTACAATCCTCTTCCATGTACAGGTCAAGACAGCATTACTGTTGAAGATTTGGATGAGCAAAAAGAATTAAAATTTCAACGATATTTCTTCAAAGCACTTTCTGAAAAAGCAATCAAAAAGCACCAAAAAGCAATTGAAAATCTTGATATCTGCAATCAAATTATCCCAGGAGATGTAAGTGTGCTCTTCGAGTTTTCAAAAAACTATCTGTTCCTCAATGAGATCGAGAATGCAAAGTTATATATTGAAGAAGCCCTGAATAAAGCACCTAAAAATATATGGATGCTGAGTCATTTGGTAAGTATTTATCAAAAGGAACGAAACTATTTATCGGCCATTAAAATTCAGAAAAAAATTATTCAACTAAATCCCAATAAAACATCAACTTTGGCGCATTTGTACTATCTCAACAGAGATGACAATGAGGCTTTGAGTTTGATAGACTTAATAGACAAGGAAAAAGGGCTTTCCAGAAAGCTACAATCTTTGAAGCACAGTTTAGAAAGTAGAAAGACTCCTTTTGTAAAAAAAGAGGAGGATGATTTGAAAAATTTAATCGCTAGTTTTGAAGGTGGTGATATTTCCTTTACCACACTGAAAAAGTTATTGGAGAAATCTTTAAATGAGGATATCGCTGTTTTTCATCAATACAGCAAAAAAGGAATGGATCTATTTCCTGCTCAGCCTTACATGTACTTAATGCGCGGGAAATCCCTCTATCTTCAAAACAATAACAAACATGCAGTTGATGTGTTAGAGACTGGCATTGATTTTGTGATTGATCGTCCAGATTTGGAATTAGAATTTTATATCATCTTAGCAAAGGCTTATGATGGTCTTAAAAAAACTAGTAAGGCTCAAGAATATCAAAACAAGGCAAAAAGATTAAAAGGACGGAACCAATGAAAACTTTGAAATACTTGTTGGTACTCATTTTATTGATTTCTTCATGTACCTCTAAAAATCTTATTGTAGCCTCAGATCAAATCAAGAAAATGCCAGCACGAAAGATCGTCAAAAAACATGTGGCAACTTCTTTCGCTGCCAATACTTTGGATGCTAAGATTAAAGTGAGCTACACTAGTTTTCGTGACGAAAAGCGAAAAAGAGAGGATTTTACCGTTCGTTTACGAATGAAAAAAGACAGCCTTATTTGGATCAAGGGAACTAGGGTATTAACTGCTTTTAAAATAAAAATTACCCCAAATTCTCTTAGCTACTATTCACCTATATCCAAGGAATATTTTGAAGGTGATCTATCTTTACTGGCGAAGTTACTGGGGATTAAATTAAGTTTTGAGCAACTGCAAAACTTATTTATTGGAAAAAGTGTGCTTGAAATGAAAGGGAAACGATTTAATGCTGAAATCTCTGAGCAATCCTATCTTCTTACTCCAAAAGCTCAGGAAAAATTATTTGATGTTGTATTTAAAATACATCCCAAACATTTTAAACTAGATCAGCTCTTTTTAGAGAGGAAGGAGAGGAAGCAAACATTAGAAATGGTCTATGGTGCTTATTCAAAAGTTAAAAGTGATTATATTCCTACAAAACTTTCAATTTATACCACTCAGGGCAAAGCTTACACCAAAATTAGGATGGAACATAAATCTTTAAAATTGAATCAACCAGTTCAAGTTCGCTTCAGAATCCCTGCTGGCTACAAACGCATAGAATTTTAATGTCTCAAAAAAACCACCACATCATTATCCTTTTTGTATTCCTTTTTGCAACTCCTCTGCTGGCTCAAAAGACAAGAACACAACTGGAGGCGGATAGAAAGCGAATTAAAAAGGAAATTTTACAAGTTAATAAGCTACTATTTAATGAGGAGAAAAAAGGGAAAAATGCTTTAGAAGATCTTCGGGATATCAAGAAAAAGATAGAGGTAAAAACGGCACTTATTAATACGATTTCTTTAGAAATTAAAGCCTTGGAAACTACTATTGAGTCCAATGAACTGGAGATTGAGAAACTGAGTAATCAACTTAAGATACTAAAGAAGGACTATGCCAAGATGATTTACAGTTCCTATAAAAGCAGGTCACAACAAAATCGTACGATGTTTATTCTATCCTCTCAAAGCTTCTATCAAGCGTACAAGAGGGTAAAGTACATGAATCAGTATGCAGCTTTCAGAAAAAAGCAGGGTGAAGAGGTGATGGCACAAACGGTGATTGTCCAACGACTAAATGACTCATTACATTCTCAAAGACAATTGAAGAATACGTTGCTGGCGAATGAGGAGAACGAACAGTTGAGTGTTGAAACCGATAAAAAGTCAATGGAAAAGCTATTGTCTCAGATTAAAAAACGGGAGCAAAAATACAAACGAGAGCTAAAGAGGAAAAGGGAAGATGAAAAAAAGATTACCAGTAGGATAGACGAGCTGATTCGCGAGGCTATTGCCGAATCTAATCGCAATAAGGCCACAAAAAATTCAAAAGGATTTGCTCTAACTCCCGAAGCCAAAGCTTTGGCTAGCCAATTTGAACAGAACAAGGGAAAGCTGCCTTGGCCTGTTGATAACGGAATTATCACACGGAGGTTTGGAAGGCAACCTCACCCCATTTATAAGGGTAATTATGTGAACAGCACTGGGATTCATATTACAACTCAGAAAGGGACTTTTGCGGAGGCCATTTTTAATGGTGAGGTGCTGGCGATTCAAGTACAGTCTGAAGGAAAAAAATCGGTCTTAATTAGGCACGGAAATTATGTGTCTGTCTATAATAATCTTGAGAAGACATTTGTAAAAACAGGAGACCGGGTAACTACAGGACAGGCTGTTGGAAGTATTTTTACTGACAGGATTACTGGAAAAACCAAACTCATTTTTGTGTTGCTAAACAACACGAAGCGACTCAATCCTACACACTGGATTTTAGGTCGCTAGTTCGATTTATGTCACCGAAAAAATATTATGCAACAAACAATGCTTTTAGAGCACTTGCATCGTTGGGGAGCATTTTCCCTGCAAGAACTAGGCTTAGCTGTTTTCTTCTAAGTGCACCATCATAGCGTTCTTTTTCTAAATCGGTTTCTGGGACTATTTGTGGGATTTCGACGGGCTTTCCTGTTTCGTCAACAGCAACGAAAGTGTATATTCCTTCATTTACTTTTGTTTTTGAGCCAGACTGCCGATCTTCTATCCACACATCTACATAGATTTCCATTGAGGATTTGAAGGCTCTAGATACCTTAGCTTCTATCGTTACAACACTTCCAACGGGAATAGATTTATTAAAGGCTACATGGTTTACGGAAGCTGTTACTACTATTCCTCTAGAATGTCTGCGCGCTGCAATGCTGCAAGCTCTATCCATTCTTGCCAACAATTCGCCACCAAAGAGGTTGTCTAGGTAATTGGTCTCACCTGGAAGGACAAGGTCTGTTAAAATAGTGAGGGATTCGCTGGGTGTTTTTGCTCTCATCTAAAAGTTTTTTACAAAGATATGGAAGAGATGCTGTGTAATGGGTATTGGACATTGAAAAAAGCATGACACAGTCACCCTTTACAATTTTATCCATCATCGTTATGGGATGATTACAATGTAGCGAAAAGACCCATTCTGTATTGTCATCTGTTCAAAAGGTTGTTCTAGAGCTGCGTTAGGGATAGCAGCGGCATCCTTTTTTGTCCTTCAAAGGCAAAAAAGATAGAGCGGAGAGCCCGACCCGCAGGGGAACGCCCAAAAGATTTTAATAAAATTTCTTTATGAGCAACCAGGCATCTTTAGAATCGTTCTTTCGGATGTTGGCGAGGCTTTGAAAAGCGTTTGTTTTTTTGTAGAATGATGCGTATGCCACTTGTGTTA